>LNFE01000163.1 GCA_001464575.1 Acidobacteria bacterium Ga0077553 | reverse complement strand
GAGGGTATGTTCGCGCTCACAGCCGATGCCAAACCGGAGCCGGATCACCTTTTCCTCTTTCGGGGATAGGGTCTTTAGGATGTTCGCGGTTTCGTCGCGCACATTAGCTTCGATGACGGCATCAACCGGGGAGCCGACCCACCGATCCTCGATCAGATCGCCGAGGGCGGACTCGCCGTCGCGACCGACCGGGGTTTCGAGAGAGACGGGATCGCGGGAGATGGGTTTCAGCTTTTGAACTTTCTCTACAGGGATGTCCATCCGCCGGCTGATTTCTTCATTCGTAGGAGCACGGCCAAGTTCCTTTTCAAGCTCGCGGGTAGCGCGCAGGAACTTGTTCATCGACTCATTCATGTGCACCGGGATACGGATGGTGCGGGACTGATCGGCGATGGCCCGGGTGATCGCTTGGCGAATCCACCAAGTGGCGTAGGTGGAAAACTTGTAGCCGCGCCGGTACTCGAATTTGTCGGCGGCCCGCATAAGGCCGATGTTCCCTTCCTGGATCAGATCGAGGAGGTGAAGCCCGCGGTTGACATACTTCTTGGCGACGGAAACCACAAGCCGGAGGTTGGCCTCGACCAGGTCTTTCTTGGCGCGTTCGGCCTCCGTCTCACCGTGGCGGATGATGGCGGTGGTATGGCGGAGATCGGCAAGCGAGGCCCCGGCCATGGTCTCCCGCTTCTTAACCTCTTTCTTGAGTTCGCGGATGCGAGCGGCGTATTCCGGCTTTTTACGCTCTTCGAGCCGGTGCAGCTCCGCGTCGAGATGGGTGATCTCGTCGACGGTCTTATCGATCTCTTGAGCGAACTGCCGCCAGCGGGACGGGTAGAAAGGAATCGCCCGGATGGCCAAGCTGGTTTCCACTTTCGTACGAGCCAGCCGCATGATCATCTTGCGCCGCGCCTTGCGGACAGCAGGATCCTTCAACTCGGAAGCCTTCAGAACAGGAAGGGCTTCCACCTTTTCGGCGCTCTGCTGGAGTTTCTTGTACAGCGTGACGACGTTGAGGAAGCGGTCGAGCGCCTCCTTACGCATCTTCGCATCGGCCGGGGTGCCCTCTTCCGTTTCTCCCAGGTCGACGAAGTTGTCGATTTCCTGCTCCTCGCGACGGAGCGCCTCGGCGAACTCAATGACACGATGCTGGACGACAGCCGAGCGGCTGATGGCGCGCAACATGCGCAGTTTGCCCCGTTCCATGCGACGGGCGAGTTCGACTTCGCCTTCGCGGGTTAATAGCGGGACCGCACCCATTTCCCGCAGGTAAACGCGGACCGGGTCATCGGTGTAAATTGATTCTTCCGGCGCCACTTGGCCCGGAAATTCATCGCCGTCATGCACTTCCTCCGGATGAAAGAAGTTTGCTTCTTCGTCAAAAGGAAGCCCAAGGGGCTCTGCTGTGTCAGCGGAATACTGATCTTCGAAGTGATCCATCTAGACTCACTCTCCCGTGGAGGGTCTGGCCATAAACTGTCGGAGGTAAATAGGGGTCGGAGGTGCAGACCAACGCAGCAGGAGTGCCAACACCGATTGTATCATTCCCTCTAACCTGTTTGAAAGACCAAAGTTGGCTTGCGCCAATCTCACGCCCCTACACAATAAGAGATGTTAGGAAAGACGAACGGTTTCAGTTCAATGTTTCTCCTACGAAAGTAGTTTATTGGCCCGTCCGCCGGGTTCGGAGGAGATTCTGCAGTTCGCTGAGGAACGCCTGCTCGTCCTGGAAGTCTCGGTAGACCGAGGCGAACCGAACATAGGCAATCTTGTCGAGCTGGCGCAGCTCGTCCATCAGGATCTCTCCTACTGTTGTAGTCGATAGCTCCCGTTCCGGACTATCCGCAATCCGGCTCTCGATGTGGTCGACGATGGCGGCGAGCTTGGAGATCGGGATCGGCCGTTTTTCGCAGGCTTTGATCAACCCGTTGAGGACTTTCTGCCGTTCAAACTTCTCCCGGCGACCATCTTTCTTGACGACCATGTAGGGGATTTCGTCGATCTTTTCGTAAGTCGTGAAGCGGCGCTCACAGCCGAGGCACTGCCGGCGACGGCGAATCGCGTCGCCCTCCTTGCTTTCGCGAGAGTCGATGACTTTGTCTTCTGAGTGGGCACAGAAGGGGCACTTCATGCGGTGATCTCCTTTTCGATTTTCTTTAGGGAACCCCAGGAGAGGCCTTGGCGAGCAGCGAGAACGATGCCGAAAGGGATAACTACTACCCATGTAGCAAGCCAGCAGGCAATGGCGATTCCTGTGGCCGGAGCGGCGGCGACCGCAAAGAGTTGGGAAAGGACAAGGAAGCCAACGAGTTGGGCCCCTCCACCGATTCCGGGGATCTGAACGATGCTGCCAAACGAGACAAAACCCAGATAGACGATCACATCGAGCCCGGAGAGGCTATTGGTTTGGGGAAACGACCAGAGAATAAACAGGCAGGCGCCGAGAATACTGCCCCACTCGAGAACCGTATAGAAGATAATCAGGCCCATATCGGCGGGCCGGCCGCACGAAGCCAAGCCTGTGGCAAAGTTCTCGAGAGTGCCACCAATCCTGGCTTGGAGATTCTCGGGCAGGAAGGCCAGCGATTCTCGCAGGCGGGTGACGAGAGTGGCGCCACCGAGAGCGGCGGTGATCAGAATGATCAGGCAAGCGGCGCACAGAACAGCAATAAAGACGCCTCCGGTCTGCAGCACCCATTGCAGCGCCGGGCCGACGTTTCGTCCAGTGGGATTGAACGTGGCCAAGCCAATGCCGAACAGGAGCAGAACGGCCAAAAGGTCGTAAATGCGTTCGAGGAACCACGCGGCCATCTGCGAGGAGAGGGAGACGTTCTCGGAGCGGGAAATGAGATAGGGCCGGACGAGTTCGCCGGGGCGGCCGAAGAGGACGATGGCCGTGAAGCCGATCATCGTGTTCTTGAGGATGCGCGCGAGCGAAGAGTGGGGATTCAACGGCCGGAGCATGACCTGCCAACGGAGGGCGCGGGCGAGATAGCTGGCGAGGACGGTGGCTCCGCCGGGCAGCATCCAGCGCCAGTCGATCTGATTGTACACCTGACCAAAAGCGGCCCAGTCAAAGGCGGCCAGCCGTTGCCAGGAAAACCAGATGAGTAAGGGCGCAAAAACAATCGCCAAGCCGAAAGCCCAGCGCCGGAATTTTGGCGAGGAGAGAAAGTTAAGCAAATCAGTCGTTACAATGAGGGTGCTCGCGCACTTCGAGCGAACTTATTATGCCAAATCCTCGTAGTTGTTTACGAACTGCCCGGCAACGGGCAAACCATAGGAGACAGGGAAGGGCGAAATGGCAGCGGCTGCTACAGTTGAACGAGGGATTTGGGCGGCCGCCGAAGGCTTGACGCCACCACTCCGCGGGAACCATCGCTTGGACCAAAGTTTCGACCTTGATTTGCGGTTGGTGGAACGCTGTCTCGCCGGGGACGAGACGGCTTGGGAGGATCTCGTCAAAACGCATACCCGCCGGGTTTACTCTGTTTGCTACCGGTTTACCGGGACGGACAGCGAAGCGCAGGATCTGACGCAGGAAGTGTTTTTGCGGCTCTTTAAGACGCTGCGAACTTTTCGCTCGGGCGAGGGTTCGTTTACTGTGTGGCTGACGCGGATGACGCGGAATCTGTTGATTGACAACTACCGGAGAACGAAGCAAAACCGGGTGACCGATTCCATTGAAGACCAGTTGCCGATGCTCGAAGAGCGCAGTGCTGGCCACGGCGGCCGGGCGGATGGACTGCTGGCGGGACGCGAGGCCAGCGAGCTGTTGCAGGGTGCGCTGCAGAAACTGTCGCCGGAGCTGCGGGAGACGGTGATTTTGCGGGACCTCGAAGAATTGGACTATAAAGAGATCGCCGCGGTTTTGAACGTGCCCGAGGGGACGGTGAAATCGCGGCTGAATCGGGGCCGGGCGGAGTTGGCCCGGCTGCTCAAGAAGTATCAGGTGGCTTTGGTATGAAGTTGAACTGCGCCGAATTCGAAATCTTACTTTGCGACGCCGTGGATGGGCAGTTGCGGGGCGAGGCTAAAGCGGCGTTCGAATCGCATCGCGAGAGCTGCGCGGCATGCCGGGAGTATGCGGCGGATGTGTTGGGCGCCGCAGCTTTCATGGAGCGCGCCGCGACGGTGGAGCCGCCCAAAGAGCTGATCACCAAGATCCTCTACGATTTGCCACGCGGGCCCAAGGCGGTCCCCGGTGGTGGGGCAGCGGGGCTGAAGGGCTTCCTGAGCCGCTGGCTGGGTCCGGTGCTCGCGCCGAAGATGGCGATGGGCATGGCGATGACGGTGCTGTCACTTTCCATGCTGGCGAATGTGTTTAAGGTGCCGGTGCGACCGCTGAGCGCGGTGGACCTGGATCCAGTCAAGATCTGGGTGAGCGTCGACGATCAAGCCCACCGGGCCTGGAACCGGGCGGTGAAGTATTACGAAAACCTGCGGCTGGTGTTTGAGATTCAGAGCCGGCTGCAGGAATGGACTGAGCAGGAAGAGATGGAAAGGCAGAATCAATTACGGAACGAAGCGGAGAAACTTTCCGTACCTTCCAATGAAGCTAAGCCTTTGCAGTAGTTAGAGTTCGGGGGATATTATCATGGAACAGAACGTACCACCGCCCCAGGCGGCATTCTGCCGGATCTGCGGCAAACAACTGGAGCCAGAAGCGCAAAAAATTGCCTTCGGCACCGTGTACTGTGCCGAGCATGTGCCGGCTACGGAGACGGCTGGATCGCCCTGGACGGCGCCACCGACGGCTCCGCCACCCTATGCGACTGGCATGAACAACAGCATCTCCCCCGGCCTTGCGTTCATTCTTGGTTTATTGCCCGGCGTTGGCGCGATTTATAACGCGCAGTATGCCAAGGGACTCGTGCACGTACTGGTGTTTGGCATGTTGATTAGCTTGGCGAACGCCGACAGCGTCGGAGAGCTTCAATTCCTGTTTGCGATGCTGATTCCGACGTGGGTGATCTATCAGGCTTTTGAGGCCTATCACACGGCGCGCCGGCGGCAGATGGGCGAGGTGGTCGACGAGTTCTCCGGGATCGTTTCGGCCCGCCCGGGACAGGGCGGATTTCCGATGGGGCCGATTGTGTTGATCGGGCTTGGCGTCATCTTCCTGCTGCACAACTTCGAGCTCCTGCGCATTTCGCAATTGTTGAAGTTCTGGCCGTTGGGTTTGATTGGGGCGGGGGTCTATATGCTCTACGTGCGGCTGCAAGCCCCGGCAGCGCCGTTGGGTGAGGGGGTGCGTCGTGAACAATAATCTGTTTGCCGCGATTCGCGGTCCGATTCTTCTAATTGCGGTGGGCGTCTTGTTCGCCATCGACCATGCCGGAATCTTTGGCATCCGCCAGTCCTGGCCGGTGCTGCTGGTGCTGGTGGGTTTGTTGAAGCTGTTCGAGCATCTGACGGCCGGGCCGGGACAACCCGCTCCGCCCATGCCCGGGCCGCCGCCGATGTCTCAGCCACCGATGACGGGGGGGAACTGAGCCATGCGCCGCGCCTCCATCACAGGACCGATCATCCTGATCGTGATTGGTTTGCTGTTCTTGCTGCGAAACTTCATCCCAGGACTGCAGCTCTTGGATCTATTGAGTCAATACTGGCCCTACGGCCTGATCGCTTGGGGTGTTCTGCGTCTGGTTGAGGTGCTGGTCTGGAATCAGAAAGGGCAGCTCGCCGCGCGGCAGGGCGTGACCGGCGGAGAGTGGGTGATGGTGGTGTTCATCTGCGTGGTGGGCAGCAGCCTGTTCTGGGGCATCAAGCAGCGGAACGTTTGGGGCAACCGGATCTCGCTCGGAGCGTGGGAGTTGATGGGGGAAGCGTTCGAATATCCGGTGAGCGGGACGATGGCCGCCGGCAAGACGCCGCGAATCCTCATTGACAACGTGCGGGGCAACACCCGGATTACAGGCATTGACTCCGAAGAGGTGCGGGTAACCGGAACGAAGACGATCCGGGCGATGAGCCGGGAGGACGCCGACCTCAACGACAAGAGGTCGGACTTCCAACTGGTGCGAGAGGGCGACACGATCATTGTCCGCACCAACCTCGACCGGGTTTCGAGCGGGCCGCAGATGCGGGCCAATTTGGAGATTCAAGTGCCCCTGGGCGCCCGGGTCGAAACCAAGGGCCGCTACGGCGATATTGATCTTGAGAACGTTGGCGGCGACGTGGACATCAACAGCGAAAACGCGGGGATCCGCTTGAACAATGTGGGCGGCAATGTCAGGGCGGACCTGCGGCGGAGCGACATCATTCGGGCGACGAACGTGAAGGGCAATGTCGAAGTGAAAGGCCGCGGCGACGATGTGGAGATGGAGAACATCGGCGGCACGGTGTCCGTGAATGGCAGCTATTCCGGCGACCTCGAATTCCGGAAGATTGCCCGGCAGTTGCGATTTGAAGGGCCCTCGACAAATCTGCGGCTAGAGCGGGTGGCGGGAACGCTGCGGTTCGCGGGCGGGTCGATGATTGGAAGCGATGTGACCGGACCGCTGGTGCTGCGGGCGAAGTCGAAGGATGTAGAGTTGAGCGGCTTTACGGACTCGATCGACCTGGATGTGGACCGCGGCGACATTACCCTGCGTCCCTCGGGCACTGGGTTTGGCAAGATGGAAGCCAAGACCAATGCCGGAGAGATTGAGCTGGTGCTGCCGACGGCGGCCAAGTTCGAACTGGCGGCGAAGACGCGGCGGGGCGACGTGGAGAACGACTACGGTTCGCCACTAATAAAGAGAGAAGAGGAGCGGGGCGGAACGCTGAGCGGCAACGTGGGCAATGGACCGCGGTTGCTGCTGGAAACGGACCGGGGCGAAATCCGGGTGCGGAAGTCGGATGACCGGTTCTTGACCAACGATCCGCAGAAGCCGGCGGAGGCGCTTCCCCCCAGTCCGCCAACTTCGCCACTGCCCCCGGTTCCCATGCAGCGCAGCGTGCAGTAGACTATCGGGCGATGCTACGTCGCAATGTATTGACTCTGGCCGCGGGCGGTTTGCTGGCGCAGGCGAAAGTGGATCGCGGGATCGGGAAATGGCGGTTCCTGAAGGAGGCCTCGACGTACGAGTCGGGGCCAGGGCCGAAAGAGTCCCGGCGGCAGTGGGTGAAGGAGGGGGACAGGGTGAAGTTCCTCCACGACGGGACGAGTATGGAGGGCAAGCCATTTCATACCGAGTTCACCGCGAAGTACGACGGGAAGCAGTACCCCTTCCAGGGAGGAAGCCTGTACAATTCCGTGGCCCTTTTCCTTCGGAGCCCGGACCGGGTGGATCAGGTGTTTCAGTTGGACGGTAAGGTTACCGTGGAAGCAACACGGACTATCTCACCGGATGGGAAGCGCATGACGATCGACTCGCGCGGCACGCTACCCACGGGCAAGAAATTCCGGAACCTGCTGCTCTACGAGCGGGTGGAGTAAGGCTAGGGCTTGGTGGGTTCGACCGGCTTGGCGGGATCCGGTTTGGCTGGGTCGGCTTTGGCTGGATCGGCCTTAGCTGGATCAACGACCGGCGGGCGGCGGCGGCGCTGAGCTCGGGGAACCGGCTTGGCGCTGGCGAGTGTCGTCATCGTTTCGAGCACGGTGGCCTTGTTGGCGGGGTCGAGCTGAAGCAGATGGTGCTGCCCGGCCCCGGCCTTCCAGACGATCGTATTCTTCGGGGAGAGGGTGGCAGCACCCGCGGGAGAGAGCGTGAAGAAGCCTTCCGGCTTCACGGCGTAGAGGACGGCGGCTACGGCGGCAGTAGTCGCCTCATACGGCATTGGCTGCGCGGCGCGGTAGGCGTCGGCGATGGGATGCACTTCCGACCAGGCGAAATTGGTTTCGACGGCGCTGGCGGGGAACTTTACCGCTGCGCCGAGCTCCGGGGTGGCGATATAGATCGGCGTGGGCCATTCGGCGAGCAGCTTTTGGGCAGCCGCGGGGTCGACGCTGAGGCGGTCTGGCGCCCAGACGAGCGCCTTGCATTTCTGCTTGATCAGATCCTTCACGCCGGGCAGGCCGAGGACGCCCGCGAGATTGGTGGCGGGGCCGGCGAGCACCGTGATGCAGTTTTGATCGTGCTGCGAGGTGTAGGCGTTGCGGATCACCGCGTGCACATCCGCCGTATCATTCAACTGCAAAATACCGTGGTTATAAACCGGGTTGCCTTCCGGGGTCTTCCGGTTCAGCACGGCTTTCAACAGTGGCGTTTCGTCGGTGGATTTATTGGCGATGGACATGCCGACGGGCAAGCCCCGGCCGACCGCACCAAAGTCCGCGCTAACCGTGCCGGCGTAGAACCGGGCGATCACTTCGGCCATCCCAGCCGAGGAGAGCGAATGCTTCGAGACCGTGGTGGCCACTACGCGGCACTCGTTCTTACCGTCCAATCCGTAGAGGACGGCCATGGCGAGTACGGCGTCGATGGCATTCCCAAGGTCGGCGTCAAAGATGACGCCCAGAGGGGGTTTGGCCGCGCCAATGGCTTGCATGGGACTAGCTCAGGTTCAGACCGTCGAGCCGCCCGGTGGATTCCCCGAAGTGCTCGACGTTGACGCCCATGCGATCCATCATGGTGAGGTACATGTTCGAAATGGGGGTTTCCTTGCGGTAGACGATGCGTCGGCCGGTCTTGAACGCGCCGCCACCCTTGCCGAACATCAGCGTGGGCAGGTCTTCGTGATTGTGCCGGTTGCCATCGGCGAGGCCGGCGCCGTAGACGATCATCGAGTTGTCGAGGATGTTGGAATCGCCCTCTTTTGAAGCCTTCAGCTTCTCGAGCCAGCCGGCGAACTGCTTCACGTGATAGGTGTTGATCTGGGCGACCTTTTCGATCGACGCCGGATTGAACATGTGGTGCGTGAGCGGGTGGTGACCGTCGGAGATGCCAATCTCGCGGTAGGAGCGGGAGGTGCCTTCGCGGGTGACGAGGAACGTGACCACCCGGGTCATGTCGGACTGGAAGGCGACGGTGATCATGTCCGTCATCAGCTTAAAGTGCTCGGCGAAGTCGGCGGGGATGCCGTAGGGCTTCTCCATGCCGGGATTGATCTGGGCGTTATCGTTCTCGGCCTTCTCGAGCTGCTTTTCGATGGCGCGGATAGAGGACAGGTACTCATCAAGCTTCCGTCGATCGGTGGGGCCAAGGTTCGACTGGAGCTTGCGGGTGTCTTCGGTGACGAAGTCGATGATGCTGCGGCGGAACTTGCCCTGCCGTTCGCGGGCTTCCGGGCTCAGGATCTGGCCGGTGCCGAAGAGGCGCTCGAAGAGCGCGCGGGGATTCAGGATAGGCGGCATCGGCTGGGTTTCACTGCGCCACGACAGATTATTCGTGTAGGCGCAGGAGTAGCCGGAGTCGCAGTCGCCGGCCTGACGACCGTCTTCGAGGCCGACTTCGAGCGAGGCGAAGCGGGTGGTACTGCCCACTTTATTAGCCACGATCTGGTCGCAACTGATGCCTGCCTTGATGTCCACCGCAGTTTTGCGCGGCTGGATGCCACTGAGATATCCGCCGCAGCAGCGCCCGTGGTCCCCAGCGCCGTCGAGCAGGGCGCGGCCACCATTGTGGGTCAGGTTGCCAAGGTGGAGCATGTCGCCCTGGAAGCCGTCGAGAGGCTTCAACAGGCGAGGGAGCGCGCCAATGGGGCCTTCCGGCACGTTCCAGAGCTTGTGATCGACGATCCCGTTGGGGACGTAGACAAAGGCCATCCGCACGGGCGCCTTGCCGGGCAGTTGGCTGGACGCCATGGCGGGAGCCATCGCATCCATCGCCGGAATCGCAATGGCCGCGCCGAGTCCACGGAGAAAGGTGCGACGGGGAAGAGCTTTACGGGTGATCATCATCGGTTGGCTACCTGTTGGCTGGATTTTTCACGGGGTGTTTCGCCACGCCGCATCTGGAACGGCAGGCTGTGCACAATTTCTTTGACCAGCGCCTGGAACGGGTAGTTGGCGGGCGCTAGAGACTTGGTGATCGTTTCAATCGTTCTCCGATCATATCGCTCTAAACCGCGGCCGAGAGCGTAGGTCAACATCTTCTCGGTGACGCAGCGGGCGAAATCAGGGAGTTCGGACTGAAGGACGACGCGCATTTCCGACGGGTTCTGAAACGACTTGCCGTTGGGCATGATACCAGAGGTGTCGAGGTCGAATTTGCCGTCCTTCGTCCGCCACGTGCCGATGCCGTCGTAGTTCTCAAGACCGAAGCCGAGAACGTCCATACGATTGTGACAGGAGGCGCACGTCGGATTGGTGCGGTGCTTTTCCATCTGCTGACGGAGCGAGCCAGCCGTAGCCATCTTCTCTTCGTCCAGCGCAGGCACGTCCGGGGGAGGGGCCGGCGGCGGGGCGCCGAGGATGTTTTGCAGAATGTACTTGCCGCGGATGACAGGGGAAGTACGCGTCGGGTAGCTCGAAACGGTGAGCACGCTGGCGTGAGTCAGGATGCCGCCGCGTTGCGGGTTCGAGAGTTCCACCCGGCGGAATTCGTTGCCCGTGATGCCGTCGATCCCGTAGTGTTTAGCCAGGGTTTCGTTCAAGAAGGTGAACTTGGCGTCGATAAACTCGGCCATGGGACGATTGCCCGTCAACATCGCCTGGAAGAAGAGCCGGGTTTCGGTCTTCATCGCGTCCCGCAGCTCGGCGTTCCAGGCCGGGAACTTCACGGGGTCCGGCTTTACACTGTCGAGGTTGCGAATCTCGAGCCATTGTCCGGCGAAGTTCTCGGCAAAGGCGGAGGCCTTCGGATCAGCGAGCATCCGCTGAATCTGGCCGTCGAGTGCGGGGCGGAGCTTGTTCGCTTCGGCCAACTGCAACAGCTCTTCATCCGGCATCGAGCTCCAGAGGAAGTAGCTGAGCCGGGAAGCGAGTTCGAGGTCCGTGACCTGCCGCGGTTCGGAGGGGTCAGAATCGCGCTCGACGCGGAACAGGAAGTGCGGCGAAACGAGAACCGCCTGGATGGCGAGTTGGAGGCCTTGCTCGGTGGAGAGCCCTTCTTGCTTGGCGATGCCGACAAAGCGGGTGAGCTTGGCGACCTCGTCCTTGGTCACCGGCCGGCGGTACGCGCGGCGGGCCAGCTTCGACAGGATCGATTCGATACAGGCGTCGCCCGACTTCGGGTCGCACGTCAGCAGCTGTTTGCGGCTGGGGCGCTCGGTCTTTTCGGGGAACGGTCCAATGAACAGAATCGACTCGAGCCACTTGTTCTTCTTGTTGTTGTAAGCCTCTTTGTCGGTGAGGTCCTTCACAAACGGGTCGTCTATGAAGCCGACACGGAAGACATGGTCGCCCTCGGGGAGCGAAAGGCGCATCTCTTCTTCGGAATACGGGTTGAAGTAGACGAGCTTCGATGGCTTCGTTTCGGCCATGAGCGTCTGGAGCAGCTTGCCGTCCATCCACAGGCCCAGCTTCACGGGGGCGGCATCCGGGCCGCGTTCGCCGGGAAGACCGAAGCGGATGGTGTATTCGCCTTCAAAGTCGACGCGATGGCTGGCTTCAATGGTGCTGCGGTCAATCCGGCGGATCGCCTTGTCGCGATTGTGATAGAGCTTTTCGACCGGCTTGGGCAGCGGGTCGGCGCCGATGGCGCGGGCCGCGATGCGTTCGGCGGCGTTGAGGTACTTCTCCATCAGAATGGGCGAAATGGTCAGCACATCGCCGATGTTGTCGAAGCCGTAGCCGGAATCGTCGGTCGGAAAATCGCGGTCGGCGCGGAACTCAACGCCAAGCAGGTCGCGGATGGTGTTCGTGTATTCGTTCCGGTTCAGGCGCCGGGCGGTGACGCGGCCCGGGTCGGGCTTGACGAGCTTGTCGGCGCGTTCAAACTCAGCCGTGACGAATGACATCAGCTCGTCGGCCTGGGCCTGGGTGGGGCGGGGCATGCCCTTCGGCGGCATCTCGCCCGTGCGGATCTTCTGAATGATGCGTTCCCAATCGTCGCGGTTCGACGCCAAACTCGCCTGATTTTGGAAGGGAACAATGTTCAGTCCGCCGGCGGCGGACCGGTCGTTATGACACGCCACACAGGACTTATTAATCACCGGTTGAACAGAGTGCTCAAAACTCGGAGACTGGGCCAGCGCGGCGCCAACGGCGAATAAGCTGAACGGGGCTAGAAGACGCATCGGATACACTACAATCAGATTAACGTGTTCTTGGGGCCCGAAGTTACCGTCCCGGGGGAAGGACGGAAACAAAATTGTGGCTGGGAGACAGGGATTCGAACCCCGATAGGCAGAGTCAGAGTCTGCAGTCCTACCATTGAACGATCTCCCAGTGGCAGGCGAAACTTCAGTTTACTACGAAGCCAGCTTCAGCGCCAACTCACGGCCGTAGATTTGTCGAAACACATCGGCCACACGCTCTCCGGCCCAGAGCTCCAGGTTAATGTTGCCCTCCTCCTCGAGCAGAATGGTGACCGTTTTCGGGGAGATCTGCACCCGCGCGGATTCGGCATGGTGGTCCGGGCTGCCGGCCAGGCTGTCCGCCAGCCGGACAATCGGGACGAGCCAAAGGACCGTTTTCTTTACCGCCGCGGTGAGGTCCTGGAAGAAGCCGTGCCGGGCCTGGGGCATCGACTTCCGGTGGAAGCGGCAGAGGAGGGCGATTGTCTGCCGTTCCTCATTGGTGAAGGCGGGCAGGTCACCATGCGCCACCAGGTAGTAGCTGTGTTTGTGATGCGCCATATCGCTCACGTAGTGGCCGGAATCGAGGAGATAGGCGGCGGCTTCCAATAGTTTGCCGGCGCTGGCGGGGAGCTGGTGCAACGGCTGCAGTCCGACGAAGAGCGAGTTGGCCAGGTGGGCCGTCTGGCGGGCGTGCTTCATGTCGACGGCGTAGCGGCGGGCCATCGCTTCGATCACCTGCCGCTGCTCTTTGCTCATCCGCGTGAGATCGCTGCCGCTGCGGCGCTCAGCAAGATCGGCGATGATGCCGTCGCGGACTCCGGCCGTCGAGTAGAAAACCTCCTTCTGGCCGTAGGCCTTTAGGATGCGATGGAGGACGCTGATGCCGGCGACGATGATTTCGGCGCGGCGGGGACCGATGCCAGGAACTTTGCGGCGCGCGGCGAGATTCGACTTCGCGAGGAAGTTCTCGAGGTCGCCGATGTCGGCGGTGGTGGCAGAGAGGCGGTCGGCGCGGTCGCGGTCCTTGCGGGGGATTTTGTTGAGGGCGCTAACGACGGCGGCGGCGGTGGACGAGGTGGCAATAGCGCGATCAAATGCGCCCAGGCCGGTTCGCTTTAAAGCGGGGGTCAACTTCTCATCGATGTAGGCGTAGAGGCGGCCGAGCTGTTCGCTGGCCGGGGGATCGTCCTGAAGGAACATCTCTTTCAAGCGAACCGCGCCGAGCGGCCGGGAGACGCCGCTTTCGAGCCGGCCGCCATCGGAGACGATGACTTCGGCGCTGCCGCCGCCAATATCGATGATGAGCACCCGTTCTTCCGGCAGGGGCCACGTGGCCTGGACACCGGCGTTGATGAGACGCGACTCTTCGAGCCCCGAGATGATTTCGACTGGCGCGCCGATGGCCTGGCTGGCGCGGTAGAGGAAGTCATCCTGATTGCGGGCATCGCGGACGGCGCTGGTGGCGACGGCGCGAACGCCCGAGACGCCGAGCCGATGATAGGTAGCGGCGAAGCGGGAAAGGGTGCGGATCAGCAGTTCCATCGCCTCTTTGGAGATGGCGCCTTCAGTGAAGACGCTGGTCCCCAGCCGGGTGACTTCCCGCTCGGCAGCGAGCATTTTCCAGGGTTCGCCGGGATTGACCTCGGCTACGGCGAGGCGGGTGGAGTTGCTTCCAATGTCGATGGCGGCGTAGCGGGGCATGGTTCCCCTTCATGATAAGCGGCCAGGAGTGTGCGGCTATAATTGTCGAAGCTTATTCCCATGCAATTACTGACCCCGAATCGATTCAAGGGCAAGCTGATCATTGTCGAAGGCATTGATGGCTCCGGAAAATCCACCCAGTTGGCGCTGCTGAGCCAGTGGCTGCGGGCGCAGGGGCTGGCGGTGGCCTTTAGCGAATGGAACTCGTCGCCCCTTGTTAGCGATACCACCCGGCGCGGCAAGAAGAAGATGATGTTCACGCCGACGACCTTCAGCCTGATCCACGCCACCGATTTTGCCGACCGGCAGGAGCGTTACATCATTCCACTGCTGAAGGCGGGCGCGATTGTGTGCGCCGACCGGTTCGCCTATACGGCGTTCGCGCGCGACGTGGTGCGGGGCGTCTCACCGCGTTGGGTGCGGAACCTTTACCGCTTCGCGATTCAGCCGAACCTGGCCTTTTACTTCCGGGTCCCGCTTGAAGTGGCGCTGGGACGGATTCTGGGGGGGCGCGATTCGATCAAATACTACGAGGCCGGGATGGACCTGAATCTGGCCAAGCGGGTGGAAGAGTCGTTCCGTATATTCCAGGGCCGGATCTTGGAGCAGTACGAAGCGATGGTGGAGGAGATGGGCTTCCATGTTATCGACGCTTCGCAGTCGATTGAAGAGCAGCAGTTTCAAATGCGGCGCATCGTGATGGAGCAGTTAGGCGACGCGGTGGCCAGCGGACAGATTTTGAACCAGGAGGGGACGTCCCATGCTTTCGAAGCAACCACTCCAGTTTTATAGCGAGCCGCTGCCGGGGGTGGACACCGCGGAACTCCAGGGCAAGCTGATCGTCATCGAAGGGCCAGATGCGGTGGGGCGGAGCACGCAGGTCGCCCGCTTGAAAGCCTGGTTGGAACAGCAGGGCCATGCGGTCCTTGATACGGGCATGGCGCGGAGCGCGCTCGCCGGCAAAGGGATCGCCCAAGCCAAAGAGGGGCATACGCTGGGCTCGGTGACGATGACGTTGTTCTATGCGACCGACTTCGCCGACCGCCTTGAAAATGAGATCATTCCCGCGCTGCGGGCGGGGTTCGTGGTGCTGACAGACCGCTACATCTTCTCGCTGATGGCGCGGGGGATCGCGCGCGGCGAAGATAGTTCGTGGCTTGAGAAGGTAGCCGGCTTCGCGCTGGTGCCGCATGACGTTTACTATCTCCGTGCTGAGGTGCCGACCTTGATCTCGCGGACGGTGATGGGCCGCGGGCAGTTTGATTTCTGGGAGAGCGGCATGGACATGCGCTTTGGCCCGGACATGTACGACAGCTTCGTGCGGTATCAGGCGAGGGTGATCCGGGCGCTCGACCGGATGTCGATGCGCTACGGCTTCGTGACGGTGGACGCGGCGAAACCAGCCGATACGATCTTCCGCGAATTGCAGCGCCACATTGCCGGGCACTTTGCGCCGAAGAAGCGGCCATCGAGAAAGGTGAAATGATTCCCGCGGGAATTTTCCTGGAGATTGCCTGCCCGGACGTGGTGGAGATGGCGAGTCTGGCCGGGTGGGACTTTGTCGTGATCGATACCGAGCACGGCGCGATGGGCACGGCGCAGTTGCCGGACATGCTGCGAGCAGCGCGGGTGCCGGCGATTGTGCGGGTGGCGGGCCGGGCGGATCTGCTGCAGGGCGCCTTGGATTCCGGGGCGGCTGGCGTGTTGGTCCCGCAGATTCATACGGCGGAGGAAGCGGCAGCGGTGGTGGCGGCTTCGCGGTTTCATCCAGCGGGGCGGCGGGGATTGAATGGGTTCGTCCGGGCGGCGGGGTATTCGCTCGTGCCGATGGAGGAGTATCTGCGGCGGCCGGTGCGGGTCATCATCCAAATCGAGACGGCGGGGGCGTTGGCGGAAGTGGAGGCGATCGCCGGGTTGGCCGGCGTCGATGAGTTGTTCATCGGCCCCTACGATCTTTCGCAAGCGCTGGGCAGGCCGGGCGACGTGATGCATGCCGAGGTGCTCGGGGCCGGGCAGCGCGTGATCCACGCCGCCCATGCGGCCGGTATTGAGGCGAGCGCCTTCGCCAATAGTCTGGAGTCCGCTGATCGGTGGCGCGAGATGGGCGTGGATCGGCTGCTGTACTCGGCCGATGCGTATCTGCTGGCGCAGGCGCTGCGGCGAGCGCGCGAGGAGTTGCGTTAGCTGGCCGGGAAGTAGCGGCCGTTGGGGTAGAGGGAGACGACGGCGACGACGGTGGCATCGATCTTCGCGGTGAGCTTCCACTGGGGGCAGCCGGCGCCGGGAGGGTATTGGTCATCGTTGGCCATGGCGGCGTCGTGACCAATGGCGGGGAAGACCTTGACGAGGCGGTCGCCACCGTCGGCCGAGAAGGACGCCGCGGCCATTTGGGTAACCTTATCGACGTCGATGCCGGTGGGCGGCGTAGCGCGGTGGTCGGCGACTTGCGAATAGCCGGCCAAGCTGAATTCGCCGGGCTTGGGAACGCGGTCGAGCTTCAAGAACGTTGCACCGTTCGCTAGACGTCCGGGGTGGTAGCCGAGCGTCCGTTCGATTTCGTCGAGGGTCCGGCCTTTCAGGAACTTTTCCTTGGTGACGTAGCCGGAGACTTGGGTTTTTGCGCCGAAAGAGAGTGCCATACCCGGTAACGCGGAAATCAGTAGCCTTTTTGCTTGTCAACGACGTTTATTAATTCCATGCCAAGGGCGTATCGGCGGAGATTCTCGGCGAACAGGTCGACCAGGCGGCGCTGGCGGTCCGGGCCCCAGCCGGAGGTATGGGCGGTCATGACGACGTTGGGCGCGTCGAAGATGGGATGGTCGGCGGGCGGCGGCTCCGTCGGGAAGACATCGAGCCCGGCGCCGCCGATCCAACCTTCCTTTAACGCCTTCACCAGCGCCATATCGTCGAACAGATCGCCGCGGCTCATGCCGAGGAAGATGGCGTGTTTTTGCATCTTGCGGAAGACCCCTTCGTTGAACATCCGGCGGGTCTTCGGCGTCGATGGCGCGGCGCTGACGAGAACGTCGACGCGCGGGACCATCTCCATGAACCAGGACGGATCGCGCAACTCCTCCACCCATTCCGGCTTATGCATCGGCTTGGCGTCCGTCGCGAGCACCTTCATATCGAAGCCGAAGTGGGCGCGTCGGCCGATCTCGTAACCGATGCCGCCGAAGCCGACCAGGCCGATGGTGCGGCCGCCGAGTTCCCAATGGTCGGCGCTCTTCACGGTGCCAACCGGCTTCATCTGCCGCTTGGCGAACTGGGGCATGTAGTATTTCGTGATGCCGCGGGTGAGGCAGAGCAGCAGGCCCATGGCCGTCTCGGCGATGCCGGGAGCAAAGATGCGGGCCATGTTGGTAAAGAGGATCGGGCTCGCCATGAACTTGGGATCGGCACTTTCGACGCCCGCGCCGGGCGACTGCACCCACTTCACCTTGGGAGCGAAATCGAGATCGGCGCCGGAGAGGCCGCCGTAGACGATGTCGGCGTCGCGAAGTTCCTTGCGAAACGCCTCGCGATCCTTGGTCACCACGAAGCGAATCGGGACGGCTTTTCCCTGGGTGATTTTGGCGAGTTCAGCGGGTTCAAACTCCACCGTGCTGACGACCTTGAGCGGGCCGGTCTGCGCCGTCATCACTTGCGGGGCGGCCGCGAGGCCGGAGGCTTGGAGCACTGTACGCCGGGTAACCATGTGTGTTGTTCTATCACAATGCGCCTTCTGATTTGCCTCTTCGTTCCGCTGCTCCATAGCCAGGTGACGACCAAGGTCGACCTGCACGCTGAACGCCTGGGCGCGCTCTCCCGGCAGATCTGGGAACTGGCCGAGGTCGGCTACAAAGAGGAGAAGAGTTCCGCCCTGCTCCAAGCCGAACTCCGCCGCGCCGGCTTCACCGTCGAGACGGGGACCGGCGGCATCCCCACCGCCTTCGTGGCCACTTATGGCTCCGGCAAACCAGTGATCGGCCTGATGGCCGAGTACGACGCACTGCCGGGTCTTTCGCAGGAAGATTCCCCGAAACGAGCTCCCCGGGTTGCCAACGCCCCTGGCCACGGCTGCGGCCACAACCTGCTCGGCGCCGGCTCCGTACTCGCCGCAATCGCCCTGAAGGAACAGGGCTTCCGCGGCACCCTGAAAGTCTTCGGCACCCCGGCCGAAGAGGGCGGCGGCGGCAAAGTCTATATGATCCGCGCTGGCGCGTTTACCGACGTGGACGCCGTGCTCGCGTGGCATCCCGGCGATGCGAACCAAGCCAGCCTCCGCACCACCCTCGCCAACATCACCGCCAAATTCCGCTTTCGCGGCACCGCCGCCCACGCCGCCATGAACCCGGAACAGGGCCGGTCCGCGCTCGACGCCGTGATGCTCTTCAACCACGCTATTGACCTGCTCCGCGAACATGTCCCGCAAGAGACCCGGATGCACTACATCGTGACCCAGGGAGGCGTCGCACCCAACGTGGTGCCGGACTTCGCCGAGGTCTATGTCTACGCCCGGCACCCGTCGATGAAGGTGCTCGACAACGTCTGGTCCCGCATCGAAAAGGCCGCCGCCGGCGCGGCGCTCGCCACCGAAACCAAGCACGAGCTGGCCGTACAGTCGTCCGTCTACAACATGCTGCCGAACGACGCGCTGGCCGCCATGTACGACCGGCACATGCGGGTGCTGGGCGGGATTCAGTACGGCGCGGAAGAGAAGGAGTTCGCCACCAAGCTGCGCACGACGCTCTTCGCCGAACCCGAACTCGGCCTTGGCAGCGAAGCGCAGATTCAGCCTATCGCCGGCGGGGCCAGCTCCGGGTCCACCGACGCCGCGGACGTCTCCTGGGTGGTGCCGGCCTCGGAACTCAGCATCGCTACCTTCGCCCCCGGCATTCCCTATCACTCCTGGCAATCGACGGCGTGCGCCGGTATGAGTATCGGCCGGAAAGGCATGGTGCTCGCCGCGAAAGTGCTCGCGCTAACGGCGATGGATCTTTACGACGACCCCAAGCAACTGGCCGCGGTCCGGGACGCCTTCGACAAGCGCCGCGCCGGATTCAATTACGAATCGCGCCTGCCGAAAGACGCGAAGCCCCCGCTGGACTACCGCGCTACCAAATAAGACGCCCGCTCCGCAAAAGCACGCAAGCCGCGGATGGTCGCCGCATCGTCGAACTGGGCGCCCAACCGCGTCGCCGCCCCTTCGAAATTCGCGAGGCGTTCGCGCACGGCCGGCAGGTGCTCCATGTAGAACTCCATCAGCGTCGCGTAGCGCGAAACAAGCTGCGCCGGATGGATGTCCCAGCTTTGATAGAAGCCCTCGCTCAGAGAACGCCAGATATCTTCGCGGTGCTTTTTCCATCCTTCTTTCGGGTTGTCGCCCACAGGCAGGGTCTTCGTGGGGCCGTCGACGACGGTCTTGCCGGTCAGCAGCATCTGCATGCGGACCATGGCGCAAGCCGGGTGGTGCAGGTGCTGGAACGCGGCCGGGATACCCAGCGAAGCTAACAGGTCATACGGGCCCAGGTGCAGGCTATCGGCCGGAATTTCGTGAAGGCGCTGCACCACCGGGCCGGTTTCAATGAGCGCCTCGATGTGCGCACCCGGGCACTCGGCGGCCACGACGGCTACCTCCTCGGGCCGCTCCACTTTCGGTACGGTGACGCGAAAGTTCGGCGGCAGCGAGCCGGCGCTATCAAGAAAGATCTGGAGCGTGCGGAGGCCGTGCCGCTTGATGCGGATCCCCACCGCGGGCAACCCAGTGCCAGCGGCCACAATCTTGCCGCAGCGGTAGGCATCAGCATCCTCTTCGTCCTGCCGCCGGTCGCCGTAGCCGTCTTCAAAGTCGATCCGGTAGTCCTCCACTGGCTCCGCCTTTAGCTTGGCTTCAAGCTGCTTGCGGTACGGCGTTTCAAAACTCGGCAGCGCGCGCAACGCCACGCTGCTGATCTTTTCGATGATGTCGGGCCGGAACAGATGGGCGCCGCCGTAGAAGACGTGGACCGGTTGTCTCATGATTTTGGAATGGCCAGTGGGTAAGTGAGTGTCTCGTTCAGCCAGTCCGCATTCTCGCGGACGGCGTCGCGGAGCTTGCCGACCAGCGTCTCGCGCTGATCGAACAGCCGATAGCCTTCGCGGGAGCGCAGGTAGCCCTTGGCTTCGGGATGCCGCTCGAACAGGGTCTCTTCGCCGAGTTCGTCCCGCAGCCGTTCGAACTTCTTCCGCCGATCGAGCAGGGCTTTAATAAGGAACGGCACCACCATCGAATAGTCGCCCTGCATGCTCTCAGTGGACTGTTGATAGGTATCGCGGTCCACCTTGCCCCAGGTGACGGCTTCGGCCGGCGGGCAGCTCGAAAGGCTGCCGTCCGTGATGGGCGCCGAAGTGATCTGCACATCGAACTCATAGCCGCGCACGTCAGGCAGGCCCAGGATCTGGCCCAGCGCCGGCTCCGGCTGCAGGTTGTAGTTCTTCGGCACGCCGCCGCCGAGCATGAACGTCGCCAGCGACTTCGCCTCGGTATCGAAGAGGCCCCAGCGATGGTACGCGCAGGCTTCAAACACCTCGGCATGGATATCGAGATCGAAGCCGTACGAAGGGATCAACCCCGCCTCGCGCATCGCCCACAGCTTCATCGAGTTCAGGAAGACACTGCCATCGCCGGGCGCGCCGACGAACACCGGAATCGCCATCTTATGGCACTTGGCCAGCAGCCCCTGCTCCACGCCGTTGCGCTCTTCAATTGCGTGATACCAGCGGCCGAGCTTGTTCCGCATCTCGGTGCCGGTCATCTTCTTCTGGAAGTCTTCGTGGTTCAGCAGGGCGGTCAGGAAGCGGTCCTGATCGAGCAGCACGTCCTCATCGAAGGCCATGTCGGTAACGCGGATGGTCTTCTCGTCGCGCAGGGCGCCGTCGTCGCCAAAGATGGGTACTTCGAAAACCGGGTCCTTGCGGCCGTCGAGCGAGCGGTGGCCATCGTGGTAGCAGACGGCGTCGGTCGTCGAAAGATAAGCGACCCAGCCAGTTTCGAGCAGCGGGATCAGCCAGGTCTGGTGTTGGCCAGAGACGGTGACCGGCCCGGCGATGGCGAGCGTGAGCGGGCAGCCCATGCCGATGGCGCGGTCGAGGATCTCGTAGATCCGGCGGAGGTAGGCGCCGCCAAATGCCGGCAGGCAGTGCCGGAACATTTCGTCGAGCGAATTGACTTCGTCGACGCGCTTGACGCGGACGGTGCGGCGGTGGGAATCGTGATGGTTCATGCCAGCTTCTATTGTAGGGACGTGGCCTGATGCTCCGGGCTATCCCGTTCGATGTAGGGGATGCCCTTCTCCATCCACTTTGGCTTCGTTTCGTTTTTTAGGTAGTGGCCGAAGAACTGGAACAGACGGAGGGCGTAGTCCATCTGGTTGGCGCGCTTGCGGATGCCGTGCGGCTCGCCGTTGTAATTAAAGAAGTAGGCCTCCTTGTTCAGGCGGCGGAGCGCGAGGAAAAACTCGATCCCCTGCGTCCACGGGACGGCGTCGTCGCCGTCGTTGTGCAACATCAGGATGGGCGTCTGCACCCGGTCCGCGGTGAACACCGGGGAGTTTTCGAGGAACCGCAGCGGATACTGCCACGGCGTGCCGCCGATGCGGCTCTGCGTCCGCTCATATTGAAACTGCCGCGGGATGCCGGTGCCGTAGCGGATGCCGGAGTAGGCCGCGAACATGTTGCCGACCAACGCCCCCGGCGCGGCCGCGCGGAAACGGTTCGTCTTCGTCACCATGTAGGCGATCTGGTAGCCGCCCCAGGAGTGGCCTTGAATGCCGATGCGGGTCTCGTCGATGTAGCCTTCGTCCACCACCTTCTGCACCGCCGGCATCACGGCGTTCATCCCGCTTTGGCCGGGGTAGCCAATCGTGTAGGCGATGTCGGGCATCAGCACCACGTAGCCGTTTGAAGCATAGACGGCCGGGTTCACCCGGTGGCTGGGTGCGGGGTCGTAGAACGTGTGTAGCGTCTGCGATAGACGCTCATAGATATAGACCATCAGCGGGTACTTCTTCGCCGGGTCGAATCCCGGCGGCTTCACCAACACCCCTTGCAGCGGCACGCCGTTCAGATTCGTGAACTTCATCAGTTCCGCCGAGCCCCAGGCCATCTGCGCCTGCTGCGGATTGGCGCGCGTGACCTTATCGAGCTTGGCAAACGAGGAGTCGGTGATTAACAGGTCCGGGAACTCCGTGAAGCTGCTGGCCGAGAGCAGCAGCACGTCGGCGTCCTTCGCCTTCACTGGAGCGCGGAAGTTCTTCGCCGCCATCAGGATCTTTTGCGGGGGCGTATCCCCGGTGAACGAATCGCGATAGAAGCCGCTTTCCCGAGTCACTTCGTTTTCGGCGCGCAGCAGGAGCGGTTCGGCGGGATCAAGATGGCGGTCGCGCGGATCGTTGCGCAGCCGCACCAAGCGGAACTGGATCTGCTGCTTTCGGCCCTCGCCCTCGGTGAGATTTTTCGCCGCGGAGGCGTCCGGGGTGAGCGCCCAGATGTCGTAGCGGTCGTAGACCAGGAAGTGCCGGCTATCCTTGGTCCAGCCGACTTGGCCGTAGCTGGCCGCCCCGCCGGGAGAATCGTGCAATTCGTTCCGGAAGCGCACCTTCAAGTGGGCCGTGAGGTTGGTGACCGTGTTCGTGGCCACGTTGATCACCCACCAGTTCCCGAACGAGTAATAGGTGGCGAACTTGCCATCCGGCGAAAGGGACGGCGTGCCGGCGGAACGCTGGACGATCAGGCTGCGTTCGCCGGTCACGGCGTTCAGCAGCCAGAAGTCGCTATAGCGGTCGCTGTAGTCGTTGTCCTTGCGATAGGGCTGGTCATCCACTCCCACGGCGACGAGACCGTCCTCGCTGGGGGTGACCTCTGGCAGATCCTTCGCGGCCAACTGCAGGAACTTCTTGTCCAAAATGCTGAACACCGCCCGGTAGCTCCGATTGCGTTCCTGCTCCGCGCGGACCTTTTGAATGGTCTGGACCCGGTCGTCCTGGTAGTGCCAGAGATCGAATACGGCCTTCTCCTCGGCAAGGTCCGGTTCGGGCCGTTTGGGACGTTCGGGGACGGTGTTAAAGAAGACGCGGGAGCCATCGCGGGCAAAGAGCAGGTTGGCGCGCTCGCTGATGGTAGCGCGGTGCCATTGGTTAGCGGTCGCCTGACCCCGCTTCCAGCCGAACAGGGCTTGCCTGGTGACGAAGGCGAGTTGGTTCTGGGCTTCATCCCACGTGAGCTTGGCATAACTGCCGGTGGCCGTAGTTATGGTCTGAACTTCCGGATTCAGTACCTTCACGGCGTCCTTAGTAGCTATGGCCAGTATCTTGCCGTCCCGCGTAAAAGAATACTCATTGACGTCGGCGAACTTCCGCTCAGTGTGGCCCGGCAAGGAGTGGACGACCAATTCCGTTGGCCCTTTGCCGGTGCGGCGGAACGCGATGGCGTTTGTCACGTCCTCGGGGAAGGCGAAGCTTTGGACATCCTCGATGCGGGTTAGCTGTCCGCTGGCCACCTCAATGATGACCAGCCCGTTTGGCGGCGCCGGTTTCTTGTCCCGCTTGGCCTGAGCGGCTGCGGCCTTGGGAGGGTAGCTGGTAACGAACACGTAACGGCCATCTCCGCTAAAGTCCATGCGGGGACCGCGGGGTGGGGGCGGTCCATCCTCTCCCTCGCCATCGGTCGCGGGAGGCGGCATGGCGCCGATGGGGACGCGGATCTCGCGGCCGGTCGAGAGTTCACGCACCACGGCTTCGCCATCCCCCGACTGAGGGATCAAACAGTATGCCAGGTACTTGCCGTCGCGGGAGAGTTCCTGGCTTTGAATGGATCGCCAGGAGTCAAAGTCCTTGAAGTCGATCGGACGGGGAGCCTGCGCCACGGCAGAAGCGAGGCTGAAGACGAAAACGGAGAATACTCGAAGGAGACCCATGTAGTGGATTTAGTGTACGATAAACCGCTTCTTGCTACTGAAGGCTCGTGATATTCTGCTTTCAACCTCAGGACGTCCTAACTGACATTCCGAGTAGCGCTATCCCCGCGGCTACTGCCAGCGGCGACTTACGTAGTGGATTTACTGTACTGTAAACCGCCTCGCGCTACTTGATTCTCGCGATTTTGTTCTCCCCATTCAGGAGGTCTCGAATGTTATTTCGAGTCGTGCTAGGCGTCCTCTTGGCCGCCGCCGCTTGCTTCGGCCAAGCAGAGCGTGGAACTTTTAACGGTTCCATCACCGATTCTTCCGGCGCGGCCGTTGGTGGCGCCAGTGTGAAGATCTTCAACATGGCGACGGGTGTGGAATTGAATGCCGTTTCGACAGAAGCTGGCGTCTTCCGCGCACCCTCGCTTTCTCCCGGCACCTACCGCATCACCGTTGCGGCTCCCGGCTTCAAAACGTCCGTCCGGCAGAACATCGTACTCGCCGTGGCGCAGACCCTGACCGTCGACTTCTCCCTGGAAGTCGGCAACCTGACCGAGTCCGTTACCATCACGGCCGAAACCCCGCTCCTCGAGACGGGCACTGCCGAGATCGGTTCTTACGTCACCAAGAAAGAGTTTGACGAATGGCCCATCGCCGTTGGCGGCGGCCGCCGCCAGATCCAGCAGTTCATCTTCACCTCGCTGCCCGGCACCACCGGCGGTACTTGGCAGGGGTCGATCAACGGCGGACAGAACTATTCGCACGAGATTTTGATCGACGGTATCTCCGTCGGCCGTATGGATCTCGCCGGCGGCGCGAATAGCGAGTTCAGCCCGTCGTCGGAGTCGATCTCCGAGTTCAAGCTGCAGACCGGCACGGTGTCCGCCCAGTACTCGGGTGGCCAGACCTCGGTCGCCAACTTCGCCACCAAGTCCGGCACGAACGAGGTGCACGGTTCGGCCTACTATTACGGCCAGAACGACGCCTTGCGCGCCAATGCGTTCAATTCGAACGCCGCAGGCATTCGCCGCCAGCCGTTCAAGCAGCACAACTATGGCTACTCGATTGGTGGCCCGGTGGTGATTCCGAAACTCTACAACGGCAAGAACCGGACATTTTTCTTCCACAATTTCGAACGGACGACCACGAAAGACTTTAATCAGACCGGCTTTTCCACCTTGCCCATGCCGGAGTTCCAGCAGGGCGACTTCAGCCGGATTCTGAATGCGGGTTTCACGGGCAATGCGGTCTCCGGCACCAACGTCGGCACCGATGCCCTCGGGCGGCCTGTGATCGGCGGCGCGATCTATGACCCGCGCTCCGCTCGCCAGGTGGGCAACACCTGGGTTCGCGATATCTTCCCGGGCAACATCATCCCGCGCACCCGGTTCAGCCCGGTGTCGCAGAAGGTCCTGGATGTCGCCACGATCGACCGGCCGCTCTTCGACACAATGCTGAACAACATGCCCGCGATCGGAGCTTGCTGCCCCGTGTTCGGCGAGCGCATGTTGACATTCAAAGGCGACCACAACCTGAGCGAACGCCATCGCCTCAGCGGCATGGTGAACCGGAACTTCCGCGTCCGCAACAACTCGCCGGGTGGCCGGTGGGGTGCGCCGCCCGGAGCGCCGACCAACGTCTATCAGAACCAGAATACGCCGGGCACCATGATCCGCGGCGCGTATGATTTCACCTTACGGCCAACGCTGCTAGGCCGCTTGAATCTGGGCTACAACCGCTTCGGCAATATCAATGAGAGCGTATACGTTGACCAGGACTGGCCGGGCAAGATCGGCCTGCAGAACGTTCCGGGCACCCACTTCCCGGGCCTGCTCTTTGGCGGTCTGCCCTTCCAAGGTGGCGGCATCGGCGCCGGCGGCCGGCTCGGTTCGAGCAGCCGTGGCGGCAGCTTCAACGGCTCCACCATCATCCAGACCGACTTCACCAAGGTGAGCGGTAAGCACAATTACAAGTTCGGCTTTGAGAATCGCCGTTACTACTACAACACCCGCGGCAAGTCCGGCTCCGGCGACTTCAACTTCTCGCCGAACCAGACCGCGCTGCCGGGCTTCATCAACCAGACCGGCCACAGCTTCGCCAGCTTCCTGCTCGGCGACTTTGCTTCGACGAGCCGGAACATCGTTGCGACGAACCCCGGTCACCGGTGGCGCACCGCGGGCTTCTACTTCCAGGACGACTGGAAAGTTACCCGCAAGCTGACCCTGAATCTCGGCATCCGGTGGGAGATGGTCGGCGGCCTCATCGAAGTTGCGGGCCGGATGTCGGCCATCGACTTTGCCGTGCCGAACCCGGCCGCCGGCAACCGTCCTGGCGCTCTGGTCTTTGCCGAGGATCGAGACCGGCGCGGCTTCCAGGACACCTACTGGAAACAGATCTCGCCGAAATTTGGTTTCGCGTATGCGATGACCGATAAGCTCGTCTTCCGTGGCGGCTACGGCATCAACAACACCCCGGCCATCTCCAACGGCTTCGGCTTCGGCGGTACGTTGGGCTACAACGGCAACATTGTTGTGAACACCGGCAATACCTCCGTTCCTTTCGCAGAGGCGCCGGTGGGGAACCTGTCGAATCCGTACCCGAACTTCACTGGAGTCCTCCCCAACAAGATTCCGAATCTTGCCAACGGTCAGGGAATCGACTACTACAGCCCGCAGGGCAACCGGCTGCCGTACGTGCAGAACTGGAACTTTGGCTTCCAGTATCAACTCCCGGCCAGCATGGTGCTCGAAATGAACTACGTCGGCAACAAGGGCACCCGCCTGATTGCCAAGGGCTTCGAACAGCCGAACAACCTGCCGTACTCGGTCACTCAGCAGTATGGCGACCTGCTGCCGCGGCCGTGGAACGCTTCTAGCCCCATTCCGCAGCCGTTCCCTGGCTTCGCGGGCACCAACCTGCAAGCGTTGCGCCCCTATCCGCAGTTCACGGGCATCAACAGCATCTTCCCGAACTTGGGCACGTCGTCGTACAACTCCCTGCAGATGCAGTTGACCCGGCACTTCCGGAACGGCATCTCCATTCTCGGCGCCTACACCTGGTCGAAAGCCATCGGCCTCACCGACAATGCAATTGACTCCGAGGGCGTGGCGGACGTGTTTAATCGACGTCTCGAACGGTCCATCACCAACTACCACCTCCCGCATGTGGCGAAGTTGAGCTGGATCTATGAGATCCCGGTTGGCAAGGGCCGTGCGCTGAACACCAACGGTCTGCTCGATGCTTTCATCGGCGGCTGGCAGATGAGTGGCATTCACAACTGGCGCAGCGGCAATCCGATCGCCATTGGCACCGGCGGCATCAGCCTGCCCACCGGCAACTCGGCCCGTCCGGACCTCGTCGGCGGCGTACCCATCGTGCTGAACTCCGACGCCGGCATCAACTTCCGCGGCGCCACGGGTGGCACGGCTTACCTCAACCGCGCGGCGTTCACCAATCCTCCGGTCTTCGCCGGCGGCCAGAACGTCGTGCAAAGGCTCGGCACTGTTGGGCCGTACCTCCCAAACATCCGCGACCGTCACGTCGTCACCTTCGACGCCAGTATCCAGAAGTTCTTCAAGTTCGATGAAGTGCGGAACATCCAGCTCCGCGGCACGTTCTTGAACGCCTTCAACTGGGCCGGTATCGGCGGTTTAAACACGAACCTTCAGAGCCCCTTCTTCGGCCAGTTCACCGGTCAACAGTTGGGACCACGGAATATCGAACTCGCACTTCGCTTTACTTTCTAAACAGAAAAGAAAAGCTAGATTGGAATCCCAATGGCCCGGGAGCCGCAACGCTCCCGGGCCGTTGTGTTTTCGGAAGCTTCGTGATTCGTGATATGCTGGCCCAAATTCCAGGAGGTCCTGAATGATATCCCGAGTAGTACTATCGGTTTTCCTGGCCGTGGCAGCATGCTTCGGCCAAGCAGAACGTGGAACTTTTAATGGTTCCATCACAGACTCATCCGGCGCGGCCGTAGCCGGCGCCAACGTGAAGATCTACAACATGGCGACTGGCGTCGAACTGAATGCCGCTTCTACGGAAGCCGGCGTCTTTCGTGCACCGTCGTTGTCC
This sequence comes from Acidobacteria bacterium Ga0077553, assembly GCA_001464575.1. GTDB lineage: Bacteria > Acidobacteriota > Terriglobia > Bryobacterales > Bryobacteraceae. The sequence continues at coordinate 7,990 of LNFE01000163.1, read as the reverse complement.
CCCGGCACATACCGCATCACCGTTGCGGCGCCTGGCTTCAAAACGTCCGTCCGGCAGAACATCGTTCTCGCCGTCGCACAGACCCTCACCATCGACTTCGCTCTCGAAGTGGGCAACCTGACCGAATCGGTCACCATCACCGCCGAAACCCCGCTGCTCGAAACCGGCACGGCGGAAATCGGCTCCTACGTCACGAAGAAAGAGTTCGACGAATGGCCCATCGCCGTGGGCGGCGGCCGTCGTCAGATCCAGCAGTTCATCTTCACCTCGCTCCCCGGCACCACCGGCGGCACCTGGCAGGGGTCGATCAACGGCGGACAGAACTACTCGCACGAGATCCTGATCGACGGCATCTCCGTCGGCCGCATGGACCTTGCCGGCGGCTCGAACAGCGAATTCAGCCCGTCCGCGGAGTCGATCTCCGAGTTCAAGCTGCAGACCGGCACCGTGTCGGCGCAGTACTCGGGTGGCCAAACCTCCGTCGCCAACTTCGCCACCAAGTCCGGCACGAACGAAGTGCACGGCTCGGCGTACTATTACGGCCAGAACGACGCCCTCCGCGCCAATGCGTTCAACTCGAACGCAGCCGGCGTCCGGCGCCAGCCCTTCAAGCAGCACAACTACGGCTACTCCATCGGTGGTCCGGTGGTGATTCCGAAACTGTACAACGGCAAGAACCGCACCTTCTTCTTCCACAACTTTGAACGGACGACAACGAAGGACTACAACCAGGCGGGCTTCTCCACGCTACCCATGCCGGAGTTTCAACAGGGCGACTTCAGCCGGATCCTGAACGCCGGTTTCACCGGTAACGCCATCTCCGGCACCAATGTCGGAACGGACGCTCTGGGACGGCCCGTGATCGGCGGCGCGATTTATGATCCGCGCTCTGCCCGCCAGGTGGGTAACACCTGGGTTCGGGACATCTTCCCCGGCAACATCATCCCGCGCACCCGCTTCAGCCCGGTGTCGCAGAAGGTCTTGGATGTCGCCACCATCGACCGTCCGCAGTTCGACACGATGTTGAACAACATCCCGGCCCTCGGCGCGTGCTGCCCCGAGTTCCGCGAGCGGATGTTGACCTTTAAGGGCGACCACAACCTCAACGAACGCCACCGCATCACCGGCATGGTCAACCGCAACTTCCGTGTCCGGAACAACTCGATCGGCGGCCGCTGGGGCGGGCCTCCGGGAGCGCCGACCAACGTTTACCAGAACCAGGACACCCCGGGCACCATGGTGCGTGGCGCTTATGACTTCACGCTGCGGCCCACCTTGCTCGGCCGCTTGAACCTTGGCTACAACCGCTTCGGCAACATCAACGAAAGCGTGTTCGTCGACCAGGATTGGCCGGCCAAGATCGGCCTGCAGAACGTTCCGGGCGTCCACTTCCCCGCCCTGAACTTTGCGGGCCTGCCCTTCCAGGGCGGCGGCATCGGCGCTGGTGGCCGTCTCGGCTCGAACAGCCGTGGCGCCAGCTTCAACGGCTCCACCATCATCCAGGCCGACTTTACGAAGGTGAGCGGCAAGCACAACTACAAGTTCGGCTTTGAGAATCGCCGCTACTACTACAATATCCGCAGCAAGTCCGGCTCCGGCGACTTCAACTTCTCGCCGAACCAGACCGCACTGCCGGGCTTCATCAACCAAACCGGCCATAGCTTCGCCAGCTTCCTGCTCGGCGACTATGCCTCCACCAGCCGCGGCATCATTGCGATGAACCCCGGCCACCGGTGGCGCACCGCCGGCTTCTACTTCCAGGACGACTGGAAGGTTTCCCGCAAGCTGACCCTCAACATTGGTATGCGCTGGGAAGTTATCGGCGGCCTGATCGAAGTTGCGGGCCGCATGTCAGCCATCGACTTCGCCGCCCCGAACCCGGGCGCCGGCAATCGTCCTGGCGCGCTGGTCTTCGCTGAAGACCGCGATCGGCGTGGCTTCCAGGACACCTATTGGAAGCAGATCTCGCCGAAGTTCGGTTTCGCTTATGCGATGACCGATAAGCTCGTCTTCCGCGGCGGCTACGGCATCAACAACACCCCGGCCATCTCGAATGGCTTCGGTTTCGGTGGCACCCTGGGCTACAACGGCAACATCGTTGTGAACAGCGGCAATACACAGGTGCCGTTCGCCGAAGCGCCGGTGGGCAACCTGTCGAATCCCTACCCGAACTTCACCGGAACCTTGCCCAACAAAGTTCCGACGCTCGCCAACGGTCAAGGCATCGACTACTACAGCGGCCAAGGCAACCGCATGCCGTACGTGCAGAACTGGAACTTCGGCTTCCAGTATCAGCTCCCGGCCAGCATGGTGCTCGAACTCAACTACGTTGGCAACAAGGGCACCCGCCTGATTGCCCGTGGCTTTGAGCAGCCGAACAACCTGCCGTTCTCGGTCACCCAGCAGTTTGGCGACATTCTACCGCGTCCGTGGAACGCTTCGAGCCCGATCCCGCAGCCGTTCCCCGGCTTCGCAGGCACCAACCTGCAGGCGTTGCGTCCCTATCCCCAGTTCACGGGTATCAACAGCATCATCCCGAACATGGGGTCTTCGTCCTACAACTCTCTGCAGATGCAGTTGACCCGGCACTTCAAGCAGGGCATCTCTGTACTCGGGGCTTACACCTGGTCGAAGGCGATCGGGCTTGCCGATAACGCGATCGACGCCGAAGGCGTGGCTGATGTATTCAATCGCGGTCTCGAAAGGTCCATCACCAACTACCACTTCCCGCATGTGGCGAAGTTGAGCTGGATCTATGAGATCCCGGTTGGCAAGGGCCGCGCACTGAACACTAACGGCGTGCTGGACGCCTTCATCGGCGGCTGGCAGTTGAGCGGCATCCAAAACTGGCGGAGCGGCAACCCGGTTTCGATCTCGACTGGAGGCATCAACCTGCCTACCGGCAGCTCGACCCGGCCGGACTATGTTGGCGGCGTGCCTATTGTGCTGAACTCCGATGCCGGCATTAATTTCCGCGGCATCACCGGCGGTACCGCGTACCTCAACCGGGCAGCGTTCACCAATCCTCCAGTATTCGCTGGCGGCCAGAACGTTGTGCAGCGGATTGGCAATGTTGGGCCGTTCTTGCCCAATATCCGCGACCGTCACCTTGTCACCTTCGATGGCAGCATCCAAAAGTTCTTCAAGTTCGATGAAGTGCGGAACATCCAACTCCGCGGCACGTTCTTGAATGCCTTCAACTGGGCCGGCGTCGGCGGCTTGAACACCAACATCACCAGCCCCTTCTTCGGCCAGTACACCGGCCAACAGTTGGGGCCGCGGAACATCGAAATCGCGCTGCGCTTCACGTTCTAAGCCGGGAAGAAGCAGTTCGATCGTAGAGAACACAGCCCGGGGGCGGGAACGCCCCCGGGCTGTGTTGTTTATGGAATTGTCATGATATGCTCTCTTCATCTCAGGAGGTCTTGAATGATACCCCGCATATTGGCCGGCATACTGCTGGCCGCCCTAACTTGTTTCGGCCAAGCCGAACGTGGAACTTTCAATGGTTCCATCAGCGACTCTTCCGGCGCGGCTGTAGCCGGCGCCAACGTCAAGATTTACAACATGGCGACCGGCGTCGAACTGAACGCCGCTTCGACAGAAGCTGGCGTCTTCCGCGCGCCTTCGCTTTCCCCCGGCACCTATCGTATTACCGTTGCAGCCCCTGGGTTTAAAACTTCGGTCCGGCAGAACATCGTTCTCGCCGTCGCCCAGACACTGACGGTCGACTTCGCCCTCGAAGTCGGCAACCTGTCCGAATCGGTCACCATTACAGCCGAAACCCCGCTGCTCGAAACCGGCACGGCGGAAATCGGCTCCTACGTCTCGAAGAAAGAGTTCGACACGTGGCCCATCGCCGTCGGCGACGGGCGCCGGCAGATCCAACAGTTCATCTTCACCTCACTGCCCGGAACCGTGGGCGGCACGTGGCAGGGGTCGATCAACGGCGGCCAGAACTTTTCGCACGAAATCCTGATCGACGGTATCTCCGTCGGCCGCATGGACCTCGCCGGCGGCGCCAACAACGAGTTCAGCCCCTCCGCCGAATCCATCTCCGAGTTCAAGCTGCAGACCGGCACCGTCTCGGCGCAGTACTCCGGCGGCCAGACCTCGGTGGCCAACTTCGCCACCAAATCAGGCACGAATGAACTCCACGGTTCGGCTTACTACTACGGTCAAAACGATGCCCTGCGCGCCAATGGCTTCAGTCAGAACGCAGCCAGCGTGAGAAGACAGCCCTTCAAACAGCACAATTACGGCTACTCCGTCGGGGGCCCCGTGATGATCCCGAAGCTCTACAACGGCAAAAACCGAACCTTCTTCTTCCACAACATGGAGCGGACCAAGCAGAAGAACTATAGCCAGACCTCCTTCACCACCCTGCCGATGCCCGAGTTCCAGCAGGGCGACTTCCGCCGGATTCTGAATCCGGCCTTCACCGGCAACAGCGTCTCCGGTTCGGCCGTGGGTACCGACGCGCTCGGCCGGCCAGTCGTCGGCGGAACCATCTACGACCCCGCTTCGGCCCGCCAGGTCGGCAACGCCTGGGTTCGGGATATCTTCCCCGGCAACATGATTCCGCGTACGCGCATCAGCCCGGTGTCGCAAAAAATTCTGGACGTCGCCACCCTCGACAAGCCGGTGTTCGACACCATGCTCAACAACATCCCGGCCCTAGCCTCCGGCAGCCCGGAATTTAACGAGACGATGCTCACCTTCAAGGGTGATCACAACATCAACGAAAAGCACCGCCTCAGCGGCATGGTCAATCGCAATTTCCGGCAGCGGTACAACTCCCCGGCCGGCCGTTGGGGTACGCCCCCGGGAACGCCCACTGGCGTCTTCCAGAACCAGAACACGCCCGGCACCATGGTTCGGCTGGCCTATGACTTCACCGTCACTCCCACCCTGCTCGGCCGCGCCAACCTCGGCTACAACCGGTTCGGCAACATCAATGAGAGCTATTTCGTCGATCAGGATTGGCCCGCCAAAATCGGCTTGCAGAATGTTCCCGGGGTCCACTTTCCGGTGCTGACCTTCGCCGGTCTTCCCTTCCAGGGCGGCGGCATCGGGGCAGGCGGACGCCTCGGTTCCGGCAACCGCGGCGCCGGCTTCAACGGCTCCACCATTGCTCAGGTGGACTTCACGAAGGTCTCCGGCAAGCACAATTACAAGTTCGGTTTTGAAAATCGCCGCTACTACTACAACACCCGCAACAAGTCCGGCTCCGGCGACTTCGCCTTCTCGCCCAACCAGACCGCCCTGCCTGGCTTCATCAATCAAACCGGCCACAGCTTCGCCAGCTTCCTGCTCGGCGACTACGCCTCCACCAGCCGTGGCATCGCGGCTGCCAACTTCGGCAACCGCTGGCGCACCGCCGGCTTCTACTTCCAGGACGATTGGAAGGTCTCCCGCAAGTTGACCCTCAACATCGGCCTTCGTTGGGAGATGGTCGGTGGTCTCATCGAAGTGGCGGGCCGGATGTCGGCCATCGACTTCGACGTGCCAAACCCCGGCGCGGGGAACCGTCCCGGCGCACTCGTGTTCGCCGATGACCGGAACGCCAAAGGCTTCCAGGACACCTATTGGCGGCAGATCTCGCCGAAGTTCGGCTTCGCCTATGCGATGACCGACAAGCTGGTTTGGCGCGGCGGTTATGGCATCAATAACACCCCGGCCATTTCAAACGGATTCGGTTTTGGCGGCACGCTGGGCTACAACGGCAACATCGTTGTCAATACCGGCAACACCTCCGTTCCGTTCGCCGAAGCTCCGGTAGGCAACATCTCGAACCCGTATCCGAGCTTCGCCGGAACCCTGCCCAACAAGATTCCGACGCTCGCCAACGGGCAAGGCATTGACTATTACCCCACCACCGGCAACCAACTTCCCTACGTGCAGAATTGGAACTTCGGCTTTCAATACCAACTCCCCGCCAACAGCGTGATCGAAGTCAACTACGTTGGTAACAAGGGCACCCGCCTGATTGCGAAGGGTTTTGATCAACCGAACAACGTGCCGTTCTCAGCCACCCAGCAATATGGCGACCTGTTGCCCCGGCCTTGGAACGCCTCGAGCCCCATTCCGCAACCGTTCCCCGGCTTCGCCGGCACGAACCTGCAGGCATTGCGACCCTATCCCCAGGTCACCGGAATCAACAACATCTTCCCGAACATGGGCTCGTCGTCCTACAACTCCCTGCAAGTTCAACTCACCCGCCATTTCAGCAAAGGCCTCGCCCTGCTGGGTGCTTATACGTGGTCCAAAGCCATCGGCCTCACGGATAACGCCATCGACGCCGAAGGCGTCGCCGACGTATTCAATCGCCGCCTGGAGCGCTCCATTACCAACTTCCACTATCCGCATCTGGCGAAATTGAGCTGGATCTATGAACTGCCGGTTGGTCAGGGGAAGGCCCTGAAAACCAGCGGCATCGTCGACAAGTTCATCGGCGGCTGGCAGATGAGCGGTATCCATCAATGGCGCAGCGGCAACCCCGTTTCGATTGGCACCGGCGGCATCAACCTGCCCACCGGTAACGCTGTGCGCCCGGATCTGGTCGCTGGTGTGCCCATCGTCTTGAACGCCGACGCTCCCATTAACTTCCGCGGCATCACCGGCGGCACAGCCTACCTGAACCGGGACGCGTTCACCAACCCGCCGGTCTTCGCCGGAGGCCAGAATGTCGTGCAGCGCCTCGGAACCGTCGGGCCGTTCCTGCCCAACATCCGCGATCGTCACCTCGTCTCCTTCGACGCCAGTATCCAGAAGTTCTTCAAGTTCGATGAAGTGCGGAACATCCAACTCCGCGGCACGTTCTTGAACGCGTTCAACTGGGCCGGCATCGGCGGTCTGAACACCAACATCACCAGCCCCTTCTTCGGCCAGTTCACCGGCCCGCAGTTGGGACCGCGGAACATCGAAATCGCTCTCCGCTTCACGTTCTAAGTGCGGAAGCTGTTTCTCCTGTTCGTCTTCACTGCCCGGGTCTTCGCGGACCCGGGCAGTGCTGTCTGCGCTCCCTGCCACGCCGAAATCGTCGAGCGCCAGTCGCATTCCCGGATGGCCCGCACCGCCGCCCTCGAAGCCCCTGGCCAGTGGTCCCTCGGCTCCGGCGCTATCGGAAAAAGCTATATAGCATTCATTGATCAGTTCCTCGTCCAATCCCCCCGCTCCTACTTCGCCGCCACCAAGTCCTACGGCCTCTCCCCCGGCTTCCCCAACGCCCAAACCTTCCGCCCCGTCGAAGAGCCCTGCCTCCAGTGCCACGCTACCGGCGTGAAGCTCGTCAAAGGCACCCAGAATCAATACCCGAATCCCCCCTTCGCCGAACCCGGCGTCTCCTGCGAACGCTGCCACGGCCCCGCCGCCCACCACTCCGTCAACCCCGCCAAACTCACCCCCGAACGCCGCGACAATGTCTGCGAACAGTGCCACCTAACCGGCGCCGCCAAGGTCACCCGCGCCGGCAAAAACCCCTACGACTTCAAGCCCGGCGACCGCCTCGGCGACTTCGTCTCCATCTTCGTCAGCGGCGCCAAAAACAACGCCACCGACCACGTCGAACAGCTCGCCGAAAGCGCCTGCAAGCAAGGCGCCGGCGACAAGCTCTGGTGCGTCACCTGCCACATGCCCAAGGCCGAAAGCAAAGACGCCCACGTCGCCTTCACCAACCATCGCATCGGTCGCCAGACCTCGCCCCAGCGCCCTTTGCGCCTCTTCTGGGACGTGCCCATTCCGCCCCGCGACCTCGCCCTCGCCCAACCCTCCATCCCCCGCCTAGAACGCGTCGAACCCAAGGACGCCGCCGTGCTCACCCAGCTCGGCCAACTCTACGACCAAGCCGGCCGCGCCGCCGATGCCGGCCGCGTCTATCGCGAGGCGCTCCGAATGAACCCGGACGAACCCACCGCCGCGGCCAACCTCGCCATTTACGAAGCGCAGAACGGCCAGACGGCCTCCGCCGAAGCCCGCTGGCAATCGGTCT
>LNFE01000162.1 GCA_001464575.1 Acidobacteria bacterium Ga0077553 | reverse complement strand
GGGGCCGGGAGGCGGGGGAGGGGGCGCGTTGACTTGAACCTCGAAGGAGGCCGCGCCGAGCACGTCGGCCGCGAGGTCGTCGGCGCCGCCCTGGATCGTGAAAACGCCGGAATAGAGGCCGGGGGCCTGGAGCGCCGGGATGTTGACCGTGAAAAAGTCAAACTGTTTAGACGCCTCGAAGGCGTTCAGCGAAAGCGGCGCATTGGCAAGAAAAAGGGAGTCATCCAAGCTGCCTATGGCCGTGATGTCGAAGGTGAAGGAGTTGCTATTGATGAAGACCGTTCCGTTGGTCGTGTTCTCCAGGGTGCCCGAAAAAGTTAGGGCTTGGCCGGGCAACCCGTTTTGGTTGGCCGGCGACAGCGTGACGTTCAGGATGGTGGCGGCATGCGCCGCCGACAGGGTGACGAAAAGAAAAAGTAGGGCTCTCAAAATATGGTTCCAGTTTTCATTAAGGTAAAACTACGCGGGAGGATTGCCCGAAGGATCCGCCGGAGAAGGATCCGTTGAGCGTTAACACGGCGCGTGCGCCGGCCGAACCCACCGCGGAGGGGAACGACAAGGTGACCACGGAAGAGCCGCCGGCCGGGATGCTAGCGACCGAGAGCGGCAGCGTGGTGAGCGCCGACAGGGAGCCGATTCGCGCGGAGGCGACCTGCACGCCTGTGGCGGGCGAGCCGCCGGTGTTGGCGATGGTCACGGTGACGAGGACATTGTTGGTGCCGGATTGGCGGGCCAAGGTGCTGGTGGAGATGAGAGTGGCCGGGCCACCGGCTGTGACGTTGATCTGGACGCTGGCCGTGGTGGCGTTGTAGCTTTGGGAGTTCGTGGGGTTGAACTGCACGAAGAGGTTCTGCGCGTTGCCGGCAGGCAGGACAGTTCCGGCCGCGGGCGTATAGAGGAAGCTACCGGGAACATTGGCGGTGGCGTTCAACTGGGAGCCCGAAAGGGCGCTGCCGAAGCTGATGCTGGCCGGGTTGTTCCAGGTGAGGACAGGGGTGGCTTTGTTGACGGTGAGAAGCCGCGAGTTATCGTTGGCGGCGCGGAAGATGGAGGTTCCGCTGTAGGCGGCGCGGATGGAGTAGGAACCGGCCGCGGTCCCGCCGGGCAGGGTGAAGGAGGTAGAGGCGGAGCCGTTCGAGACGGCGATGGGGCCGACGGTGGCGCCGATCTGGGCCGGGACCGGGCCGGAGTTGTCGACCACTGAGAAGACTACAAAACCCTGATTGAGCGGGCCGCCTGGGCCGGAGACGGTGGCGGAGAGGGTGACGTTCTGGTTGTTGGGGCTGAAGGTGGCGCTGGCGGCGCTGGCGGTGACAGCGGCAGGAGAGGTGAAGGTCAGGAAGGTGGGAGCTAGTCCCGCCGGTTGATTATCGACAAACGCGGAGAGGAGGGCGCCGGTAGAGCCGTTGAAGCGGCGAATTTGGCTGGTGCCGGTGCTGGCGACATAGAGGTGATTGTCCGGGCCGAAGGCGAGGCCATCTGGGTTGACGAGGCCGCCCGCGGGGGAGGGGACGAAAACGGTGGGCGTGGCGGAGAGGAAGTTGGTGGTGGCTACCTTCCATACCTGGCCGGCGGCGGAGCGATCGGCGATGTAGAGATGACCATCGAGGGGGCTGATGGCGATGCCGGCGGGCGCGGTGCCTATGCTGACCGCACCGTCGGCGACGCCGGAGGCGTTGAAGCGAGCGACGGTACCGGTGAGGTTGGTCACATAGAGCTGACCGTCGCTCGCAAAGGCGAGGGCGTGCGGCTGGCTGAGGGTGGAGCCGGAGGCGTAGGTGCGGAGACAAGCGCCGGTGAGGCCGTCATATTCAACGACGCGGTTGTTGCCTTTGTCGACGACGTACAGATGCCGGCTGGGGGCGGGGCCGAGGACGATGCCGGTGGGACCGTTGAGGGTGCTGCCGCCACAGGCGGTGGCGCCGTTGACGAAGACGCCAAGGGGGGCGCCGGTTTGTCCATCGACTTTGAGAACCTGATTATCTTTGGCGCTGGCGACGAGGAGGGTACCGTCGGCAGGATTGACGAGAATCCCTTGAGGCACATCGACGGGAAGAACGTTGCTCGAGAACAGCCCGTTGGTGGCGTCGTACTGTTCTACCATGCCGTAACTGGCACCGTTCGAGACGAGCAAGCGGGAGGCGGGGAGAGTGGCGGAACGAACGGTGAGGGAGGCCGCGGCGGTGGGGATGCGAACGTTGCCGAAGAGGACTGTGGCGCGATAGCGGTTGCCGTCGAGGGCGGGAGCCGCTTGAAAGGTGTAGGCCGGGGAGTTGCCCCCGGGCGTCGGCGAGAAGTTCAGGCCATTGTCCGTGCTGGATTGCCACTGGACCGGGACGTTATCGGAGGGGCTGCCGATGGAGGCCTTGAAGGTGGCCGAGTTGTCGGCGAGGACAGTAAGACTTTGGGGCGAGGGGTATTGGCAACTCCGAGCGTCGTCGCTGATATAGGTGGCCGAGCACTTGAAGATGCGATTGAGCCGGGCTTCACCGGCCACGGGGGTGGTGAGGCAGGTGAGGCACTCATAGTTTTTCACTTGGTCCATGAACGGCGCCAGGAAGGGGCAAAAGCCGGACACGCAGGAGGCGTAGTCGGCTTCCGAGGAGACTTGCGCACAGGCGATCCCCCGGCCGGGGACGGGGGTGAGGCTGCAGTACTCCACCCACTTGTTGATTGGGAGAGTGAGATTGTAGGCGGTGTAGGTGACGTTCGTGAAGCATCCGTTCTTGCAGCCTGTGGGGCCTAAACTGGAAGCGCGGTAGGAGAGGAAACCGGCCGAACTCAAGATTACGAAAATGGCTAAGAAAATCTTCCTCATGCTGACCCTCGCACAACGGCTGGTAACGATGCCTGCTTTTTTTTTAGGAGCGTAGCATGCCTAGGTGAAACGTCGCAAGTAGCTGGAAAGTGAAGACCTTGACGGCCCGCAAGGGTTCGCCGGGCGGCAGGGGCGGGGGCTGCGAGGTATAGACGAGCCGGTAGGGATCTAGTTTAGGGAGCGGCACACAGCTTTGGAGGGGATTCAGTCCGGCGATGATCAGTTTCGGTGCGGGGTGTTCGCGCAGATAACGCTCGGCCGCTTCGAATGTTTCAAACCGGTGACTCGATAGGAGGCGTTTGCGTGGGCGGCCAGCGACAGTTTCTTCAGAATATTGAATGACCCACGTAGAGCTCGCAGGGGTTTGTGGCTGGCCATCGAACAGATACAGGCGGGCGAGCATGGACTGGTAGTAAGCGGGATAGAAGATGGGGAAGACGGCGTCGGGATGGGTGGAATCTCCGGTGAGAAACTCTTCCCAATATAGATTCGGGTTGAGCTGGGCCCAGGTGGTCATGGCGTAGAAGTTCCCGCTTGCGGGGTGGAAGAGTTGGGGGCCGCCGAGGGGGAGGCTGGAATCGGCGATGACGTAGCGGGCCCCGGTTTGGCGGAGGATGGCGGCGGCTTGGGCGGGGTCGGTGGCGGTGAAGAAGCGGGCCGCTTCGGCGGCGTTGGTCTGCATGCCATTGGCGATGGGGATGCGGCGTCCGTAGGTGGTGATCCAGTGGCCGAAGTCCCACCAGGCGAGGATGCCGTAGGCGGAGGGGGGATAGGGGAAGCGTTCTCCGGGGGCGAGGCGGGGGAAGTAGCGATCGTAGGCGGCGGGATCACCGAAGGGTTCGGGGGTTTGATGGCGTAGGTAGGCGAGTGCGCTCCACCAGTCCGGGCGGGGACTGGCGTCGGTGCGGACGAGCGGGAGGGCCAGGGAGACGTTGGGAATGAGGAGCGCGGCGGCGAGGAACAGACCGGCGACGAACCGCTCGGAGCGGCGTTCGAGCCGCAGAAAATAAGTGCAGGCGAAGGCGGTGAGCAGGGCCATATTGACGGCGAGGTAGTAGCAGTTGCGGATTTGTTGCAGAGACGCGGCCATCATCAATAAACTCCAGACGGCAAAGAGCAGGTGCGCGGGGGAGTTCTCCTTGATGGCGCGCCAGCCGACGGCCAACAGGGCGAGGGGGGCGAGGAACCAGCACGTGGTGAACTCAGCCCAGGCGGGGGCCAGGGAGAAGCTGCCGACGGCGGTAAGCAAGGGGCGCAGTTCGCCGACGGTTTGGGCGGGACCGGCGACGCGGTCGGTGACGGTGGCCAGGGCCGCGGCGACTAATTGCGGTTTTAGCAAGACCAGGGCCGCGGTACCCGACGCGAGGGCAGTGAGGAGCGCCGCGCTGAAGAGCAGCCGGGAGGGCAGGACCCGCGAAAGTGCCGCGGCGGCCGAGATGGACACGATGCCGCCGAGGAGCACGAGCGTGGTGATGTTGGACCAAACGGAGGGTCCGGAGAGGAAGAAGAGCAGCCAGCCGATCAAGAGAGGCGGCACGGTGACGGACCAGACGAGGCGGCTGTCTTGGCCGCGCAGATGGTTCAAATAGATTTGGAGGATGGCCCAGATTTCGATGAACAGGAGGAGGAAGGCGCCAGCGGCTCGCGTGGTTAGATAGCAGCCGAGCACGAGGCCGGCCAGCAGAATGAGCCGCCGGGGCGCATCCGTTTGGAGGGCTCTCGCCAATAGGAGCAGCAGAAGGGTGGAGAGGAGCACTTCGCTGACGTGGTGATCGGGGTTGCCAAGCCGGGTTACCCAGAGGAAGCTGCCGGGGAGGATGGCGAGCAGGCCGGCGGCGATGAGGCCGGTGGTGGGATCGAACAGGGTGCGGCCGAGGAGGTAGACCGGTACGACTATTAGGGCGCCAAGCACGGCGGGGAACCAGGCGGCGATGGCGTCGGTTAGGTGCTCGCTGGGGGCGCCGAGGCCGACGAGCCACGCCAGCGTGCCGATGGCGTAGTCGTGAAAGGGGCCGGTGTCGATGTTTTGGCCTTGGGGGAAGCCGCTGTAGGGGTCGGCGCCGCTGCGGTGGGGAAAGTGGTGGACGAGGTTTTGGATGGTGCGGACGTGGAAGGTGGCGTCGGGGTCCTGGAAGGCGACGTCTTCGCCACGAAAGACGGTTTGGTAGCTGAAGGCGCTGCGCAGGGTCAGCGCACAGAGAAAGGCCAGCACGAGGAGTGAGGCACGGACGGTCCGGGGGCTGAACACTCGAACATGGTAGCTCAGGAGGAGAAGGAACAACCTCCTACTTAGTGCCGCCTCCGTATCGCGGAGGCCCGCAAAGCGAGAGGGGCGGGTGTAATTGATCAGCGCCATGCCGATTGTGTGGCGGCCTTGTAGAATGCTTGGTATTGATGCCGCCGTCGCCGGATGAAATTCGAGAGCATGTCCAGAAACTGGTATCGAGCGCGACCTTCGGACAGGCGGAGCGGATGCGGCGGTTTTTGCGTTACGTGGTCGAGCACAGCCTATCGTCTCCGAATGTTCCGTTGAAGGAGATTGTGATTGGGATGGAGCTATACGCTTCCGGCGGAGAGTTCGACCCCCGGCAGAGCGCCACGGTTCGCGTGGACGCTACCCGTTTGCGGGCCAAGCTTCGGGAGTACTACTCGTCGGAGGGGGCGTCCGACCGGTTGCGAATCGGCCTGCCGAAAGGCGGCTATGTGCCTCTGTTTTTTGACGCGTCCCAAGGGCCCGCGGAGAACCCCGGAACGGTCGTCGAGGCAGCGGAGTCCTCCGATGAGCCCTCTATTGTTGTGCTGCCGTTCTCGAACCTCAGCCCGGAGCCGGAAGACTATTTCAGCGACGGTCTCACCGATGAGATTACCCATGCTTTGTCGTCGGTGGCGGGGCTCCGGGTGGTGGCCCGGACTTCCGCATTTGCCTTCCGGCATCGGAACGCCGATGTTCGTCATGTGGGTCAGGCGCTGAACGTGGGGTTCGTCCTCGAGGGGAGCGTCCGAAAGTCGGGTGATGCGCTGCGCGTGACGGTGCAACTGGTGAGCACCGCTGATGGCTTCCAGCGTTGGTCGCGCCGGTATGAACGTACGGTTGGTGACGTGTTCGCGGTGCAGGATGAGATCGCCCGGGAGATCGTTGACCTGTTGTGTGCCAGCACCGGGAAGCAGCGCCGGGTGCCGGCCGCTAACATGACGGGAAATTTCGAGGCCTATTCGTGTTACTTACAAGGCCGCCACCACTTAAACCGGCAGACCCGCGGGTCGCTGCAACTGGCCATCGATTGCTTTGAGGAGGCTTTGCGGCTCAGTCCGCGATACGCACCCGCGCAGAGTGGTGCGGCTGTAGCGTGGCTGTACCAGGGGGTGTTCGCCAACAAACCGCCCCGGGATGCGATGCCCCGGGCACGGGAGGCAGCCGCCAGCGCCCTCGAAATCGATCCGCAGAACGGGGACGCCCTATCGGTGGCGGCGTGCACGAAGGCGATGTTTGAGTATGATTGGGCCGGAGCGGAGAGCCTGTTCCGCAAGGCGCTGCGGGCGGAAAACCGGAGTGACCTGACCGCGCACATGTTTGCGATGTTCTCCTTGCTGCCCATGGCGCGGATCGAGGAAGGTCTGGCCGTACTGGAGGAGGCGAGACCGTTGGACCCGCTCTCCCTTTTCGTGTCCGCCAGCCGAGGGGCGATTCTGTTGATGGCGGGCCGGACGACGGAGGCGGAGGCCGAGTATCGGCGCGCCTTGGAGTTGGACCAGAACTTCTGGCGAGCGATGATCGGGTTGGGCCGGTGTCATGAGATGAACGGACGACTCCGCGAGGCGATCGCGTGCTTTGAGCAAGCGAAGATTGTCTCGGACTCCGTTCCGACGGCGATTGGAGCGCTGGGCCATGCCTACGGCCTCGCGGGTCAATCAGGGGCCGCCCGCGACCTGATGGTGGAGCTTTGTTCGCTGGCCCAGTCTCGCTACGTCTCCCCCTACGGCCGGGTTCTGATCAGTCTTGGTCTCGGCGAACAGGAGGAGGTGTTTACTTGGCTCGAGACCAGTTATCAGGAACGGGCCGGCTGGCTCATGTATCTTGGGCTAGATCCCCGATTCGACCGGCTCCGCGGCGATAGCCGCATGGTGTCGCTGCTGCGGCGCATGGGATTGGCGCAGAGTGCCGGCTCGCCGTTGAAACCGTTTCAAACTGGTAATCGCAGCTGACTGGGTCCATACTCGGTTTGACCAGCGATGCTGACCAGAACGCTTCGGCAAACGACAGCCCGACACCCCGATAAGGTTGCCTTCACCTACAAGGAGCAGTCCTGGACTTATGCCGAAATTGGCCTACTGACTGATCAGTTCGCCCGCAACCTGCTGGCGGCGGGTATTGTGCCGGGGGACCGGGTCGCGCTGTCCTGGCCTGTCTCAAGGCGGGGTTCATCGCGGTACCGATCAATCCACGATTGAAGGGGCCGGAGATTGACTACATCCTGCGGCATAGTGGGGCCGCCTTCTATGCCGGCCAACCGGATCTTTATGCGACTCTGAAAGCCGCCTCTCCGGCGATCCACACGATTGAGCTTCGTTTGCTGACCGACGGTCCGGCGGCGGACGGGACGGTTCCTTTTGATGAAGTGTTCCGGCAGACGACGAATGGCAGCGTGGCGCTGCCGGATGTTCCGGCCGAGCGCGTTGCCGTGATCCTATACACGTCCGGCAGCACCGCCCGGCCCAAAGGGGTGACGCATTCTCACGAGAGTTTGACGCGAATGGCGGAGTGCATGAGGGAGATGCACCTTGACGATGAGCAAGTGGTGCTGATCATGTCTTCGATGGCCCATTTAGTGGGTTTGGGGATGCTGTTTCTTTCTTCGATGCTGAACGGCGCGACCACGGTGATCACGCGCCAGATGGAGTTCGCGGCCAACCTGGAGGCCTTCGAAAAGCGAGGCTGCACGTTTACGGTGGCGCTTCCCGTGATGTTTGACGGCTTAGCGCGGGCACAGGCTGCGGCGCCACGGAAAGTCGAGTCTGGACGTTATTTCTATTGCGGCGGAGATAGTGTGTCCGCCGCGCTCCAGGAGAGTTTCGCCCAGGCGATGGGGCCGGCTCTGGAGGTATACGGGTCGACGGAAATCGCACCGGTAACGTGGAATCGGCCAGGAACCCCCTTCCATTGTTCGATTGGCCTGCCTAGGGCGCAGATGTCGCTGCGGCTGGTGGGCCGCGATGGCCGCGAGGTGAGCCAGGGAACCGTGGGGGAGATTTCCGTTCGCGGCCCGCATCTCATGACCGGCTACTGGCGGGACCCCGAGGCGACGGCCAGCGCGGTGGCGGACGGTTGGTTCCGGACGGGCGATCTTGCCTGGCAGGGCGAGAGTGGGGAGTACTATTTCGCCGGACGGCTCAAAGAGGTCATCATTCGGGGGGGAAGCAATATCTCGCCGCAAGAGGTGGAGGCGGCTCTCTATGACCATCCCGCGGTGATGGAAGCCGGCGTGATCGGGTGTCCGGACGCGCTTTGGGGTGAAACTGTTGTTGCGTATGTGGCGCTGCGGCCGGGACTCAGCGTTACTGAATCGGAACTGATCGGCCACGCGCGGGAGAGGGTGGCCGACTACAAAACTCCAGAACGAATTTTCTTTCTGGACCACCTTCCTAAGGGCCCGAGTGGGAAAATTCTGCGGCGTGCGTTGCGCGAAGCAGCGCTGGCCCCAACGGCCTGAACTTTCATTCACAAGGAGAACTCAGACTATGGCAACCCTAGCTGCCCCGCCCTCGCACGGCCAGACTCTTGCAACTTCGACGAAGCTGCTCATCGACAATCAATGGGTCCCCAGCCTATCAGGGAAGACCTTTGCGACCATCAATCCGGCCACTGGCCAGGAGCTCGCGCAAATTGCGGAGGCAGAAGCCGCCGACGTTGACCGCGCCGTAAGATCGGCCCGGAATGCGTTTGAGCGCGGCCCGTGGCGCCGCACGCCGGCAACCGAGCGGGGGCGGCTTTTGAATAAGCTGGCGGACCTGCTCGAGAAACATGCCGACGAGATGGCGCTGCTCGAATCCCTCGACAACGGGATGCCTCTCTCGATTGCCCGCGCGGTGGATCTGCCGCTGACGATTGCGCAGTTTCGCTACTTCGCCGGATGGGCGGACAAGAACCACGGCAAGACGATTCCCATCAATGGCGACTACTTTTGCTTCACCCGTCATGAGGCGGTGGGGGTTTGTGGTCAGATTACGCCGTGGAACTTTCCCCTGCTGATGTACGGGATGAAGCTGCCGCCGGCTCTGGCCATGGGCAACACGGTGGTGCTGAAGCCTGCCGAGCAGACGCCGCTGACCGCTCTTCGCCTGGGTGAGCTGATTTTGGAGGCCGGTTTCCCGCCGGGGGTCGTGAATATCCTGCCGGGCTTCGGCCATACGGCCGGCGCCGCCATCGCCCAACATATGGACGTCGACAAGGTGGCGTTTACCGGCTCGACCGAGGTTGGCCACCTGATTCTGCGGGCGGCGGGTGCCTCGAACATGAAGCGGGTCAGTTTGGAGCTGGGCGGCAAGAGTCCGAACATCGTCTTCGCCGATGCGAACATGGAACAGGCGATTGAAGGATGCCACTTCGGCTTGTTCCTCAATCAGGGCCAGGTTTGCTGCGCCGGGTCGCGTCTCTATGTGGAGGAGAGCGCCTACGACGAGTTCGTCGAGAAGAGCGTGGCGCGAGCCCAGAGGCGGACGGTGGGAGACCCGTTGGACCCGACTACTGAGCAAGGGCCCCAGATCGACTCCACGCAGTTTGAAAAGGTGCTGTCCTACATCGAACTCGGGCAAGCAGAAGGGGCCAAGCTGCTGTGCGGCGGCGGCCGCGCCGGCGAGCAGGGGTACTTTATTCAACCCACGGTTTTCACGGATGTTCAGGATGACATGCGCATCGCGCGGGAGGAGATCTTCGGACCGGTGATGAGCATTATCAAGTTCCGGGATATCGAAGAGGTGATTGAACGCGCCAACGATACGGCGTATGGACTCGCGGCGGGAGTGTGGACCCGGGATATTGGGAAGGCCCATGCGATCGCGAACAATGTTCGCGCCGGTACGATCTGGGTGAATTGCTTCGATGTCTTTGACGCGGCGGCGCCGTTTGGGGGCTTTAAGCAATCCGGCATGGGACGAGAGATGGGCGAGTATGCGCTTCAGCAGTACACCGAAGTGAAGACCGTGACGATGAAGCTGTGAGATCCCAACGCCGATAGGATGGCGTTTGCGCCCGGACTTTGCGGGGGGATTGGTTATTGGTTGGCGGTGGCAGACGGCGCGGGCCGGATGCGGACTCCCGGGCGGAGGGTGCCGCGATCCCGGTTCGTCCCGAGGGTCGAGACAGGGGCAAGGGAACTTTCTCCGCTTGCCTCTCGTACTCAGTTGTCTTAGTATTTAGACAGCTGAGGACAGAATGGCGAAAACGGATGGGCTGCAGGGATCGTTGGATCTGCTGATTTTGAAACTGCTCTCGCGGCGGGCCCCGCTGCATGGCTATGCGTTGATGACGGGCATCATCGAATCGTCGGGGGAGGTGCTGCGGGTGGAGGAGGGGTCGCTGTACCCTGCCCTGCACCGGCTGGAGGAGCAGGGTTGGATTCAGGCGGAGTGGATCACCAAGGACAACGGGCGGCGGTCCCGCGTCTATGAGCTCACGGAGCTGGGGCGGCAGCAGCTGACCGTAGCCGAAGAGCGGTGGACCGCGGTTTCGGCGGCCATCCGGCTGGTTTTGGAGAGGGCTTAAGCGATGTCGCTGCTCTCGCGGATTTGCAACGTGTTTGGGAAAGATCGGCTGCGACGGGAACTGGATGAGGAGTTGGCGGACCACATCGAAGAGGCGATGCGGGCCGGGCGGTCGCAGGCGGAGGCCGAGCGGGCGCTGGGCAGCGCCTGGCGCCACCGGGAACGCTCAATGGACATTAAGATGGCTACCTGGATGGAGTCGCTGCGGGCGGACCTGGTTTTCGGCTTCCGGCAGTTGCGGCAGCGGCCGGGGGTGACGGGGGCGGCGATTCTGTCGCTGGCGTTGGCGATTGGGGCGGTGACGACGGCGTTCCGGTTGACGGATGCGGTGTTGTTGCGGCCGCTGCCGGTGGCGGATCCGCAGTCGCTGTTTGTGCTGGCTTACAGCACGGTGGACGAGGCGGGAAAGGCGAGCGAAGGAGACGGTTTCGCCTATCCGCAGTTCGTCGAACTGAAAGACGCGGTCCGGGATGCGGCGGACGTGATGGTGGTCGGTTACGGGGGGCGGAACGATATCACCTACGGTTCGGATGAAGAGATGGAGAAAGCATACCGGCAATACCTCTCCGGCACGGCGTTTGGTCTGTTGGGGCTGCAGCCGGCGGCGGGGCGTTTGCTGACCGCGGCCGAGGACCAAACTCCGGGCGGGCATCCGGTGGCGGTGATCTCCTACGACTATTGGACGAGCCGATTCGGCCGTGATCCGAAAGCGGTTGGGCGGACGTTCCGGCAAGGGCTGACGGTTTACGAGATTGTTGGCGTGGCGCCGGAGGGGTTCACGGGGACCGAACCGGGCACGATGACGGACTACTTCATCCCGGCGATGCAGAACGGGGAGGCGATCGGGAAAGCGAATTGGACGTGGATGCGTATCTGGGCGCGGCTGCGGCCGGGGGCAACGGAGGCGGCCGTGCAGCAGCGACTGCAGGCGAGTCTGACGGCGCACCGGCGGGAACGGGCGAAGGGGTTTGCCGCTGATACGCCGAAGGTGCGCGTTGAACAATTCGTGAGCGCGGAGTTGCGACTGCGTTCGGCGGCGGCGGGTGTTTCGGGTATCCAAAAGAACTATCGGGAGCCTCTGCTGATTTTAGGGGCGGTGGTGCTGCTGGTGCTTTTCATTGCGTGCGCGAATGTGGCCAACCTGCTGACGGCGCAGACGGCGTCGCGGGAGAAGGAGATGGCGCTGCGGGTTTCGATTGGCGCGGGGCGGGGGCGGCTGGTGCAGTTGCTGCTGCTGGAGTGCTTGCTGCTGGCGGCATCGGCGACGCTACTGGGGCTGGTGTTGGCCTGGTGGTGGACGCCGCTGGTGGTGGGGATGATTAATCCGGCGGATAACCCGGTGCGGCTGAACTTGCCGGCGGATTGGCGGGTGGGCGGCTTTGCGGCGCTTTTGGCACTGGGGGTGACCATTTTGTTCGGGATGGGACCGGCGTTGCGCGCTTCCGCGGTGCGGCCCATGATGGCAATGAAGGGCGGGGAAAATCCGCGCGGGCGTCGGCGGGTGATGCATGCCTTGATTGCGGTGCAGGTGGCGTTCTGCTTTGTGGTGCACTTTCTGGCGGGGCTATTTGTGGGGACGTTTGAGCGGCTCTCGTCGCAGGCGACCGGGTTCACGACGGAGAGGATGATACTGCTGGAAACCGGCGTGAAGGGCACGAGCGAGACCGGGACGCGCCCGCAGCGGGAATGGGCGGAGGTGGCGGAGCGGATTCGGGAGACGCCGGGCGTGGAGAGCGTAGCGTTTTCGAGTTGGGCGCTGTTAAGCGGCAACGCTTGGAGTTCGACGGTCCGCCTGCCGAACCGGGAGATCGAGGCACGGGAGAACTACTTTCTCGAAGTGTCTCCGGGTTGGCTCAAGACGATGGGGATTGACTTGACGAGGGGTCGGGATTTCCGGCGGGAGGAGCGGGCTCCGGGTGTGGATGCGGAGAAGCGGCCGACGGAGGGGGCGGTGATCGTGAATGAGGCGTTCGCACGGCTGTATTTTGACGGGGAGAACCCGGTGGGGCGATCGTTTGAGACCATCGCCGAGGGGAACGTTGCCGTACGGAACCGGATTGTGGGGTGTGTGCGGGACGCGCGCTACCGCACCATCCGGGAGGTGATGCCGCCGACGGTGTATGTCCCGCTCGAGAAGACCCAATGGGCGACGTTTGCCGTAAAGACGGCGGGGGCGCCGGGCCCAATGGCGACGGCATTGCGCCAGAGGGTGACGAGTGCGGGGAACGGATTCCGGGTGATGAACGTAACGACGCAGGCGGAACTGGTGAGCAACCAGATGATCCGGGAGCGGCTGCTGGCGATCCTTTCGGTGTTCTTTGCGATTGTTGCGTTGGCGTTGGCGGCGGTGGGGCTCTACGGGGTGCTGAATTATGCGGTGCTGCAGAGGCGGCGGGAGATTGGGATCCGGATGGCGCTGGGGGCGCGGACGGGGCATATTGCGCGGCATGTGGGCGGGGAGCTTTTCTTTATGCTGCTGGTAGGATCGGCGGCGGGGCTGGGGATGGGATTGGCGAGTGAACGCTTTGTGGCGAGTTTGTTGTTTGGGGTGAGTGGACGCGATTTGCCGGTGTTGGCGACGCCGATGGCGACGTTGCTGGTGGTGGCGATTTTGGCGGCGTTGCCCCCGCTGGTGGCGGCGGCGCGGATGGACCCGGCGCGGGCGCTGCGGAGTGAGTGAAGGGACGAATACAATATTCGAAGAGATGCACGAGTTTGAGTTCAGCGCTTCGGTGTGGATCTACGATGGCAGCATCGGATGGTACTTTCTGACTCTGCCGAGGGAGGTTGCGGCAGAGATTCGGGAGTCGACGAAAGGGACCAGGAAAGCGTTTGGCACGGTGAAGGTTTCAGTGACGGTGGGGTCGAGCCGGTGGAAGACGTCGCTGTTCCCGACTAAGGAGTTGGATTCCTATGTTCTCCCGATTAAGGCGAGTGTGCGGCAACGGGAGCAGGTGCAGGCTGGGATGACAGTGGATGTGTTGTTAGTGCTCGACGCGGGCGAGGGATGGGGAGAGGCCCGGCCTAGAAAGAGTAGGTATGGGAGAGGTAAAAAAGCCGCTGAGTGAGGCCCGGGGTGGTGCGGCGGAAGAACTCGCCCGTGAAGAAGTATCCACCGCCGCCGGCGAAGGTGTAGGGACCCTTTTTCCACGTGAGGAACAGATCGGCCTCGCGGCCCAGGTGGCTGCCTGCGGTGCCGGTGGCCGAGCGGGCGAGGGGCCGGCCTTGCAGGCCGTAGGCGGCGTCGGTGCGGTCGGCGAGCCAACTGTCGGTGTACATGGTGGTGAGGCTGAGTTTAGAAGTAAGTGACCAGACGGCGGTGGAGCGTAGATTCTGGACGTTGCGCCAGCCGAGCACATCGACGTGGCCGAGTTTGTCGTGAGCGGCGGGGTAGAGCTGGTCAAAAGTGTGGCTGCGGCCGTTGGACTGGCCGCCGGAGGCGTACTTCCACTCGGTGGCCCAATCAAGGGGCCGGGAGCCGAGCGAAAGCTTGTAGCCGAGCTGGCCGACATAGGCATAGGCGCGGTGCGGGGCGCTGCCGATGCGGCCGGTCTGATAGATGGCTTCGCCGGTGAACCGGGCACGGGCGGTGAGGGGAGCGGCCCAGCGGAAGCCGAACGATTCGGTACGGAAGCGGCCGGGTCCGGTGTATCCGCCGGGACGGTTTTGATCGTGGCGGAGGGCGTAGAGATCGAGGGTGGACTGGCGCCAGAGGCTGCTGAAGGTGTTGTAGGCGCCCCAGACGCGGTCGCCGAGAATGGGACGGTTCCACCCCGCGCCGTCGGGCTTGATGGGCGAGATGAGCAGGACCTCAAAGCGGGCATGGGCGGTGCGCCACCAGGCGCGGGCGAGATCGTAGGTACGGGCAGTGTAGGCCCATTGGGGGGAGCCGATGAGGCGGGTGTCGCCGTACTGGATCATGCGGCGGCCGAGGTCGGCGCCGAAGCCGGTTTTGGCGGAGGGGAAGAGCTCGACGTAGGATTCCTGGAGGTCGAAGGGATCGCGGAGGGAGCCGGCGGCGGGGCGGCCGAGGATGGGGGCGCGAGAGTCCTGCCCGAGGGCGGAGAGGCGCAGCCAGGAGGTGGGCCGGTAGGAGAGCCCGACGCGGGTGCGGACGAAGTTGGCATGGGTTTCGAGGCCGGTGCCGAACTCGGCGGGGCCGCGGAATTCGAGGCGGGAGCGGATTTCGAAGTTGAATTGGAGTTGGCCGCCGGTGGCGCGGCGGAGGGCGTTGTGGAGTTCCTGGGCGGGGTCGGCGGCGGAGCAAGGGAGGACGGCAAAGGCCAGGAGGAGGACCTGGCAAGAGGGCCTGCGTCCCAGCAGAGAGAAGGCTCGGGATTGGGAGGGAGGGGTAGGAAAGTGGGAGTTTCCAATCCGCAGCGACGGCACCGAACCATCATAGTCCGCGGCGGGGCGGGCGGAGCGATCAACTGAGGCGGAGGACCGCTGAGTTCTCCGTTCGAGCAGCCCGCTTAGCTTTCGAACAGTGGCCTTGGGTGACGCTGCCGTGGGCGGTGGGGGCGGGAACAGAAAGGACACAGCCGCCGGGCGGTCTAGCCGCCCGTGTGGGTTTCGGATTCGCCCATCCAGTAGCAGAGGAGCGGGGCTGGGATGCGCATGATCTTCGTGGCGGCAACTGCTGCCGAGGCGAGGGGGCCGAAATCGTCGAGGGATTTCGTCACGACATAGCCGCGTTCGATCCGTTTGTCCTGGCAGAGTTCGAATAAGCCTTTCAGTTGTCTGGCACCGGCTTGCTCGGAGCGATACTTCACCTCGAAGGGAATCAACGAACCGCCGAGTTCGGCGACCAGATCCACTTCGTGATCCTTCTTTCCCCGCCAGTACGTGAAGCGAACTTGCCTGGGATAGTATCGGGCGAAGAGATGCTTGAAGACGGCGGTTTCGGTGGCGACTCCGAGGGCCACGGGGTCTTCGAGGACGGACTTGCCTTTGAGCAGCACGGCGGGCGAGATGGCGGCATCGGCAAGGTAGATTTTGTAACGGCCGCGGAGAACCTCCTTGCCATAGCCGAAGGGCTGGAGGCGGTAAATCAAGTGCGTGGCCTCCAGCAGTTCGATGAAATGCTGCGCCGTCGGCCGCTTGACTTCGAGGTTGCTGCAGAGAGCCGGCATATCCAGGAGGCCGCCGTCGTGCATGCAGAGATACAAAAACGTGTGCTCCAGGTCCAAGATTCGCCGGACGCCAAACAAGGCAGTCATATCCCGTTTGAGCACTTTGTCGATGATATCTTCGCGCAGTAGACGCTGCGCCTGCGTGATACTTTCCACTTGCGCCGTTTGGGGGAACCCTCCCCGGACGAGGTACTCATGGAAGTGGCCGACGTACGGTTTCGCTAACTCCTGGATCTTCAGCATTGCCCCAGGGGAATAGGTGAAGAGCTCCGTCAGACTGGCGACCACGGGTAACTCCGGTAGGCTTACTTTCTTGATCTGGAGATACTCGTAGAAGGAGAGCGTGGTCAACCGGATGACGTGCCACCGGCCGACGCCGGACTCCTGGCCGGCTTCGAGAAGGGGCATCGCGGACCCGGTGAAGACGATTCGGCGAGAGCGCTGAAAATCAATCTGATGTTTGATCCACGTTCCCCAATCCCGGATGAACTGGGCCTCGTCGAGGAACAGATACTCCGGCCCTTCGACACGGGGCTCTCGTTGACGCCAAGCTTCGAGGACCGCATCGATGCCGGCTAGTTTGAAGAGAGGGTGGTCGAAGGTGGCGTAGAGGATGTTGGCGGGGGGGACACCGGAATGCAGAAGCGCGCTGATGGACTGGAGGAGCAGAGTTGTCTTGCCGATCTGGCGGGCGCCGGAGAGGAGGACAGCGCGAGGAGCGGGCGGGTGGAGGACCCACTGTTCCAGCTCTTTCGAGGCGGCGCGGCGCCACGTTGGCAGGTCGCTGATGGGTTCGCCTCGCCACCAGGGATTGAATTGGCCGAGCACGGGTGCCAGTTCATCGACGGAGTGCTTCATCTGGCCATAGATTACCAAAAGTGTTATTTTAATGCGAGTATACTTTGACTAATTCCGACTTTTAGTGAGGTTCTATCTCGCTTGAGGCCACTTCGGCAGGGAATGCTGGCTCCAGTTCCGCAAGGCCAGAGCGCCCCATAGGCGGAGCCGGCGCGGCCGGCAGGCGCAGTTCCGCCCGCCGCGCAAGCTACAAGGAGCGTGGCGGAGGGAGGCGGGCTCGTTCCTGCTCAATGATGGTGGGGCACAGCCGACGGCGCCGAAGACAGCACGGCCCGCCACGGCGGCAGGGGCGGAGCTAGCGGATGGAGACGAGTTCGACGTCGAAGATCAGCGCCGCGTGGGGCGGGATGTCGCCGCCGGCGCCGCGGGCTCCGTAGCCGAGTTCGGAGGGGAGATAGAGCCGATACTTGGAGCCGGTGGGCATGAGCTGGAGGCCTTCGGTCCAGCCGGCAATGACGCGGTTGAGCGGGAAGGAGATGGTCTCGTTGCGCTGGTAGCTCGAGTCGAACACCTTTCCATTGATCAGGCGGCCTTCGTAGTGGACCTCGACCGTGCTGGTGGGGCCGGGTTTGGGGCCGGCGCCTTCGCGGATCACCTCGTACTGCAGGCCAGAGGCGGTGGTCGTGATGCCTTCCTTCTTGGCGTTTTCTTCGAGGAACTTCTTGCCGGCTTCCATGTCATCTCCCGTGGATCGAATTTGTGTGTACCAGTAGGCAACGGCCACCGCGACGAGCGCGGCTGCGATGAGCCAATATTGGTCTTTCATAATGGCGGGGGTTGCGCCCCATTCAGCAAGGTAGCACGAAGAGCAGGCGGCGCATGGCTTCCTGGTGATCGGCCAGGAAGTACCAGTTCGTCCCGACATAGCTTTGTTGGCCGGCGCGGACGCGTTCCCATTCCTGGATGGTGTTGGAGGCGACCACGCGGCGGGCGCCGCCGTTGGGCTGGCCGGGGGGTTCGGCTTGGATTTTTCGCAGCGCGTCGATGTGCAACGCTGCCCATTCCTGGACGGCCTCCGGAGACTGCAGACACAACTGTTCGAGTTGCCGCCGGGAAGCTGCGGCGAAGGACTCGAGTTCCGCGATCTGGCGCTCGGCTTTGAACGCGGCGGCGGCATCGGGCCGGCCGCGGTCGAGGTAGTCCGCGAGGGAGCCCGACTGTTGCAGGGCGGCTTCGATCTTTTGGCGAAGGGCTTCGAGGGCCATGGTTTCCAGGAGCATTAGAGGGTCCTCACGACGCGGGCCACTTCGGCCAAGTCGCCGCGTTCGCCCTGGAGGCGGGCGCTGCGCTCGACCTGTTCGGGGAAGCTTTGGCCTTCAGGGGTTCGCGCCTGCCGGATGTCGGCGCCGCGGGCCAGGAGGAGGAGCACGGCTTTCCAGTTGCTGGCGGCCGCGGCATGGGAGAGTGCGGTTTCGCCGCGGACGCTGCGGGCGTTCAGGTTGGCGCCGCGGTCGAGGAGGAGCGGGAGGATGGCCGGGTCGATGGCCGGGGCGAGGGCGGCGAAGAAGACGGGATCGCCCATGGGATTGTTGCGGTTGAGATCGGCGCCGGCATCGAGGAGGAGGGAGACGGGGGCAGGGCCGGTGCGAATCGCGACTTCGAGCGGGCGGTCGCCGTCGGCGGCGTTGGGGTCGGCTCCGGCGTCGAGGAGGGCGCGGAGGACCGGAAGTTGTTCGGGCGATTTCCCGATGCGGTGAAGGGCGAGGATCAGGACGCCGGCGGCATCGCGGCGGCCACGGAGTCCAGCGGCGGCCGCGGCCTGTTTGACGGCCGGGACGTCGTTGGCCAGAACGGCGTTTTGCAGATCCGTCAGGGGAACAAGCTTGAAGGCGACGGGTTGCCGGGCTTCGGCGGGGTTGGCTGGCGGCGACAGCAAGGAGTGGGGCGGCGACGAGGGCGCAGGGCAGGAGCTTCGCGGCGAGGGAGTTCACGCGGAGGAACCAAAAGGCCAGGGCGGCGAGGGTGAGCCCGGGAACGAGGAGAAGGGCTCCCACGACGGCGAGGGAGCTGGTTTTGGCGGAGGGAGAGGCGGCAAGGCCGAGGACGAAGAGCAGGCCGACGGCGGCCACGTCGAAGGCGACGGCGAGCCAGAAGAAGATGTTCAGCAGGGTCATCACCGGGGAGGGCGCAGGCGACGGCGGAAATCGATCAGGTTAGGACTCCGAACGGACCCGGAACGGGCTGGGCTGGTAGCCGGCGGGGCGGTTGGCTTCGGGGATGGCCATGGTATTGCCGTCGCGGACGGAGAGGTACATGGGAGACATGATTTCGACGCCGCCTTCGTTGAACTGGTCCTGGATGTTGCGATGGAGGCTGGAATAGAGCTCGGCCATCCGGTTGGCCTCTTTGGTGTAGGCGTTGAGTTGGTAGCTGATGTGGGAGTCGTTGAGGCTGGTTTGGAGAACGAACGGGGTGGGTTCGGCGAGGATGCCGGGGGTGCGGAGGGCGGCGTTGATGAGGAGTGATTCGACGGTCCGCCAGGGGGCGTCGTAGCCGAGGGTGACGGTGGTGTTGAGAATCAGGCCGTGGTGCTGGGCCTGGGAGCTGTAGTTGAGGATATGGGCGCCGAGGACGGCGCTATTGGGAACGATGACTTCCACGTTCTTGATGGTGCGAATGCGGGTGACGAGGAGAGACTTTTCGACCACGTCGCCGGTGGTGTCGGCGATCTGGACGCGGTCGCCGACGCGGAAGGGGCGCATGTAGGTGAGGATGACGCCGGAGACGACGTTGCCCATGGCGGAGCCGGAGCCGAGGGAGACGAGGACGCCGATGAAGATGGACGCTCCCTTGAGCGCGGGGGATTCGCCGCCGGGGAGATAGGGGAAGGCGACGACCATGGCAAAGAGCAGGAGGAGGACTTTGACGAGGTCATAGGTGGGAATCGCCCATTCGCGATGAAACGAGCGGAAGACGACAGTGCCCGAGTCGATGGCATGGGCGAGGGTGCGGGCGATGCGGATGAGCCCGTAGGTGAAGAGGGCGACCAGGAGGAGAACGACGAGGTTGGGAAAATAGCCGAGGATGTTGGCGGCGACGGCGAGCACAACGTCCCAGGCTTTGGCGGCGACCGTGCCGGAGAGGCCGGCGGTGGTGGGGAAGAGGCTGAAGATGTAGGAGAGCGAGCTGAAAACGATGACGAGCGCCCAGGCGAAGAAGCCGAGTTGCAGGCCGCCGCGGAGGAGGAGGCGGACAGGGGTTTCAAAGATGCGGAAGAGAGAGGCGACACGGCTGGAGCGGGAGCGGACGCTGACGTAGCGAACGGCCCAGGCGGAGAGGCGCCGGTAGAGGAAGCGGAGCAGGGTGAGCAGGAGGACGGCGACAATGAGGGCACCGGCGGCGAGGGCGACGGAGCGGAGGAGGCTGCCGAAGGTGCGGCGCTGGCGGTACTGGTTGAGAGCGTCGAGGAGAAGGCGTTTGCGTTCGGCGAAGAGGGTAGCGCGGTTGCGGCCTTCGAGCTTGGCGTCGTCATCGGTCACCGAGAAGAGGTAGACGTGGCTGACGAGGAGGACGGTCTCAGTTTCGAGGACTACTTCGCGGATGTCGTCGAGTTGGCGGCGGGGATCTTCGGCGAGGTGGATGAGATTATCGGCGATGTCCTGGGCGCGTTCGGCCGGTGAGAAGCCGGCGCGGGGGGCTTTGATGGTCCACAACTGCTGGTTGTCGATGATGAGGGGGACGGAGGGTTGGGCGGGGAGGAGTTGGACGAGGAGGAGGAGGGCAGGTACTAAGCGGACTAGCATTTCGCCTCACTGTAACATCAAACTTAAGTGGATCGATGCGAAAGACGGAGACTAGGAATGCTGGCGAAGGCATGAAGATTTATAAACTGACGGCCCATTCCCTCGGGCGGCGCGGGGTCCTGTATCCGGTGGATCGACAGGGGAATTTCGGGGCGAAGGCGGTTGGGGGCAGCCGCTCCAGGGCTGGCCACCGATGTGTTCCTGGCCGAGGACAGTCCTGTGATTGGAGTCACCGAGATGTTACGCTTGGCGTGTCGCGGCGTTACCGGCTGCCGTTGAAGTAAAGGAACGCGGCCCAGTAGTAGGGTTTGGCGTAGGGGCCGTTCGAACGGAGGAGCTCGAGTTTGGCTTGGCGGAGGGCCTCGGCGGGCTTCTGTCCCTGCGCCATCCGTTGATAGAGCGCGCCCATGAGTTGGGCGGTGCTGCGATCGTTGACATCCCACAGGCCGGCGATGACGCTCTGCGCGCCGGCTTCGAGGAAGGCCCAGGCCAGGCCAACCAGGCCTTCGCCGCGGTAGTTGCGGGCACCGGCGCTGCGGCAAGCCGAGAGGGTGACAAGTTCGGCGCGCCACGGCATTTTGCGGAGTTCGGCGGCCGTGAGGGCGGAGCCATCGTCGCGGCGGGTGAGGAGGAGGGCGGAGTGGAGCGGGTCCAAGGTGTCAGCAACGGCGTGGACGGCGAAGTGCACGTAGCGATAGTTGCCGACCGGTTCGGCGAGGAGACGGGGGCGGCTGCAGTTTTCCCCTTCGAGGCGCAGCGCTGAGCCAGGGGGAAGAGCGGCGGCGATGGCGGCGAGTTCTTCGCGGGCATGGGGGAGGGGTTGGTAGGCCTCAGGCATGACGGCGGGGTCGCCGACGAGAAGGGCGCGGGCGCCGGACGGGCGGGCGCCGGGGGCAAGCAGGAGGCCGAGGGCGGGGGCGACGGTGATGGTGGCGTCCTCGATCCAGTAGCGGTCCGGGTGGTGGGGGGAGGCGAGGGTTTCAAAGTTCAGGGCGTGGAGGGGACCGTCGGGGACCAGGTAGACGTGGGCGCCGGGAGGGAGGGCGGCGGCGGCGGGATGGAGGAGCAGTTCGGTAAGGCGGCGGCGGGTGGGGTCTTCGCTCTGCCGCGGGTCGCGGAGATCCTCGATGAGTTGGCGGTAGTTGGCCAGGAGGGGACGGAGGGTGTCGGCGCCGGGGAGAAGGCTGGCGTGGACAGCGTTGGGGGTGATGGTCCAGAGCCAGGAGCGGGTGGGGCCGACGGAGTAGAAAAGGATGACGTGGCCGGTGGTGGCGGCGAGTTGGCGAAGCGAGGCGGTGCGAATGGGAGCGCCGCCGAGGAGGCGGCCGCGGATGGCGGCGGCGGTTTCAAGGGCCGGAAGGGTTTCGCCGCGTTCCATGAGGAAGTCGACGTACTCGGCATAGAGGTCGGCGATGCTGGCACCGTAGGAGAGCCGGGAGTCGTCGCGTTCGAGGCGGGAGCGGGTGGCTTCGCCCACGGCGAGGAGGTCGCGGTATTTGCCGGCGGCTTCGTTGGGGCGGTTCGAGCGGGCGTAGAGACGGGCGAGGCGGCCGAGGGCCTCCTGGCGATCCGGCGGCGCGAGGGTGGTGTCGGCGGCGATGGATTGGTAGGCGGATTCGGCATCCGGGAGACGGGATTGGGCCTCGGCGATGCGGGCGCGGGAGAGGGCGAGAGCGGCGCGGAGGGAGAGGTCGTTGGGGTCGGCGAGTTTGGCGGCTTGGACGAGATAAGGTTCGGCGGCGGTTAGGTCGTTCCGTTCGAGATAGGTGCGGGCGACGCTGTAGGCCCAGGCGGGGGTGAACGCGGTGCCGAGCGACTCCGAGATTTTGAGGGCCCGGCGGAAGCGTTCGGCGGCGGCGGGGAAATCGCCGCGGGCGAAGAGGATGGAACCGGCCTGGCCGAGCCAGACCATGGCGTCGTGCTGCTGGCCGGCGGCGACGGCGAGGGGTTCGGCGCGGAGAAGGAGGTCGAGGGCGCGGTCGTGGTCGCCGAGGCCGGCGTAGCAGAGGGCGAGATTGCCGAGCGCCTTTTCTTCGTTGCCGGGGGATTGGGAGAGGCGGCGGACGCGTTCGAACCAGGCGATGGCTTCTTCGTAACGATGGGCGTTGAGGGCGACGTAGCCGAGGTTGCCGAGGGCTTGGAGTTCGGCGTGGGGGAGGCGGTTGGTTTCGGCGTAGGCGAGGGCGCGGCGGGCGGCGGATTCGGCGGCGGGGAAATCGTTGAGGCGGGTGAGGGTGAGGGCGAGGCGGAGGTCGACGCCCATGGCGAGGGCGTTGTTGGCACCGGCGAGGGGCTGGGCGGCGCGGAGGAGGCGGAGGGATTCGGCGGTATCGCCGCGCAGGCGGGCGGCATTGCCGAGGTGCATGAGGCGCCGACCCTCAAGAGCCGCCTCCGAATAGGGCTCTTGAGGGAGAAGCGCTTCGGCCGCGGCGCGGTCGCCTTGGCCGAGGAGCACTTCGGCGCGGAGCAGCAGAAACCGGGGCGTGCGGGGTGCGCGATCGAGAGTTTCGAGCGCGGCGGCCCACTGGCTCTGCTGAAATTGAAGTTCAGCCTGCTGATAAAGCTGTTCGGGATCGGCCGACCGGCAGCCGACGAGCAGCAGCAACAGCAGGAGAACCGGGAGGCGCATTACGGCCAGCCGACACCATTGCCGCCGGTGCCACCGGCCTCGAGACGGCCCTCTTCGGGGCAGCCGAGTTCGATGCGGATCATGCTGATCCGGCGGGAGTAGGGGGTGATGAAGAGTTCGGCCAGCGACATGGTTCCGAAGTTGGGGACGGCGATTTCGGTGGCTTTGCAGCCCCGGACGCTGTTTCTCGCCAGGGTGAAGCCGAGGACATCGTTGCGGAAGGAGGAGCCGACCGGGAGGCTGAGCCCCTTGGGAGCGCTTTTGGCTACTTCCGCGGTGAGGGAGGACCATTGCGGGAAGCGGTTGAAGTACTCGGTATCGAGTTCGAGCTTGACCGGTTCGCCGGCGATCCGGAGGTCGTCGAAGCCGGCTTGGACGTAGAGGGAGGCCTCTTCACCGGAGAACGGAATGGAGGTGCTGACGGTGGCGAAGATTTTGGCGGCGGTGACCATGCCGAGGACATTGAAGCCCTCGATTTCAACGGTGGAGCGGCTGACGTACGGGCCACGGCCTTCCCGATCCTGCTTGCTCTGCCCGCCGGAGACATAGGCGGTGGCGCGACGGAAGCTGACCATGTGGCGGAAGTCAAAGTTTTCGACCTGGACGGAGCCGTAGCCGCCCGTAATGGGCAGGGTGGCCATGGCCTGGACGGGGATCACTTCTTCAAAAGGGAGGGTGAAGCGGCCGGTGAGGGCGTAGGCTTCCGAGTGAAAGAGAAAGCGTTCCATGATTGAGTGAGTTATTGGGAAGGAGGCAGTTGCAGGTCGAATTCCAGTCCGGCCAGACGGGCGCCGGAGGGGTCCGCGACGGTAAGTTGGTAGAGACCGGGCGGCAGAGCGGCACGATCAAACGAGAGATACAGCGGCTGTCCGCTGGCCGGGGCGGGTACGGCGACGGTGCGCTGCACGGGCCCGCGGAGTTGGACCTGGTAGGAAGCCGGCCGGGCGTCCCAGACGGCATCGAGGTAGAGTGCGAAACGGGGGATGCCGGCGGCGACGGTAACCCGGTTGGGCTCACCGCGGGAGACGCTGCGCAGGGCGTAGGCGGCCATGGGTTCGGGGCCCGAAGCGCTGGAGGGGTGCTGATAGTGCTGCCACCCGAGGAACCCGGCGACCAACCAACCGGCAGCGGTAGCGGCGGGCCACCAACGGGAGCGGGCGGGAGCCTTCCGGGCGGGGAAAGCGATTACTTTACCGGATTCAGCGGCTTCGATGGCGCGAGCGTTGACGGCGAGGGCGCGAAGGGTCTGCAGGTCATCGGCGCAAACGGGACAGCCAAAATAGTGCAGTTCGAACGCTTCGGCTTCCTCGGCCGGCATTTCGCGAAGAGCGTACCGTTCAGCAGCGTGGGTTCGCTCTGCCTGATCATGATCCATTCCTGTCATTTTCCTTTGGAGTGACGCAAGGTAGTGGTTCGTTTCGTATTAGAGCAAAAACGAAAGTACACTGATGGCGGCGGTGCGAGTGCGGGCCAGAGCGGTACGGAAGCGCAATTTGGCGCGATGGAGCAGAACGCGGAGATATTCGCCGTCGACGGCGAGTTCGGCGCAGAGCTCGTCGCGGTCGGCTTCATCGAGAAAGAGCCGCTGCAGGATGCGGCGGTCTTTGTCCGGGAGTTCGGAAAGGACTTGCCGAACCGCGGCCTGGCGCTGTTTGGTGATGAGGGAGGCGTCGAAATCGATGCGGACATCGGGCAGGTCCGGGAACTCTTCTTCGGTGGTGGAGTGCTTTTGCTGGCCGCGGAGAGCTTCGAGGACGACGTTCTTTGAAACGGCGTGGACGAAGGCGGGGAGGCGTTCGATCTGGGTGCCGCGGCGGACGTGGATGAGGACCCGGAGAAGCGTTTCCTGGCAGACATCGTCGATCATCTGGCGGGACCGGAGCTGGAAACGCAGACGAGCCTGGAGCACGTTCGTGAAGTGGTTCACGAAGTGGGTTTCCGTATCGGGCTCCTGTTCCTTCAGGCGGGCCAGATACTCCAAATTGAAAGACGATTGTTCCACAGACGTCCCGGCAGCATTCATGTTAGCAGCAGACCGGGAAAAAACGTGCAGGGAAGTTAGCGGAGAGAGCCGGCCTGATGAAGCCGGGCGACCATCGCTGCGCGGGTGGTCACGCCGAGTTTTGAGAAGGTGCGACGCAGATGGGTGCATACAGTCCAGTTGGAGATGCCCAGTTCGTGGGCGATGATTTTGTTGGGAAGGCCGGCGGCGACGAGCCGGGCGACTTCGATTTCGCGGGGGCTGAGGGGTTCGGCAGGGGCAGGAGCACCGGTGGGGTGGAACAGGAGCTCGTAGCGGCCTTCGGGTTCGGTCCAGGAGGCGACGGTTTGAGTTTGCATAATCTCGTCCTGCGTAAGGGTGACAGGAGGAGGGGGAGCGTTTCGCGGCGATGCGTGATTAATTGAGGCCGCGGACGGGAAGCGCCGGCAGATTGGCGGAGATGCCGTCGATGGTGACGTTCAAGGGCAGATTGCCAGTGGGCACCGAGTTCTGGAGGATGAACTGAAACTGCACAGCGGAGCCGAGCGCGGTGACCGAAATGGTCCGGTGCTCGATGCCGCCTACCGCGACCGTCAGGCGCGGAGAGGACCCAAACGCGGAAACGGACTCCGGGAGACCAGAGACGGTGACCGTGAGGATCTCGCCGGGCCGGGCCGGGCGGGCCTCACTGATGGTCTGGTTGATGCCAGCGATGACGGAGGTGATGAGCGCGGGGGGCGGGAGCACCTGCACGGCGAGAGGCAAAGCGACCTCGCCTGCCATTCCGACGCGGACAGCGATGGGGCCGGCCGGCAGATTGGCAGGCACGACGAAGGTCAAAAGACCGTTGTCGTAGGAGATCACCGAGACGGCCTGGCCGTTGAGCGATACCGTGGGCGAACCCGCGAGTTGCGGACTGTGGACCAGCAGTTGCCCTGCGGTTCCCGGCACGAGACCCGAGACGCCGGGAGGCAACGAGGCCTGGATGAGGCGGGCGGGGCTGGCCGTGATCTGCAGCGCGTTGGGCTGGTTGAGGAGGCGCAAACCGTTGGAAAGCGTGAGGGACGCAAAAGAGCCAGCCGCCGCCGGGCTCACCCAAACGTTGGCCAGGAGGCGGCCGTTGGTGGCGGTCCAAAGACGGCGGATCTGGATGTCGCTCGTGCTAAAGCCCGCCTGGATTCCGCCTTCAGCGGCCGCGCCCAGTTGGGGCGCCGTGATTTCGACCAGGGACTCCGTGCCGGCCGGCAGGGTGGCGGTGGAAAGCGTAATCCCGGCAGCGACGGAGGTCTCCGTCAGCCCCTCATAGACGAACTCATACGGCGCCTGCAGAAAGAGGGAGCTTTGCCCGTCGGAGTTGAAGGCGGTGACGGCCGACCGATGGCCAGGGAGCGCGGGCGGCAGGCCGACGACCAGGCGGCCCTGATCATCGAAGGCGCGGTGGACGGCGGGAATGCCGTCGAAATGAATCCGGGTGTCGGGGCCGAAGTTTTGCCCGGTGACGACGGCGGAGGAGTCTTCGGCCCGCCAAGTGACGGCGGCGATCTGCGGCGCGGGGCGCTGGGCGAGGCGGAGGGCGTTGGGGAGGACGTAGAGGTCGGTGCCCCGGGTGAAGAGCAGATGGCCCGGGCCCTCCTGAGCGAACGGCGCGAACTGGAAACCGACCTCCACATAGAAGCCGGGTGACGGCGCGTAGGGACGGATCCTGTTCCCGGGAACCGTGGCGAAACCGCCGAGGGTCGTGATTTGCAAACCGGGGGCCGGCTGGTTGTTCTGCACCAGACCGACGCCGGTGGCAACCAGGAAGTTGCGCGGATTCTCCGTGGAGTAGAGTTGCGCGGGCTTGACAGCTAGTTGACCCGGAAAACTATAGGTCTGCACACTGTGAATGCCGGGCGTAGTCCGGCGGGTGACCGAGAAGTTGATGCCCTCCATGGCTTCGCCCGCGGTGACGGTGACCGTGACGAACGGGGTGCGCGAGGCGGGGAAAAACAGGGTGTCGAAATTGGAGCCGAAATCGAACGCCCGGCCGGTAGGGTCAACCGGAGGAAGGATGTTGCCGGGAGTAGGTTCTCCCTGCAGTGCTCCGGGGAGCGGGTGGGCGTAGAGGTAATACTGACCCGGGGGGAGACCTTCGATCTTGAAGGTACCGTCGGGATTGGTCAAGGCGCTAACGGCGGCGCCACGCGGCGCGATGGCGACGACGGAGGCCATCGCCATGCCGTCGTTGCCCGCGGTAACCCGGCCCGTGATCCCCCCCAGCTGTTGCCGGAAGGTGGGGGTGGGGTAGAGAACGGAGAGGCCGGCGGCATCGTCCGGAGTGATCGGGCGGATTTTCGTGGTGCCCCGGGTGATTTCGGTGGCCATCGCTCCCGAGGTGAAGGAGTGCTGCAACCCGAGCGCGTGTCCGAACTCATGCACGGCGGTGAGGAAGAAGGCGGAGCCCCAACTCGGGCGGTTGGCCAGATCGCGGCTCAACACGATCTGCGAGCGCTGGATCGGGACGAAGTTCGCGCCAGGAATCAGGTCGCCCCGCACGGTAACGCTGCCGTAGCCATTCACGCCGGGGGGAAGCTCTTCAAAGACGACATCCACACCGGGGGTGGCCGGAACCGGCTGACCGGGGGCAAAGAGACCGCCAAAGCGCAGCCGGAGTTCGGAAGTTTCCACCTCGCTCCAAACCCGGGCGGCCGCTCGAATCTGACTGACGAGGGCGGGAAAGGAGTCTCCGGCAGCCAGAACGACGGGACCGTTTTCGGCGATCTGGTAGGTTAGCGTCTTTTCGGGCAGGGCCGAGAGGTCGAATTTCTCAACGATCGGGTTAAAGGGGGCGTTGCGGCTGGAGAAACGGACAAAGTGGTAGTAGCCGGAGGCAAGGCTGCTCGTGAGGATCAGCGCGGCGAGAGAGCGGCGGAGGTTCACCGCGACCTCCCGAGAGCGGAGGAGACCCGCGTGCGGAACTCGCTCATCGGCATCGTCATCCCATCGTCATGCAGCAACCGGCCGTTGGGGGCGACCAGACTGGCGGTGAGCGGGGCGCGATTCAGCATAATGGCACCGGCGGCGTTGCGTTCCAGTTGGAAGACGCCCTGGGAGAGACCGATGACGTGCGTCAAGCCGGAGCGGGAGGTCCACAGGAAGAGAACAAGTTCACTGCCGGGGGTCAGCACGGGAGCGCCTGCCACCGATTGTTGCAGCCGGCCGACCTGTCCACCGGGTACCACGACATCGATGGACGTTGCCGGCGAGCCTTTCCAGGACTCGAGCACCGTGACCGTGTGATGGGTATAGACGAGGGCTCCGTGCTGACGGCCGGAGCCGGGGCCGATTTTCGCGCGAACGATGGCCGTCGAATGGCTGACCATCTCGTCAAAGGACAGCTTCTGCAAGGTCGCGCCGGGTAGGGCGATCGTGAGCAGAGCGATCATGACGACGAATCGGGTCACTACCATTCTGGATGCAGGCCCCATGCCATTTGCACCGGGTTTTGTTTTCAAACGGATAGGAAACAAGCGGCGCGAGCAAGTGGGTAGGTTCGACACACGGAGTGGGTTCCGCGCACACTTATTTTACGACAAGGAGCGGAATGGGGACGGAATGGCGCACCCGTTCGATAGTCTCGCCATAGATAAGGTCGCCGAGCCGGCCGTGACCGTGCGAACCCATCACGATGAGGTCGACATTATACTGGCGGGCAGCGCGGATGATTTCATCTGCCGCTCGATTCGAGTGATAGATGAGCAATTCAGCTTTAACCGATTGCTTTTCCAAAGCTTGCATAACCGCGGCCAAGTAATCTCTCCCCGCTTTGACCTCGGCCGTCGAAGACATTTCTCCATACACCCGGCTCGTGGCGCCGTCCTCAACATGAACCAGCAGTAGCCGGGCGTCGTGCTGCAGGGCAAAGGCCGCAGCGTGCCGGAGGGCGATGGCGTCCTTGGCGGAGTGGTCCAGCGGCACGAGGATTCGTTCGTACCGGGGGATCTCAAGGGAAGGAAGCGGCTCAACCGGCATTACAGTAGTTGCAGCCAGCCGCCGAGCGGCGAGGAACGGCTCGAGCAGCAGGTACGTTAGCAACCCGCCAAGCCCAACGGCTGGGAGCAGTAACCAACCATCGATATAATGACTTACCAACCAACAGTTCAAGCCGATTATGACGCTGGAGACAAGGAAGGCTAAGCTTTTGAGCCACAGCGGACTGACGAACTCTCCCATCCGGGTCCGGTCGCTCGTGAAGCGCACCAACGGGACAACGGCGAACGGCAACTGCAGCGAGAGAACGACTTGGCTGAAGATGAGCAGCTGATAGACCTGGCCCTCGCCGAAGAAGACGATCGTCACCACGGCAGGGACAATGGCGACGCCGCGGGTGACGGCTCGCCGAATCCAAGGCTGCATGCGGATATTGAGAAAACCCTCCATAACTACTTGACCGGCAAGGGTTCCGGTCAGGGTAGAAGATTGTCCCGCGAGGAGAAGGGCGACGGCGAAGAGGATGCTTGCGGTGGCGGTGCCTAGGAGCGGCGCGAGCATCACATGTGCTTGCTGGATTTCGGTGACTACCACGCCCTGCTTGAAGAAGACCGCCGCCGAGAGGACCAGGATGGCGACATTGATGAAGAGAGCCGCATTGAGGGCGATGGCCGAATCAAAGAAGTTATAGCGGAAGGCTTGGCGCTTGGCGGCGGGAGAATCGTCGATGTCCCGTGTTTGCACAAGCGCCGAATGGAGGTACAGATTGTGGGGCATCACGGTGGCGCCCAGAATAGCGACCGCCACGTAAAGACTTTCCGGCGTGAGAGTAGGAACCAATCCGGTAACCACTTCGCTTAACAACGGCTTAGCGAGCCATAGTTCAACAATAAAGCAAAGGCCGATGGCGCCAATGATCCAGCGGATGATGGACTCGAACCGCTTCACGCCCAGCTGGAGCAGGAATAGGATGAAGAACGTATCGACGGCGGTGAGCAGCACGCCCCACAGCAGCGGCAGCTTGAAGAGCAACTGGAGCGCGATTGCGGCGCCGAGGATTTCGGCCAGATCGCACGCGGCGATCGCGACTTCGCAAAGAATCCACAAAATGCCGGCTACGGGACGGGGGTAGGCTTCGCGGCAGGCCTGCGCCAGGTCCCGGCGGGCCACGATGCCGAGGCGGGCTGAGAGCGTCTGGAGGAGGATGGCCATCAGGTTCGACAGCACCAATACCCAGAGGAGCTGGTAGCCGAAGCGGGCTCCGCCTTCGAGGTCGGTCGCCCAGTTCCCGGGGTCCATGTAGCCGACGCTGATTAAATAGGCGGGGCCGCCAAACGCCAACAACCGCTTCCAGGAGGTGGTGGCGGCGGTGGGCACGGAGCCATGGATTTCACCCAGCGAGCGCGGCGGATCGGTAAACATAAATTCAGCGAACGGACTTAACTATAGTTAACTCCATTCGCGGAAGAAATGCAAGGGTTAGAGCGATCCGCTAGTCAAGATGAAACGACCAACCCCTGACCTGAGACGCGGGTTACGCTGACGGTCAGGAAAACCAAAAGCGGCGCAGAGCCGCAAAGGTCAAGGAGTTGGTCTATGAAAAAGATACCGAATGTGGGTCTCGACGTCCACGCCGAGACGATTGCCGTAGCGCTGGCCGAAGGCGGCCGCGATGGCGAAGGCGCCGCAGCTTGGGCACGATTGCCAACCGGTTGGAGGCGGTCCGGAAGGCGATCTGCGAGCCTGCTACGAAGCCGGACCCACCGGCTACCATCTTCTCTACTGGCAGCTCACGGAGCTCAACGGGGAATGTGAGGTCATCGCGCCGAGCCTGATTCCCAAGAAAGCCAGCGAGCGGATCAAGACCGACCGGCGCGATGCCGAGAAGCTGGCCCGTTGCTACCGCGCCGGCGAGTTGACCGCCGTGGCCGTGCCCAGCCCCGAACAGGAGGCGCTGCACGATCTGGTGCGGGCGCGCGAAGCCGCCAAGAAGGACCTGCTCAAGGCCCGGCACCGGCTGAGTAAATTTCTGTTGTGCCATGGCCATAAGCCGGAAGGCATTAAGGCCTGGACCAAAAACTTCCTCGAAAGGCCCAGGAAGTCGCTCTGCTGAACTACCTGCACCGACGAGGCCGTTCGGGAAGCTCCCGCAGAGTTGCGGGCTGTGATCGAAGCGTTGCAGGCGCTGCGCGGCGTTGCGCAGACGACGGCGGCGACGATTGTCTCTGAGGTGGGGACGCTGTCGCGCTTTGCCAATCCCCGGCAGCTGAGGGGTTACAGCGGCCTGGTGGCCAGCGAACACTCCAGCGGCGGGAGGGTCCAACGCGGGCCGATCACTAAGTCCGGTAACGCCCATCTGTGCAGGGTGCTGGTGGAGTCGGCCTGGTAACGGCCAAGGGCAAGAACAAGAACCAGATTGTGACGGCGATCGCGCGCGAGTTGTTGGGCTTTGTCTGGGCGATTGCCACGCATACTGAACAGCGGCAGGCTGCTCCGGCCAGTTGAGGTTACCCGATGTGCTCTTTCCGGACAGCGGCGTCGAAGGCAGCGAGGACCCCACGAACAGGAGAATCCTCGGCAGTTTCTATGCGGAACGAGCTCCGGCTCCA
Organism: Acidobacteria bacterium Ga0077553; assembly: GCA_001464575.1. GTDB lineage: Bacteria > Acidobacteriota > Terriglobia > Bryobacterales > Bryobacteraceae. Next base: position 3,261 of record LNFE01000162.1, on the reverse strand, counting down.
ACCCGCGCGTCTGGTCCGAGGCAGCTCCCGACGAATCATGATCCCACGGTTCCGACCCGCGTATATCAGAGTGATCTATCGTCGCGTTACCCTCCCCGCTGCCTTCGACCGCGCTGTCCCAAATGGCCCCCAAAAAGACAACTGCCTCCCGCCCTGGGGGGCGGGAGGCAGTTCAACAACCGAACAAGAAAAACCGTCAGCACCCGTTAGAGGTATTGACAGGTCGTTTCATATCAAAACTCGAACTTGAGCGCTAGCTGCAGGCTGCGGTTGTCGCCGACGGTGGAGGTAATCCGGCCGGCGGTGGGAGAGCCGATGGACGCGTTCGGGAACCCGAAGTACGGCGTATTGAACAGGTTATAGGCCTCAAAGCGGAACTGTGCGTTGAAGCGTTCGCTGGGCCCGAAACGGTTATTCTTCACAAACGACGTGTCGAAGTTGACGTTGCCGGGCGAGTAGAGGATGCCGCGTCCGACGTTGCCATAGGTAAACGCGGGGGGAGCGGCAAAACAGCCCGGATCAAACCAACGGTCCGGGACGGGGTTGTCGAGTTTGCCGGAGCAGGCCAGACGGTTGGGCCAGCTCGGGGCACCGTTGTTCACGCCAGCGGCGAGGCCGGGGGTGAACGGGCGGCCGGTGGTGAGGACGGTGATGCCACTCATCTGCCAACCGCCGATGATGCTGTTGGCGAATTTGTTCCCGGCATCCATCTTCTTTCCTTTGCCGAAGGGCAGATCGTAGACGTAGCTGAAAACGGCGCGGTGGCGCACGTCGAAGCCGGAGGGGCCACGGTTACAATCGAGACAGGTGACCGTCTGCGGACCGCCGGAGGCGCCGCCGCCGCTACCGACCGAGCCGGTGTAGTCGAGCGACTTGCCCCAGGTGTAGGCGGCGAGGAACTGCAGGCCGTTCTCGTAGCGTTTGGTGGCCTTCAACTGCATGCTGTGGAAGGAGCTACGGGCGCGGTAGTCCACGAAGAAGATGTTGACGATGTTGTTGAGCGGCTGAATAAGCCGGCGCGGGGCGAGAGCTCCGGGCCCGGGCTGCACTTCGTTCGGGTTATAGGCCTGGGCCAGGTTCATCCCGGTGGAACCGGCGTAGTCGACTTCGAACATGAGCGATTGGGTCAACTGGCGCTGGATGTTGGCCGTCCAGGTTTGCATGTACGGCGTCCGGTTTTCGAGGGAGTGGCCGTTGATGCGGGGCGCCGGGGAGAGAGCATTGAGCTCGGCGGTGGTGCGGGGCTTCACGATCTGGGGCAGGGGGAACGGATTGTCGATGGTGGCAACGTTCTGCATGCCGACCGGGAAGTCCGGGAAGGCCAGCGACTGCGTGAAGAACAGCGGGATGTTGAGGCCGATCTGGCCGTTAGCGGTAACGGGGTCCGGGAAATAGACGAGGCTATAGCCGGCGCGCATGATGGTTTTGCCATCGCCCGTCAGGTCGTAGGCGAGGCCGATACGGGGTCCGAAGTTCTTCCAGTTGGTCCGCTTGTTGGCGGAGCGGGAGACGCCGTTTTCCCCGGCGTAGAGCATCGACAGGGAGTTCATGTCGAAGTTCGGGAGCCGATCGTACTTTTCGGTTTCCGGCATAAAGACTTCATGACGGACGCCAAGGTTGAGGGTGAGACGGCGGCTGACGCGAATGTCGTCCTGGATGTAGAGCGAGTTTTCCCAGATGCGCAGGTAGAACGGCTCGAGCAGGCCGGCGCGGTTGCCACTGTTCATGAAGCCGGTGAGCAGGGTGGCGGGACCGAAGCCGGAGTTGGCCGGGCTGGCGGGGTTGGCGGTGAAGGCGCGGTTGAAGTTCATGACACCGCGGACGGCCTCGTTGACGAAGGGCTGGGCGTCGCGGCGGACGATGTGCCAGCCGAACTTGAGGGTGTGCTTGCCGACGGTCCAGTTCCAGGCGCTATCGAGCTGATAGTGGGTCTGCATGGGGTTGACCGGCAGGAAGCCGGGGCCGCCGGACAGACCGGTGATGTCGGCGATGTTGATGTTCGGGATGCCGGAGGACTGCCGATTGAGGTTGATGTTCCGGATACCGAGCGAGGTGGCGGCGTTGATGCCGATGTCCTGCTGCGTGGTGAGCGGGTTGGTGCGGGCAAAGCCGGAGCGGAACTCGTGGAGCAGGTTCGGCTTAAAGATGTGGGTCCAGTTGAACGCGGCGCCCTGGGTGGTGAGCGTCGTGTCCTGCAGGCCCGCGACGAACGGTCCGAGGGTGAAGCGGGAAGCGGCGTCGGCCGGGGTGGGCAGACAGCAGTTGGCTTGGCCCTGGGGCGCCTGGAGGTTGTAGTTGTTGTAGGTGTAGCGGAAGAAGATGTTATCTTTCGACGAGACGACCTGGTCGAAGCGGCCGGTGTAGACGTTGTCACTGACGGTGCGGTTGGGCACGGAGGTGAAGTTGTCGAACAGTCCGTTGACGCGGCCGGGCGACGTCGGCAGGGGGTAGATGCTGAGCACGTTGCGGCCGACCGGGTTGATGGCCGACGCCGGCATGATGTTACCGGGGTAGGGGTCACGAACCGGGGTGGTGGAACCGGGCACGGTGCGGGTGCTGCGGGGATCGAAAATGGTGAGATTCGGGCCGCCGGCGGCGATCAGTTGGCTGAAGTCGCCATTGCGCATCTGGGCCGTGGGAACGGAGTTTACCGTGGCGATGCCGCGGCCGGTGCGGAGGCCGGCGTAGTCGAAGAAGAAGAACGACTTGTTCTTGCCGTTGTAGAGTTTCGGGATGATGATGGGGCCGCCGATGGCGACGCCGAACTGATTCTGGCGGAAGACGGGCTTACGTTGGTTGGCCGGAGCGAAGACGTTGCGCGCGTCGAGGACGTGATTGCGGTGGAACTCGAAGACGTTGCCGTGGAAGTCGTTTGACCCGGACTGCGTGGAGATGGAGACGACGCCCGCGCCACGGCCGAACTCAGCGGAGAAGACACCGGTGAGGGTTTTGAATTCGCGAACGGATTCGACGGACGGGGCAACGATAACGGTGTTGAAGGTGTACTCGTTGTTGTCGATGCCGTCGACGAGCCAGGCATTGGTGTTGGCACGGCTGCCGAGTGCGTTGAAGTTCGAAGGACCACGCGGGTTGAAGGTAGAAGCGCCGGAGAGATTTTCGCCCGCTTGGCCGGGGGTGACGCCGGGATTCAGATAGACCAACTGGGCGAAGTTCCGGCCGTTGAGGGGAAGCTCGCGGACGGCGCGGGTGCCGATGACTTCGCCGAGTTCGGCGGATTCCGAGCGCACGAGCGGCGCGGCG
>LNFE01000161.1 GCA_001464575.1 Acidobacteria bacterium Ga0077553 | reverse complement strand
TTCTGCTGCACGCCTTTCTTGAAGCCGGCTTTTTCAACGGAAATGGTGTAGACGCCGGGCACGAGGAACGGAACGTTGAAGGTGCCCGAATCGTCGGTTACGGAGCGGCTGGTGGTATTTTTATTGACTTCGACCACAACAACGCTAGCGCCCGACACGGCGGCGCCCGAAGAATCGGTGACGGTGCCGAGAATAGTTCCGGTGGTAACTTGGCCGAGTGCTGAGCAAGCGGCTAAGGCCGTTAGAATGAGGAGACGTAAACGAAACAGATGCAAGAGACTACTCCTGATGGTGGGAATGATAAGAGGGGTTTCGGGGAGTCTATCACTTATAGGGAAGGAACAGAAGCCCATGCGGATTGACGCGCAGCACGGTTTTCTCCCGCCGGCACAGGATGCCGCCTGGCTGGCGACAATCCTCGAGCGCAACCGGTTCACCGGAAGCGTCTGGCTGGTGGAGGATTGGCGCGAGGCGTTGCGGGTGGCGGAGGGGTGGCCGTACATCCAAGCGGTGATTCCGCGGGAAGTGGTGCGGCATGCGCTCGTGAAAAGCGTTTACGGGGTGGCGCCGGAGCAGTTGCCCGCGGGACTGGCCCTCGAATGGCCGGCGGAGCGGTTCAACGAGGTGAGCCACGTGCGAGACCGGCGGGTGGCGCTGGATGGGGTGCCGGAGACGGCGGCGGAACTACCGGCGAACTTCTACCTGAAGCTCACCGGGTTTCACTTGCCGGTTTCGGCGGCCAGTAAGGAGCGGATGGCGCGAGCGATGCGGCTGGCGGGTCCCGAGCGGGTGATGTTCGCCAGCGGATGGCCAGAGGGCGGGGTGACGTGGAAAGAACGGCTGGCCGCGTTTACCCAGAATCTGGGCCCGATGCCGATGGCGGTGCGGGAGCAGATTCTGGGAGGCACGGCGGCCGAGTTCTACGGATTGTAGCTGACCAGGCGAGCTTCGAGATCGGCGACCGCTTGCCAGGCGGACTGGAGCGTATCGAGGTACTCCTCCTGCAGTTGGAAGTAGGTGCGCTGCGTTTGGAGGACATTCGGATACGTGCCGGACATCGCTTTGTAATTGGCGCGATAGAGCGTGAGCGCCTTTTCGGTGGCCGGCAACATCTCCTGGCGATAGCGATCGGCCGCGGTGCGGGCCTGGGAGTAGGCTTGCCACACTTCGGCGAAACGGCCATCAAGGGACCGCCGGACCCGAGCCGGCTCCAACGCGGCACGCGCCTGCATCGCCTTGGCGGCGGCAATCGCCCCCTGCTGGCGGTTGAAGAGCGGCAGTTCGACGGAGATGTCGAAGATGCCTTCCGGACCAATGGAACCGCGGGTGATTTCACTCAGTTCGCGGTTGTAGCGGACGCCGCCGCGCGCTTGGATATCCGGAATGCGGGCTTTACGGGCTTGGGCGAGTTGGAGGCCGGCGCGCCGGATGGAGATGTCCGGGAGGGAGAATTCGGGATTCTCCGCCTGGATCAGGGCCCATACCGCGGCCTGGTCGAGAACAGGCAGGGCGAGGAAATCGCCGGCGAGCGGCTCGGGACCAATCTCCTGTTGCACGATCGCCGTGAGTTGGAGACGGGTGCGTTCGAGGGCTTGCCGGGCTTGGGCGAGACGGACCGAGGCACGCTGAGCCTCGACGTCGGCCGAGAGGACGTCGGGTTCGTCGGCGAGCCCGGTGTTGAGCAGCTGCCGGAAGATGCCGGCGGTTTCCGTGGCCGTCTTCGCAAGCTGCTCGCGGACGGCGAGAAGCTGCTGTTCCCCGAGGGCCTGGTAGTAGAGCCGGCGCAGGTGGCCCGACAGCTCGAGGCGAGCGAGGGCTTGGCGGGCGCGGGCCTCGTCGATTTCGCGGTCGGCCAGAGCCTTCTCAACGCCGAGTTTGCCGCCGGTAACTATGCGCTGACCGATGACGCCTCCGTTCGAACCCCAGCGAACGGCCGGGTTCGGCGAGTTGTGTTCGCTGTTGAATCCGATGGACGGGTTCGGGTACAGGCCAGCCTGTTTGCGCTGACCTTCGGCGATCCGGACCTGGAGGCCGGCCTGCTGATAGGCGGCGTTATTCGCGAGGGCGAGCTTCTCGAGGTCGAGTAAGTTGAGGGCGAGCAGGAAGATAGTCATGTTACTTCCCTGCCCCGTGGTTGTGTTGGTGCGCCTCGCCCTTGGGCAGCGTGATCTTCGGCGGGTTCTTGCGCAGCGCCTCGATCTTGTCGTACATCTGCGGAGTGACGACGCGGACCATGGTCATCATGCCCATCATGGCGCCAGACCAACCTTTGCGCAGTCCGAAGTTTTCGGGCTTGTCGTTGTAGATCTCATCGTCCGGCATCCACATATCCTGGGGATAGCCGGGGACCTTGCTATGCACCGGGTGGTGCATGTCGGGACCGACCATGGTGACCATCTGATTCATCATGTGATGGGGAAGATGGCAATGGAACATCCAGTCGCCGAGGTGCTTGGCTTCGAACTCGATGTCCCGCGCCTGGGCCACGCCCACGAGAATCGTGTTTTCGGCGAACCAGGTGGATTCCGGACGGCGCCCCGCTTCGGTGCCGGTCATGTAGAACTGGTTGCCGTGCAGGTGGATCGGATGATGATCCATGCCCATGTTCACGAGGCGGATGCGGACGCGCTCGCCCTGGCGCACGATCATCGGGGTGGTATCGGGGCCGGCCTTTCCGTTGAAGGTGAGCCAGTTAAACTCCATGGCGAGGGAGTTCGGCACCGGGTTATTGGGCTTGAGATCCCACTCCTGGATGATCATGCCGAAGTCGCGGTCGACGCGGGGGGTATGCGCCTGCGCGGGATGCAGCACGAACATGCCGATGAGGCCCATCATCTCCTGCATGGGGAAATGAGAGTGGTAGAAGAATGTTCCGTTCTGCCGGGCGGTGAACTCGTAGACGTGCCGGCCGCCGGGGGGAATGGGGTCCATGCCGAGGCCGACCGAGCCGTCGACTTCCATGGGGATTTCGAGGCCATGCCAGTGGATGCCGGTCATTTCGGGCAACTGATTCTCGACGATGATGCGGAGGCGGTCCCCTTCGTTGGCTTCGATCATGGGACCGGGCACCGAGCCGTTAAACCCCCAGGCGTCCATGATGCGGCCGGGGCAGATGGAGGTTCGGGTCACCTCGGCGACGAGGGTGAACTCTTTTACCCCGTCGACGAGTTTATGGGGCAGTTTGGGAAGGTCGGGCGTTTGCACCGGAATTGGCGCAACGGACGAAGGCGCGGCTGCGGCCGGGGCGGCAGCCGACGCGAATAGGCGGCCAAGAAAGCCGCGACGGTCGAAAGGCATAAATTCTCCAGAATTTGGTTGCGCGTGGGGGAGACGAGCGGCCGTAGGAGTGGGAGAATCAGAGGCGAAGAGGAGGGCTGGGCGGGAACAAGCCAGCCGGAGAAGCGAGGGTGAGCGGCGCAGGCGGGGCGACCTCCGCGAACAACGGCTCAAAAACGAGTTCCGGTGTGGGCAGGGTGGCATCCGGGACGACCGTTGTGGGGTCGTCACAGGCTTTGGTGGTTTGTTCGTGATGGCAGGAGGAGGGCGTTAGCGCCTGGGCCACGCAGTCCGCCGCGCACCAGGAGGTGGAAACCGCCGAGAGCACGAGGAGGACTGCCACGAGGATGGAGTTCATCCGTACCACTCTTTTCAGGATATCATCGCCGTTCGACGATAATAGCGGAACATGCGAATCTTGCTTGCCGCGGTGGCAGTAGCGCTTTTCGGTTTTCAGCTCGCCGAGAATCGGCACGGTTTCGAGCGGTACTGGCGGCGCGAGACGGAAGCAGCGCTGGGCTTCCGTGTCGGGGCGCCTTGGCCGACGGTGGTGGACCGGGCTCCGGAGGCGGCCGCGGCGGGGCTCGAACGGGGAGACCGGCTGCTCGCCATCGCCGGGGAGGCTTTTGACGGTTGGCAACAGTTAGACCGGGCCTTGGGGGCTCGCTTCCCCGGGGACCAGATCTCCGTCCGGGTGCAAAAGGTGGCCGGCGGCGAACAAGCGGTGAGTTGGCGGCTGGCGCCGGCCCAGAAGGGACCCACGCCCTGGACCCGCTGGTTGTTTGCCGGGGTGACCGCCGTGGGCATTCCGCTGCTTTGCCTTTTGCTGGGGGTGTGGACGGTGGCGCGGCGCCCGAACGACGGGTTGGCATGGCTGCTCCTGTTCCTGATGGTTAGCTTTTCGTTTGCCTTCCGCCCGAGCGAGTGGCCGGGCGCCCCGCTGGGGCTGCAGTTAATCCGTCAGTTTTTCTCCGTCGGCTGGCCACTGGCGATGGCGCTGTTCGGATGGTACTTCCCCGCCCCGCCCCCGTTCGATCGGCGCTATCCGTGGATCAAGCTGCTGCTCCTGGCGCCGATTACGACTGTGCTGGCGGCGACGATTGCGGTGCGCTACTGGTCGGCGGCGGACTCGCTCGCCTGGGCGGCCTGGATCGATGGAGCGGCCCATTCGATCGGGCGATTTGGGCTGCCGATTCAGATGGCGACCGTGGCGATTTTCTTCGCGATGTTGGGGTGGAAAACGCACTGGTTCCGCGAAACCGATCAGCGGCGCCGGCTGCACACGATTCTCGTCGGTTCGGCCGTGGCCATGACGCCCGCGCTCGTGGTGTTGCTGGCCCGGCTGGGGTGGGGTTTTGACAATGAGGTGGTTTTGGCCGGTGCGATCCTGATGACGGCCGGTTTCCCGCTGACGTTGGCCTACGTTGTGGTGGTCCAGAGGGCCTTTGGGGTGGGGGTGGTGATCCGCCAAGGTCTGCAGTACGCTTTGGCCCAGCGATGCCTGCGGGTGGCGCAAGCGCTGCTGAGCATCACCGTGTTGCTGGTGGCGGTGAGTCTTGCCCTGCAGCCGGGGAATCGCCGTCCGCAAGTGATTCAACTGATCGCGGTGGGGGTGGGCGGGGTGTTCGTCCTGCAGCTTCTGGCAACCAAGGCGACCGCGTGGCTGGATCGGCGATTCTTTCGCGAAGCACTGAACGCCGAAAAGCTGTTGGCCGATCTAGGCCAGGCGGTGCAGCGGATGATGGAGCCCGAGGCGCTGCTGGCCGCGGTGAGCCGGCAGGTGGGCGAGGCGCTCCGCGTCGAGCACGTCCACGTCGATCGGCACAACTTGCCGGCCGGGTTGCGGACGGCGTTGGAGCGGGCTCCCGGGGGGAGACGCGTGTATCCGGAAGATCGTAGCTCGTGGCTCTACGAGGACCCGATGGGCGCCAGCGACCGGGCCTGGGTGGCGGAAATGCCCACCGAACTCCTGGTGCCTCTGCGGCTGCAAACGAAGACGTTGGGAGTGCTGCGATTGGGGCCGCGGAAAAGTGAGGAGCCCTACGCGGTCAGCGATATTCGCCTGCTGGAGGGCGTCGCCGCGCAGACGGCGCTGGCGCTTGAGAACGCGGAATTAACTGCCTCGATGGCCAACGAAGTAGCGCAGCGGATGGTTTTGAGCCGGGAGTTGGAGATCGCCCGCGAGGTGCAGGAACGGTTGTTCCCGCAGGATCTGGCGCCGGTGGAGGGCCTGGAGTTCGCCGGATACTGCCGGCCGGCACGGGGGGTGGGAGGCGACTACTACGATTTTCTCAAGCTGGAGGGCGGACGGTTTGGGGTGGCCATCGGCGACGTGTCCGGCAAAGGGATTCCGGCGGCCCTCTTGATGGCCAGTTTGCAGGCGTCGCTGCGAGGGCAGACGATGGCGGGGAACCGGGACTTGGCATCGCTGTTCCGCAACCTGAACAAGCTGATTTTTGAGGCGTCGCCCAGCAACCGGTATGCGACGTTTTTCTACGGCGAGTACGACCCGGCGACCCGAGAGTTGCACTACGTCAACGGAGGCCACAATCCGCCGATGATCTTGCGCGGCGCCGATTGGATCCATTTGGGGGAGGGCGGGCCGGTGGTGGGTTTGTTTGGTCCGGCGCAATACCGGCAGGCGAGCATCCGGCTCGAAGACGGCGATTTACTGGTCGGCTTCACCGACGGAATCAGCGAGGCGATGAATGCCGAGGACGAGGAATGGGGCGAGGATCAACTCGCCGCCCTCGTCGAACGGTTTCGCGATCTCCCCGCGCCGGAACTGATTCCGGAGATTATGGCCGGGGCCGACGCCTTTGCCGCCGGAGCGCCCCAGCATGACGACATGACCGTGTTGATCGTGCGGGTCACCGGTTAGCGGATGGCGGTGGGCACGAGCGGCTGAGTCTGCTCCAGTTTTCGCAGTTCGTCGGCTTCCTGCATCGCGCCGTCCTCGTGATACTCGTCGTCGACGTTGACCCGCCAGAGATCATAGCGAGGACCGCGACCGGTCAGATCGTTGATGATATTGCGTGCAGCCAGCATGGCCGTCAGCATCGAGTGATCCTGGTTGTTGTAGCGGTGCATCCCGTTCCGCCCCACCAATTGGAGATTGGGGACTTCGGCGAGGAACTCCCGGACAGCGGCAATCCCCCGTTTGTAGACGGAGTCATAGACCGGGTAGGCCTTCGGCATGCGGACAACGCAGCCATCGAGCACATCTTCGGCCTTCACCAGGCCCAATTTAGCTACTTCGGCCCGGCCAAGCTCGACGAGTTCGGCGTCTGTCATGCTCCACAAACCATCGCCTTCGAAACAGAAGTACTCGAGACCGAGGCAGGAGCGATCGGGTTCCGGAATCATCTCCGGGCTCCAGTTTCCGAAATTCTGAATCCGGCCGACTTTGACGCCCGGTTCATGGATATAGATCCAGTTGTCAGGAAACAGGCCGGTGCCTTTGATGATGAGGGCGACGGTGAGGAAATCGCGGTAGTTGAAATCGTTTGCCGCGGCGAGGAGTTCCGGCGGAGGGGCCGGATCGAGCTTTTGGATCAGTTCCCGGATGGGCAGAGAGCTGACAAAGTGGGTACCCTCGTACCGCTGGCCGCCGGCTTGTACCGCGGTGACGCGGCCGGGCTCCCAAAAGATCCGGTCGACGGAGGCGTTCATGACCACCTTGGAGTTAGCGGCCTCCAGGATCTCCCGCGTCCGCTGCCACATCATTCCAGGCCCCTTCCGCGGGTACTGAAACTCGTGAATCAGCGTCTTGATGACATCCCCCTTTTCCTGGTTCCGGGGAGGGAAAAGAGCATTCTTGACCGCGGAGTAGAGGGAGAGGCCCTTAATGCGCTGGGCCGCCCATTCGGCCTGAATGTTTTTGCAGCTCATGCCCCACACCTTCTCGGTGTAGGACTCGAAAAAGACCTTGAACAGGCGGCGGCCGAAGCGGTTCGAGACCCAGGTTTCGAAATCCTCCTCGGGCTTCTGCGGGAAAAGTTGCGCCCAGAGGTAACTGAATCCACAATGAGCGGCTTCGAAAATCCCGAGGCCGAACAGGGCGTTCCGAGGCTCTAGCGGGTAGCTAAAGAACTTTCGTTTGTAGAAGATGCGCGACAGCCGGGGCCGGGAAATGAAATCCCCGCCGAGCACCTCGAGCCACATCTTCTCCACCAGGCAGACCTTGGTAAAAAATCGGTGGCCGCCAATGTCGAAAAGATACCCCTTATACTCCGCCGTGCGGGAGATGCCCCCGACGACGCTGTCCTTTTCGAGGATGACCGATTGGATATCCGCTTTCCTGAGTTCGTACCCGGCAGTGAGTCCGGCCGGACCCGCCCCGAGGATCACTACTTGCCGATTTGTACCGACTTGTGGCTCAGTCACTGCTCCCACAACGTTGTGCAACTTCGACAACCCCTCGTTAAAAGAACTATTTTCAATCATATCGGATCGCTCGTTCGCGGGCATAGTCAACCTACCCTCTTTTTTCGCCGGGATTTAGCCGGAAGGAAGCAAACTCGGGGATCAGGGCGAAGTCGTTTCGCACCACGATCGGGTTTTCGCCTCGTTGGTGGATTTGCTGGGAATCCACCGCACCCAGGTCCATGGCCTGCTGCAGATACCCAACTTTAGCCGGATCAATACCCATGATCCGGCAACACGTAGAATCGACGGCGACCAGGTCCTGACCAAAGACGAGGAGCCCCACGTCCTTCGCCGTACCTTGGATCGGGCCGTTTCCCTCCATGCCAACAATGCCATCCACGATGGCGAAGGTGCGCCGAAACTGCCGGTTGAGCGCGACGATGGAGTTCTCGATTCCCAAATAGTGAAGGGTGTTCTTGGGCCAGCCATACACGGCTCCAGGAACGAGTCCGAAAAAGTTCTTCATGGCCAGGGTGGCGCCCGCCCAGTGATGGGTCTTCATCTTGGGCATCGACACGATGAGATCGGCGCCCAACGCCGTGTTCGGCAGGAAGAACTGGCTTTCGGTGAGGAAGTTTTTCACCGGGCTCACGTCATCCCGGTTCAGGTCCACGAAGTGCCCTTCAAAATCTCGAATGCCCTTCCAATACCCGGCCTCGTCGGCAAGCCCTAAGGTATCGCGCCGGTGACCGGGACCTTCGGCGATTACGACAGAAGCAGCGCCAAGGGAGCGAAAAGCCTCCAAGGCGGCGGCGACCAGACCGACATCGGTATTGATCGCGGTCGAGGCGTCGAATTCCACCAGATTCGGCTTCAATAGAACGCGCTTGTCCTTGACCACCAGGCCACAGAGCCGGATCCCCTCGAGGATGGTGGCCGTAAGGTCCTGCTGGTAGTTCTTCGCGCGCAACACGGCGACGGGCGAAGTGCCGGCGAACGACGCAGGCTGGTTTCGCTGACACGAAGCCAATCCGCCGGCCATGGCCGACACGAGGGCGCGACGCAACAGGCTGGGTTTCACGACAGGATCCCCTCCGGCCGGAAGTGGCGGAATCCACCGTCTGGCGCCGCCAGGACTTCGAGGGCGTTCAGGATCAAGTCCCTGGCGACCGGCTGTTCCGGCGACTCGGTGGGCAGGTCTGTACCGAAGGCGCGCAAACTGATCGCGAGCCAAGCCCTCGCCCATCGCGACCGGCTATCCTGCCAAAGGTGGACGGCGTGCTGCAAGGCCGAGGTTAGGTCAGCTTCCCGGTTGCCCTGCAAACCAAGCAGCGCCAGCGCAGTTGTTTCCGGGTAGGAGGGAAGGTCGATGCCCAGGGCGGCTTTCGATCCATAGTTCCACCCGCCATCGCTACAGCGGCGCCGGAGGATCATGCCTTCCCCGAGCACGATCCGGCGCGTTAACTCTGAATCCTTGACCAGCGGCGCGGCCCGTTTCAAGGCAACCAGGGTGTGCGCCGTGGGCTCTATCCAGGCAGTCGCCTCCGGGCGCCAGGGCCAACCGCGAAACGAAGGGTCGTGACCGGTCGTCTTTACCCCCACCATCGAGAGCAGGCGGACGAATAAGCGGGATTCGGCTCCGGACGAAGCGAGCAACCAGGAGACGCCCTTGCGGAAGGCGTCGTCGTGGACCCGGTGGACGCAGTGCAGCGTGATCGCTAACGCCGTCGACCAATGAGCTTCCGGAATGTGCCCGTTCGGTTGCCAAGCCCCATCTTCGCGCTGCCAGGACCGGAGCAAGCGCCAACCGTTCTGCCAAGCGGGCGAATCCGCCTCGGAGTGCAGTGCCAAAAGCGCGTAAGCGGTAGGCTCCAACCAGGACCGTTTCCCTGGGAAATATGCCCAACCACCGTCGGGGTTTTGATTTTTCCGGAGCGCCTCGAGTCGGGGCCCCAAATAGTCCTCTGGCATGGACTGTTTATCGGGCGGATCCCAAAATAACTTTAGAAGCGCGCAGAACTTCGATCAGCCAACGACACCCATCGGCTGGACCCGGAGGATGCCCATCGACTTGGCCGTGCGCTCAAGGATTTCGAGCGCACGGTCCAGTTGTTCCCGCGTATGGGTTGCCGTCACTATAGTCCGAATTCGCGCCTTGCCTTCGGCCACGGTGGGGAAGCCGATGCCTGTGGCCAGCAGGCCGTTTTCAAACAGCGCCGCGGAGAAGGCATGCGCCGTTTTGGCTTGGCCCACTAGAATCGGGGTGATCGGCGTCTCGCTGCGACCGGTGTCAAATCCCAGCCGGGCCAGCTCCGCCTTGAAGTAGCGGGTGTTCGCCCAGAGCGCTTCAATCCGCTCGGGTTCGTTTTCGAGAATGTCGAAAGCGGCGAGGCAGGCGGCCGTGACGGCAGGCGGGTGCGAGGTGGAGAACAAGAATGGCCGAGCCCGGTGATAGAGGTACTCAATGAAGTCCTTGCTGCCGCAAACGTAACCGCCCAGCACGCCGATCGATTTCGACAAGGTACCCACCTGAATGTCCACGCGGCCGTGGAGGCCGAAGTGGTCGACGGTGCCGCGGCCATTCCGTCCAAGAACGCCCGACGAGTGGGCGTCGTCGATCATCATGATGGCGCCATATTTCTCGGCTGCTTCCACCAGCGCGGGGAGCGGGCCGATGTCGCCGTCCATCGAAAAAACGCCGTCAGTGATGAGCAGCTTCCGGCCAGGGACGCCTTCGAGCGCAGCTAACTTCGCCTCAGCGTCAGCGGCGTCGGCGTGGCGAAAGACATGGATCTTCGCCCTCGACAGCCGGCAGCCATCAATAATACTGGCGTGGTTTAACTCGTCGGAGATGATGTGATCTTCTTTCGACAGGATCGCCGACACCGTGCCCGCGTTGGCGGTAAAGCCGGATTGGAAAACGACGCAGGCCTCGACGTGTTTGAACGCCGCAATCCGGCGTTCGAGCTCCATGTGCATCGCCATGGTGCCGGAGATGGTCCGCACGGCGCCGGAGCCCACGCCGAACTCCCGGGTGGCGGCGATGGCGGCCTCCTTGAGTTTCGGGTGGTTCGCCAAGCCCAGATAGTTGTTGGAGGCGAGATTGATCACCTCTCGGCCGTCGTACCGGCTGATGGGCTCGCACGGACTTTCGAGCTCCCGCAGCCGCTGATAGGTACCGCCGGCGCGGAAGCTCTCGACCTGTTCACTCAGGTAGGCCAAAGGGGATGGCTTGGACATCGGCTAGATCTCCCGGATCCGAATCTGCTTGTACTCAATCCAGCTGGCGCTCTGATGCGCCTGCAGCAGCATGTGACCGGCTTCGAGACGATCGAGTTTGTTGTAATCGACCACGTTTTCCCCGTTGATCCGGATGACGCAGTGCGGCCCCTTCACGAACAATTGGAACAGGAACCACTCTTCCGGCACCAGCCGCGGATACTTCGCCCGTTGAATGCCGTACAGAGAGCCGGTGGGATAAACGGCGCCCTCGACGTCGTGGATCTGAATTTCGTAATGGGGCTTCGAGCCGGAACCCTCCGAGCGGAAGAAGATGCCTCCGTTCGAGTGCTTCCGGGCGCGGATGTAGGTTTCAAAAACGAAGTCCTTGTACTTGGTCTTCGAAGCTAAATGACCATTGAAGTCGGTACGGAAAATGGGCCCGAGGGTCAGCCACTTGGCCTTCCCTTCCTCGACAAACCAGTTCTTTTCGAAGTCGGCTGGGGCGCTGTAGAGCGATTGCCACTGGGTGGCGCCGGGCAACTCCTTGATCCGGAGGTTGCGGAAGCGGATGGGGTAGCTGAGGGATTGCAGCCCGATGCGGCCGGAGGTGAGCCGGTACTTCAAATCGGGGTGCTCGTTGAGATTGACATCCTGCACCATGGCGCCGTTGGTCCAAACCTGCAGGCGAGAGCCATTGAGCAGGATGCGCATGGAGTTCCATTCGCCCTTGCTCTTGACATTGGTCAGCTTGGGCGCGACGTGCGGAAAGATAGAGCCCATCGATTCGGGCTTGGGCGGATTTTCCTCTTTGTGGAAGATTTTGATGCAGAGTCCGCAGTCGATGGCGGGTCCGTGCTCGGGAGCGCGCAGGTAGATGCCGGAGTCGATCCAGCCGCGGACGAAGAAATCGACGCGGAGGTCAAAGTTTTCGTAGGTCTTGGTGGTGGCGAGCCAAGTGGGGGAGTTGGCGGCTTCGGTGACGAGGATGGAGCCGTCATCGACGGCGAAGCCGGACTCGGGACCTTCCTTCACCTCCCAGCCGTTCAGGGAACGTCCGTCGAATAAGGAGGTAAAACCGGATTCGTCCTGCGCCAGCAGAGGGGTGGCGGCGAGAGCAAAAAGATGGCGGCGAGTGAGCATGTCACTTCGCATTATCCGCCAACCCGGAGGGTGTCCGGGTTGGCGAATCGGGCGAAGTTAGCGGCCGCCACTGGCGAAGCGTCCAGCGCCCATGCGACCTGCCGGGCCCATCCGGCCGCGCATGCCCCGGGCACCCGGTCCGCCGATGCCTTCCGCGGGTCCGGAGATCAGGTTGAGCCGTTGGGCCGCGCCGATCTCTTCGCGAAGCTGCATGGCCTCTTCGAGCGTCTTCAGCTTGGTCTTCTGCTCAGCCGACAGGAAGGTGAGCGCCGTTTCCCGCGACTTGGTCCGGCTGTCGGCGATCTGCTTGCCGTAGGCTTGGCCTTCGAGGACCAGCCGGCCCACCGCGGCGGCGTCCGGATTCGTCTGGGTGGTTAAGGCTCGCAGGTTTTGGCGATTGGTCCGGATCTTCTCGGCCAGATCGCGATTGGCCTGCATGGCCGAGCGGTTGGCTTCCTGAATGGAAGTGACTTGCGCGTCGGTCAGGTTCAGGAACGTCTTCAGTTCGTTCACCGGCGGCTGCGCGAAGGCGACGGCCGCGGTGAATGCTGGAATCAACAGAGATAGCATTTTCATGGGAGATCCTCTCAAGTGAGTTGGGCGGTAAGTGCCTCTGCAGGGATAAACGCAGATTCCAGACAGAAGTTGTTTAAGGATTGTTAAGCGGAATGAAATAATCGCGGTAGCAACCCATCAGAGAAAATAAAGCTCTTTTTAGCAATGAGTTAGCGCTGAAGAGAAACTCGCTTCGACAGTTCGCCGCTCCAAACTCTGGGCATGAGGATGACTCTTGCCTTCGTTCTGATTTCAACTCTGGGAGCGCAAACCGTGGACCGGTCGCGACTCGTCGAGGCCAATACCCAAGCGTTACAGGCGCAGGGGGCCGGCGAGTACGCCGTGGCGGAGAGCCGGTTGCGGTATGCCCTGCGCGTGTGGGCGCAGTTGCGGCCAGAGGAACGGAATCCGGCGGACGAGGCCGTGTTGCATGGCAACCTGGCGGCGCTATACGTGGAACAGCAGGAGTACGCTCATGCGTGGGTGGAATGCGAGCGGGCACTCGCATTCCACCGGACGGGGGACCTGTTGAACGGCGCGGGCATCATCCTGCAAGGGCTGCAGCGGTATGCCGAGGCGGAGGCCGCCTACGTCGAATCGATGAGCAAGCACCGGCCGGGTTCGTATGAGTACGCTCGAACCCAGTTCAACCGCGCGACCGTATGGGCTCAGCAGGGCCGCAAGGGGGAGGCGCTTTCCGATATGGAAGCAACGCTGCCACTGCTCGCGGCCGATCCGCTGTCGCACGCAACGGGCTTATGGCAAGCCTCGATGCTGGTGCCTCCGGTTCGCGCCCGGCTGTGGCTCGAACAGGCGCAGGAACTCCTAGACCGCCATCAGGTAGGTAGCCTCTATTTGCGCAGGATGATTTTGGAGGCGAGAGCGGAGAAGGCGGGAGAGAAAAAGAGGGCGAAGCAGTTGCGGGCCGAAGCCGCCCGCCTACGGACACCGCCAAAGGCTGGGGTGTCCGTAGAGCAGTTACGGCGCGAACGTTACTGAGGCAGGATGTCGTAGGTGGTGGTGCCAGCGACGCGAACCTTCTCGTAAGCGGCCATCCAAACCTTGTGATACGGGTTCGCCGTGTAGGCCTTCAGGGCTTCCGGACCGCCTTCCATCGCGAAGCAGGCGCCGTAAGCGCGAACGACTCGATTGGCCTTGGCAGCGACGTCCTTCTCACCGCCCGTGAGCTTCTTGCGGGATTCGGCGTCCACGCTGAACTGGGCAAGGGGAGCGCGGAGCTTACCCGCCCACACCATCTTGATGGCGGGGATGTTTTTCGGCAATGCGTCGGTGGCCGCATAGAACGCCTTCCACTCGGCCTCGGTGGCCGTTTCGATGGGCGTAAACGCGAAACAGTGCATCATGGTCTTTTCCGCGGCGGCGGCGAGGCCGGCGGTCATCGTGAGTGCGGCAAACACGGTAAACAGTTTCATGGGCGAATTCTCCTCGGGATATCGTAGCAAGTTCCTAAGGCGTTCTAGCGGCCGGTCGGGACATCTTCCACGTTGGTAGTGGGAAGCCATTGAGCCATTTTTTGTTTCACGGCGGCGTGTTTCGAATCTCCCGCCAGATTTTTCCATTCGAGCGGATCCTGTTTGCGATCGTAGAGCTCTTCCGTCCCGTCGGCATAACGGATGTAGCGCCACTCCTCCGAGCGAACGGAGTGGTTGTTCCGGAAATAGGTGGTGACGGCCGGACGATCCCATTTGGCTTGGGCGTTGGCCAGGAGCGGACGCAGCGAGACACCTTCGAGGCCGGGGCGCGACGGGAGGCCGCAGAGATCGACGAGCGTCGGATAAACATCCATTAGGCTGACCGTGCGATCACAACGGCTACCCGGTTTCGTGACACCCGGGGCGACTACCATCAGCACGTTGTGGGTCGCCTCCTCCCACAGAGAGAACTTACGCCAATGCAGCTTTTCGCCCAGGTGCCAGCCGTGATCGCTCCACAACACGATGAGGGAGTTTTGTTTGAAGGGGCTCTTTTCGTAAGCGTCCAGCAGGCGGCCCAATTGCGCATCGGCGAAGGCGATGCAGGCGAGATAGGCCTGCACGGCGTGTTTCCATTGGCCGGAGTCGATCACGAGTTTGTGGTCCGTTTGGGGCTTGGCGAATTTCCGGCCCATGGGCGGGACGTCGTCCAGATCGTCGCCGTTGATCTTCGGAAGGACGATGGAGTCGAGCGGGAAGAGATCAAAGTACTTCTGCGGAACGTGCCACGGAAGATGCGGCTTATAGATGCCGCAGGCCAGGAAGAGCGGCTGTTCCTGCTTGGCGTTCATTTGTTGGATGACCCAATCGACCACCTGATGGTCGCCCATTTTTTCGTCTGCGACCGAGAGCGGCGCCCAGTCGAAGTTGGCCGCGTTGAGCCCGTTCATCGAGGGTTTGGGCGGCGGGGGATCGGCCGGCTTCTGGCTGTTCTTGGCTGGATAGTACTCCTGCCAGCTGGCGGGGTCCGCGAAGGAGTCGTGGTAAATCTTGCCGGAGCCGATGGAGCGGTAGCCGTTGGCCGTGAAGTGTTGCGGCAGGGTGACGGCGTTGGCCAGGGCCTTTGAGGCGCGCCACGGCTGATTATTGGTGTACACCCCGGACGACGAGGGACGGATTCCCGTCATGAGCGCGGCGCGCGACGGGTTGCACAAGGGCGCGGCGCAGTGGGCGTTGGTGAACAAAGTGCCCATGGCGGCCAGACGGTCGAGGTTCGGGGTTTTGGCCTGCGGGTGGCCGCCGAGACAGCCGATCCAATCGTTCAGATCGTCGATGGCGATAAACAGGACGTTTGGTTTGACCGGGGCGGCGGCAACCGCGGTGGCGCCCAGCGCAGCAAGGAAGGCTCGTCTTTGCATAAGAGTGTTGATAGGATATCGCAGCGCCATGAAATATCTCGCTCTGTTCGCACTTCCGCTTTTGGCCATTGATCCGTTCCTCTTACTCCGGGAGGGGGACTCCGCTACCATTGATGCCCGGGCGGTGAAGCCGGACGGCACGACGGCCCTGATGTTTGCGGTTCTTACCGCCGACGCCGGGGCAGTGCGCAACCTGCTCGAGCGGAACGCCGACGTGAACGCGGCGAATCGCGATGGATATACCGCGCTGCACTTCGCCGTCTTTGATGAAGTCAAGACGGCCTTGCTGTTGGCCAAGGGCGCCAATGCCAAAGCCGCGACCACGTCGGGGGTCACCCCGTTGCTGGTCGCCGCCGGCCGGCCCGGCGCGGCCGCCATCATCGCGCAACTCCTGGCCGCCGGCGCCGACCCCAATGCCGCCAACCGCGGCGGACTGACGCCGCTTGACCGGGCCGCACAGGCCGGCGACCTCGCCTCGCTGCAAGCGCTGTTTGACGCGGGCGCTAAAGTGGCTCCCAACAGTGCGGCACTCTATCGCACCGTGAAAGTGAGTTGCCTGCCATGCGCCGAGCTCCTCCTGGAGAAGGGCGCGCCCATCGACCAACGCGGAGACCGCGGCGAAACGGCTCTGCACAATGCCGCGATTCGCCATCATTTGCCGCTGCTGCGGCTGCTGCTGAGCAAGGGAGCGGCCGTCGACCTCCGAGATAACCGGGGCTATACCGCCCTGGCCCGGGCGGCCATTTCGTTCGACCGTGCGCCCGACGCCGTCACCCTGCTACTGCAGGCCGGAGCGAAGGTGAACCAGGTGGAAGAAGATGGCCATACGCCGTTGACCCTGGCGCTGCGGTTTGACGACGGCGCGATCGCTAAAGCCCTGCGCCAAGCAGGCGGCAAGGGCGTGGCCGAGAAGCTGCCGGAGGCCTCCACGGCTCCGGCCAAGTCCGCGGAAGAGGCGCTGGCGCGCGCCATCCCCTTACTGCAGAAGACCGGCCCCGCCGTGTGGAAGACGCGCGGCTGCACAAGCTGTCACAGTAACCATCAACCGGCCGGCGCGATTGCCACCGCTAAGGCGCATGGAATTGGATCTGACGCGGCGGCCACGCAACGGGAGTTACGCGTGCTGATGGCGATGGAGACCATTCGAACACCCGCGCTTCGCACCGGCTTCGTGACGCCGGAGATTACCGGTTACGTGCTGGACAGCCTCGCCAAGCAGCAGTATCCGGCGGACAAATTGACGGACGCCGAGGTGCAAAACCTGGCGTTTCTGCAGTCGCCCGAAGGCTTTCTGAAGACTGGGAACTATCGGCTGCCCCAGCAGTACAGCAGCATCGCACTGACGGCCTATGCGATCCGCGCGTTCACGGCCTACCCGATACCGGGCCGGGCGGAGGAGTTTACCAATCGGGTGGGCCGGGCGCGGCGCTGGCTGGAAGCGCAGAAGCCCATCGGCGTGGAGGAGCAGGCGCTGCGGCTGCTCGGCCTGCGTTGGGGCCAGGCCTCCCCGGCCGCGATTCGCAAAGCGGCGGACGAACTGCGCCAAGCGCAACGCCCGGACGGCGGCTGGGCGCAGATGCCGTATCTGGCAAGCGATGCCTACGCGACCGGATTGGCGCTGCACGCCCTTGACGAAACAAACCCAAAGGCGGTTGCCTTCCTGCTGCGGACGCAGTATCCGGATGGCTCCTGGTTCGTTCAGACGCGGGCGCATCCGTTGCAGCCGAAGATGGACAGCGGCTATCCGTTCGGCTACAACCAGTGGATTTCGGCGGCGGGAGCCAGTTGGGCGGTGGAAGCGTTGGCGAAGGCGGTGCCGACGGCTACCGCCACGGCTCGCAACTGACGGTATTCGAAAGCGTCATTCGCTGCCCGGTGAGCTTGGAGCCGGACTGGCCGTCAAGGTGGCCGCCGCGGAACGAGATCTTGGCGGCAGCAACGTCCCGCACCCATCGCCCGCTGGGCTTCTTGTCTCCATCGAAGTAGGTTCCATCCGCCTGCAGAAAGAATCCGAGTCCGGCCATCAGGCGGCTACCGGTGCCGTAACAGGCCCACTCGCCGAAATGGAGTTCTACCGGTCCTGAGGCCCGCTCAGCGCCGGGAACGAGCTGGGCTGGGGCAGCGGCGCCCTTCAGCGAGGCTAGCGGAATGGAGGACACACCCGCTGCGGGGTTCTTTTCGCACCGGCTATCGGTGACCGTCATGCGGCCATCCACCTGCCAATCGCCCGTGGCGTTTCGGCTGAGTTGAAAGACCCAGCCAGGAATCCGGCCAACGCAGGTTTGGCCAAAGAAATTGTTGGCCGGGTAGCCCGGACCGTAATCCCGAATGGAACCGGTGACCGTGAACGGGTAGGCATTGCCCGCCTTTGCGCCGGCGCGGACCTCCTCGAAAACCACTTGCCGTTCGGTCATGCCGCCAGGCCGGAGCGCGAGCAGCCGTTTTTCAAGAACCTGCTGGAGGACAGCCGGAGAGGGAGCCTGCGCCGAGGCGAGAGCAATCGTCCCCAGAAATCCTACGACGAACCTTGTTCGTTTTTCCATGTCAGAGTTGCTTGGCGGCGAAGATGATTTGCCCCGTGTGTTGTTGGAAGTGGCCGACGATCTGGTATACGAGTTCGAGCACCGTCGTGACGCCGGGGGGAACAACCAGATCCGGCGGCAAGGATTCGGTGAGCCGGGCGTGGGGAAGCGCCGCCAGGACCGGGGTCGCCTCCGCGATCGTGGTGCGGAGCAGGCCAGCCAGGTCGTCGTGCCCCGCAGAGGAAAACTCGGCGTCGCGGTTGCGGATGTTCGGCTGGCCACCGAGGCCGTGCCCGATGTAGTAACGGACGTTGCCGCACAGATGCAGAATCAGGTTGCCGACCGAGTTCTCTTCGTTCTTGCCCTTGTGCCAAACCTGCTCCGCGGTGAACAGCGGGAGACGATCCTGAATCATCTGCTCCATCTGTTGGAGCTTGCGGACGGAGTGACCGAGAAAGAGCGATTCGACGGTGGGGGTCATGCCAGAATTCCTTTCACCACGTCGCCACTGATGCCGGTGAGGCGGACATCGAGTCCCTGATACTTCACCGTCAAACGCAGGTGGTTGATGCCAAGCAGGTGCAGCATGGTCGCATGGAAATCGTGGACGCTCACCGGGTTTTCGACGGCCGCGTAGCCGAGTTCGTCCGTGGCGCCATAGACGGTTCCGGGCTTGATGCCGCCGCCGGCCATCAGGTACGAGAAGCCCTTGATGTGATGGTCGCGTCCGTCGCCGCCCTGCGACATCGGCGTCCGCCCGAACTCCCCGCCCCAGACGACGAGCGTTTCATCGAGCATGCCGCGCTGCTTCAGATCTTTGATCAGCGCCGCGGTGGGCCGGTCGACTTCACCGGTCTTGTAGCCGACGCCTTCCTTCAACTTGTTGTGATGGTCCCAGTCGCGGTGATAGAGCTGGATGAACCGGACACCGCGTTCCGCCAAGCGCCGGGCGAGCAGGCAGTTTGATGCGAAGGAGCCATCGCCGGGCTTGGCGCCGTAGGCTTCGAGCACGCTGGCCGGTTCCGAGGCGAAGTCCATGAGCCCAGGGACGCTCGACTGCATCTGGAATGCCATTTCGTATTGCGCGATGCGGGTCTGCACTTCGGGGTCGCCGAGGGTCTGCTGCTCCAGACGTTGCAGTGCCGTGATGGCGTCGATCGAATCGCGCTGGGGCTTCGCGTTCATACCCCGCGGGTTCTCAATATAGAGCACCGGGTCGCCAACGGACTGGAACTTCACGCCCTGGAACTTCGAAGGCAACATGCCCGCCGACCACTGCCGCGCGGCGATGGGCTGGGCTTGGCCACCCTTGCCGTTCGACACCAGCACGACGTAGCCCGGCAGGTCCTTCGACTCCGTGCCGAGGCCATACACAGCCCAGGAACCCATCGACGGGCGGCCGGCGAGAATGGAGCCGGTATTCATCAGGGTGTGCGCGGGGTCGTGGTTGATCTGCTCGGTCCACATCGATCGAACGAGGCAGACATCGTCCATGACGCCGCCGATGTGGGGGAGCTGGGTGGAGATTTCGACGCCCGATTTGCCATAGCGCTGGAAGCCGTACTGCGGGCCGAAGCAGAGGAGCGGCTTGCCTTGAAGCTGGGCGATTTGCTGGCCCTTGGTGAAGCTCTCGGGCATGCCTTGGCCGTGCATGGCGGCGAGCTTCGGCTTGTGGTCGAAGAGTTCGAGGTGGGACGGGCCGCCGGCCTGATAGAGGAAGATGACGCGTTTGGCCTTGGCGGGATGATGCAGGCCGGTGCCCGCGCCGAGCATCGACTGCAGAGCGGTGAGCCCGAAGCCAGCGGCGGTGCGGCCGAGAAAGGCGCGACGGTGCAAAGGGGTCATGGGTTAGTTCCTCGTTACTACGCCGTGCAGGTTGAGGACGGCGCGGGCGACCGTCATGAGCGCAGCCACTTCGACGTCATGCTGGGGGGCGAGGCGTGGCGCCTCGCCAACGCTGAGCAGTTCGGCGGCGCGGGCCGAGGTGAGCTGCCCTAGGGCCTTGGCGTGGAGACCGCGGAGGACTTCAATCTCGGCGGCGGTGGCCGGGCGGTTCAGCGCGGTTTGATAGGCGAGCTGCACCCGGGCGTCGAAGGTCTTCGCTTGAGTGAACAGGCGTTGGGCGAAGGCACGGGAGGCTTCGACAAAGACGGGATCGTTGAGCAGGACCAGCGCCTGGAGCGGCGTATTGGAACTGGTGCGGCTGACCGTGCACTCCTCGCGGGAGGGCGCGTCGAAGGTCATGAGCGAGGGGTGCAGGAACGTGCGCTGCCAGTGGACATAGAGGCCGCGGCGGTACTGATCCGGGCCCTTGGTGGCCGAGTAATCGCGGATGGGATAGTTGAGCGCAGCGAGGTAGCCATCGGGCTGCGGGGGGCGGATGCTGGGGCCGCCGAGGCGTTCGGTCAGCAAGCCCGAAGCGGCGAGGGCGATATCGCGAACGGCTTCGGCTTCGACGCGGAATCGGGATTGGCGGGCATAGAGCCGGTTGTCGGGATCGCGTTCGAGCATCTCCGGGGTGGGCGTCGAGGAGCGCCGGTAGGCCTGGCTGAGGACGATCGTGCGGATGAGGCGTTTGACGTCCCAATCGCGTTGGAACTCGGCGGCTAGGTGGTCGAGCAGTTCGGGATGCGTGGGCCATTCGCCTTGCGAGCCGAGGTCGTCGAGGACCTTCGACAGGCCTGCACCGAAGAACTGGCGCCAGGTGCGGTTGACAAAGACGCGGGCGGTGAGCGGATTGTCTTTCGAGACGATCCAGTTGGCGAGGTCGAGGCGGGTGGCGCGGCTGTTGGTAGCTAGCTTGCCCAGGAACTGCGGCACGGCGGGTTCGAGGACAGCACCCGATTCATCCATCCAGTTGCCGCGGGGCAGGATGCGGGTGATCTCCGGCTTGCCGCTTTCGGTAACGACGACCTTCGGCATGTTCGCGCGGAGAAGGTCGTACTCCAATTGGTACTTGGCACGGGTCCGGTCGCCGAGGTAGAACGCAGCTTCGCGGGTGGTGACCTCGGCGGGAATCACCGGCTTTTTCGCATCGAAGCCCGCCGCCCAGGCGATGGCTTCCTTCGAGAGCCCAAGCCGGAAGCGGCCCGCGGTGGCGCGGCGGTAGGGAGAGTCGTGGCGAAGGCGAACGGTGAGTTTGCCGCCGGGGAAGGGCTTGGCAAAGCGGAGAGAGAGGACGGTGGCGCGGGGGTCGCCATAGGTGTTGATGCCCCAGCCCGTGTTCGGGTCACCATCGATGGCGGCCATTGCCGGCAGTTCGATGGCGGAGAAGTTAACGTTGGAGGCGGCGAGGAAGAGGGGCACGCTTGCTTCGACCTCCGTGATGACCAGGCGGTCCGCGCCACGGGCCACACTGGAGCCGGGGAGAGAGTCATCGGCTTGAATCTCGAGACCGAGGTGCGTCCAGGGGCCGGGGGCGGCGTTGAGCGTGACGGTGTAGGTGGAGTTGTCCGGATTGGGTCCAGAAGCTACCAGCAGGTTGTCCTTTTCGAGTTTCAGAACGGTGCCGTTGGTGGCTTCGAACTGGGTGGGCGCTTGGACGACCCAGCCGAAGGTTTCGGCGCGGGGGACGGATACGGGATTCAGGAGGCTTTCGAGTTCGGCGAGGCGCTTCTCCTGCGCCGGGGTGGGCAGCAGCAGTTGCTTACCCCAGGAGTCCTTTCCGTGGTCCGGCACGAGGCCGGTCTCCTGGATATCGGCGAAGAACGCCTTCATGGCGTAGAAGTCCTTGGCGAGGTAGGGATCGAATTTATGGTCGTGGCACTCGGCGCAGCCGAGGGTAGCGCCGAGCCAGA
>LNFE01000160.1 GCA_001464575.1 Acidobacteria bacterium Ga0077553 | reverse complement strand
GCAGTGGCGATCGAGGAACGGGCGCACCTGGGCGTGGCACGGGCCGGGGGCGGACAGGAGGAGAGCGGCGGCGAGGCCGGCCAAGCCGGTATGCCGGGTGATCCGATTGGGTTGACGCACTACGGGTCGTATTCTACTACCAACTTCACGGGGCCAGTCGATCGGTGGGGGGAACCCGTGGCGCTGGAATTCGGGCTGGTATATACTCTGCCGCTGGAGTTACTACCATGTTCCGCGTCTCTTTCGTTGTATTCCTGCTTGTCTCGTTGACGGTGAGCACCGTGCATGCTCAGAGTTTCGGGCAGATTACCGGGACCGTGCAAGATAACTCAGGCGCCTCGGTGCCTACGGCGAATGTGACCGCCGTGAATGAGCTGACGGGGCTGATGTTTCGCGCCGTTTCGGATGACTCTGGCCGGTTTACGTTGCCGCAGCTCCCTATTGGGGAATACCGGGTGGAGATTAGCCGGGATGGTTTCCGGCCGTTCCGGTCGCCGTCGTTTCGGCTGGATGCGGATGCGACGCGGCAGGTGCAGGCCGTTTTGCAACTGGGGCAAGTGACGGAGTCGATTACGGTGGGCGGGTCGGTTTCGCAGGTCGAGACTGTGGGGGCCACGCTCAAGGAGATCATCGATGAACGCCGGATTACCGAACTCCCGCTCAACGGGCGGAACGCGCTGCAACTCGTGCGGTTGATCCCGGGAGCGGTGTCCGGGGGCGGGAATAACGGGTTGGGCCAGAACGACGGCATCTCGATTAACGGCGCGCGGGGCACGGCGAATAACTACCTGCTCGACGGGGGCGACAACAACGACCCGCAATTGAACACGGCCGCGCTGCTGCCGAACCCCGATGCGCTCGAGGAATTCAGCGTGCAAACCAATAACTTCTCGGCGGAGTACGGCCGGAACTCCGGGGCGATTATCAACGCCGTAACGAAGTCGGGTACGAATCAGTTTCACGGCTCGGCGTTCGAATTTGTCCGCAACGACATCATGGACGCGCGCAGCTTCTTTGCTCTCGAAAAAGGGAAGCTGCGGCGCAACCAGTTTGGCGGCTCGTTTGGCGGCCCGGTGATCCGGGACCGCACGTTTTTCTTCGGATCGTATGAAGGCGTGAAGCAGCGCGCGGGGGCGACCTTCTCCGGTCTGACGGTTCCCACGGCGGCGCTGCGCGCAGGGAACTTTACGCAGGCGGCGCGCGTTCCCAACGACCCGCTGACCAACCAACCGTTTCCGGGCGGGTTGATTCCGGCGACTCGCTTTGATCCCGCTGCGGTGAACTTCCTCGATAAGCTGCAGGTGCCACTGCCGAATGCCTCGGGCAATCGGTTCATCTTCAACCGGCCGGGCGAGATTGACTCCAATCAGTACATCGGGCGGGTGGACCACTCGCTGTCTTCGGCGCAACGGCTGACCGGACGGGTGTTCCTGAGCCGCAGCAATGAGACCAACACGGCCGGGCTGCCGGTGCTACGGGCCGAGAATGCTTTCGACAGTTGGAACCTGCAGGGTCAGCATACGTGGACGCTGTCTCCGGGGCTGCTGGGCACGGGCCAGTTTACGGCGAACCGGACGAACATTGACCGGGGGCCGTTGCCGTTCGGGAGCGCGGAGGGGATTAGCTATCGGGACTTGGGGGTGAATGTGAACCGCGGCGCGCCGGACTCCGGCGGCCTGAAGCTGGTGCCGCACTACCGGGGACAGGTGAACGGCTACTGGAACCTGAACCAGGACAACCTGGTGACGATTGATCGGCGGACCTACCAGGGGACCTATGTGCTTTCATGGATCCGGGGGCGGCACCAGATCAAGTTGGGCGGCGAGTATCGGTACTCGTTTTCCGACCGGGTGACGGGTAATGGGATTGATCCGCAGTTTACGTTTGATGGCCGTTTCAGCAATGATCCGTTTGCCGATTTTCTGCTGGGGCGGGCGGCGAACTTCACGCAGGGTTCGCTACGGCTCAATCGTAACGCCAACCATGCGCCGTCGTTCTTTGCGCAGGACGATATCAAGCTATCAAGCAACCTGACGTTGAGCCTGGGGATGCGGTGGGAGCCCTATCTGCCGTTCTATGCGACGAACGATGAGTTGACGGTGTTCCGGCCGGGGCAGCAGTCGAGCGTGTTTCCGAGTGCGCCGGCGGGGTTGCTCTATGTGGGAGACGCCGGGGTACAGCGCGGGGGGACGGATACGGATTGGAACAACATGGCGCCGCGGGTGAGTCTGGCGTGGCGGCCGGGCGGGTCGACGAAGACGAGCGTGCGGGCGGGCTATGGGGGTTTCTTTGATACGCCGCGCTTCCATATGCTGAGCCATTTTGTGAACTCGCCGCCGTTTTCCTTCCAGACGACGATCAACCAGCCGGCGAGCTTCTCCGATCCTTACCGGGGCATTGCGAATCCCTTTCCGTATTCGCCGCCGGCCACGGCGGAGGAGCGGGCGCGTTATCGCTTCAGCCTGCCGGCGACGGTGGGTCTTTCGATTGATCCCGACTTGGCGACTTCGTATTTGCAGCAGTGGAACGTGAACGTGCAACGGGAGTTGGCGGCGGGGTTTACGGCGACGCTGGCGTATGTAGCTTCGGCCGGCAGCAAACTGCCGATGCGGGTGGAAGCGAATCCGGCTTTGTTCCGGGCGGGGGCGACGACGGCGAACATCAACGCACGACGGATTTACGCGCCGAACTTTCAGAGCGTGATCAACTACCAGAGCAACATCAGTTCGAGCTACAACTCGTTGCAGGCGACGCTGAACAAGCGGTTCAGCAAGGGCTATACGATTCTCGCCAGCTATACGTACGGCCGGTCGATTGATGCGAGTTCGCTCGAGGTGGATGGCTTTAACGGCCAGGATCCTTTGAACGTGGGTGCCGATAGGGGCCTGTCTGATTTTGACGTTCGGCAGCGGGTGGTCGCTAGCTTTCTTTGGGATATCCCGGGGCCGAAGGCGGGGGTGGCCAAGTGGGTGCTGGGCGGATGGCAGACCAATGGGATTTTTACGGGGCAGACGGGGACGCCGATCAACGTGGTGTCGGGCAGTGACCGGGCGCTTTCGGGGACGGGAACGCAGCGGGCGAATCTGGTGGGGAATCCGTACCTGGCATCCGGCCGATCGCGGGATGAGCAGATGGCGGCGTTTTTTAACCCGGCTGCTTTTGCGATTCCCGCGTTAGGGACTTATGGCAACTTTGGGCGGAACGTGCTGATTGGGCCGGGGAGCTACAACCTGGATTTCGCTCTGTTTAAGGGGTTCCACTTTGGGGAGAAGCGGGAGCTGCAGTATCGCTGGGAGATGTTCAATGCGCTGAATCATGCGAATTTGGGAAATCCACGGGCGAATATCGGGGCGGTGCGGCCGGGTCAGATTGATTCGACGTCGGCCGCGCGGGTGATGCAGATGGGGCTGCGCTTCGTGTTTTGAGCGGAGAGGGTCCGGTTCACTGGCCTGTCACGGTGAACTCTCGGGTCAGTCCTCCGATGCTGATCTGAAATGTCGTCGCGCCGGTAGCGGGACGAACATGCACGGCGTAAATGCCTGGGAAGACCGATGTTTGCGAGATTACTCCGACCACGGTACCGGCCCCGGACTTTACGGTGACGAGCGGTTTGGCGTTGTCCACGGGTAGCCCGGCGGCGTCGGTGAGCCGGAACTGCGCCGCGTAGAAGAGGGTTTCTCCCACTTTGCCGGTGGTGGAGGAGTTGGTGATTTTTAACCCTTCCGGGTTCCCGTTCGTCACGCCGTGCCAGTACGGAATGGAAAGCGGGTATTCGGCTCCATCGCAGTGAACGCGCAGGTGGCCGTCATATTGGCCTGGCGCCCAAGCTGTGCCACTCCACTTCAGGAGAAACCAACCGGATACCGGAGCGGGCCCGTTCCTTGGCTCGGCGATTACGTCACATGCCGTATCCACCGGGCTGAGGTTGGTGAGCCGCACCCCTTTTTCGATGGTGAAGTCGCCAGCGCTGGAGCCCAGGTGCAAGGACGTCGGGTACACCGCCACGGGCGAAGCGAGAGCGGCATCGAGATGCAAACGGCCGGCGCCTTGTTTCATCACCGGCAACCGCTTGCCTTCCGCATCCGCGATGGGGGTGGCGGTATTGATCAGCAGCGATCGCAGGTGCCCCGGGTCAAGCCCCGGCCGCTGGCCAAGAAGAGTTGCCATCGCCCCGGTGACGAATGGAGTGGACAGACTCGTGCCTGACATTGGGGCGAAGGCGCCAGCGGCCCGTGCGGTCCAAACGTTTTCGCCCGTAGCGACCAAGTCTGGCTTGATCCCTAGACTCGAGGGCCCCGGGCCGCTGCTCGACGATTCCGCTATCGCGTCTGGCGAAATCGGCTCCCGCTGCCAACTGAGTGGGATCGTTGCCGTGGCGCTACCCGAGTCCAGCTTGGCCCGTAGGCTTTGTCCATTCGCGAAGGACACCATGAAACCCGGTAGTGTTTCGGTTCCCATCCCCATGACGGTAGGCGTCGGGGCGTCGGCGAGGGCGAGGACGACCATGGCGATGGCACCGGCGCGGCGCAGTGTTTCGCCTTTGACGGCAAACGTGCAGACCCCGCGATCCACCAGCGCGATGCGGCCCTTTAGGGAGTCCACCGGCAATGGAGAACAGCCCCAAGTGGAAGGAGCAATCCGCTGCACGTCGGCCAGTTCCCCGGTCAGAACCCCGCCGCCAGCATAGAGGTTGACACTGCCACCCGGGACCCCAAAGAACTCGGCTCCGTCCGCCAGTTGGACCTTCGCCGCCAGCACACGAGCGTTCTGATGGCTGCCCACCAGGATCCCCCATTCCCCCAGATGTGGATTCGTCAGGGTCGACCACTCCGGTCCGTCGTTGCCCGTGGACCGAATCACCATGACGCCGCCGGTGACCATCCGCTCGCAGATGTCGGTGAAGATGTCGTCCTCCGGGCGGAGGAGGAACCGCCCGTGTTGCAGGCTCAGATTCACGACATCCATGCCATCGGCCATGGCGTCTTCGAGAGCGAGCATCAAGGAGTCTTCACTGCTCATGGAGACCGGATCACTCGTCAGCATCTTGTAGCTTCCGAGGTAGGCTCCAGGGGCCACGCCGGTTGCGGGGCCCAGCATCGTTTCATTGGGGCTTCCGGCGGCCACCCCGGCCACCCCGCTGCCATGGCCGACGTCGTCCTTGGCATGGGCGGTGGGTCCGGCGGGCACATAACCACGCGCGACGATGACTTTGCCGTTGGTGTTTTCCAAGTCAGCCGCCCGATTGCCCCGGGGATACCCTTCGAGAGGTGGCAGTCCCGGGTCCGTGAACGCCGGATGCCCAGCGTTGACACCGGAATCGACGATGCCAATCTTAATACCAGCTCCTGCGTTGAGTTCGCCGCCGATGCGTTGCCACGCATCGAGGACGTGGTGGGTGGTCAGACTCGTATCAAGGGTCGGCTCCACCCGGCTCACCGGCTGCACTCTCTTGATTCCTGCTAGACCGCGCAGGCTTTCGGCCACCTGCGCGGAGGCCTCGACGAACAGCACATTCGCCACCAGGTCGGCCGATCCGTACACGCGGCCACCCAACCGTTCAATCACGGGCCGAAGCGCCGATTGGCTGGGCCGGACACTTTGACGAGCTCGACTCAGCTCGGTTTCCCGCGCCACGCCGCGCTGCCCCTTCCACCTCCGAAACTGGCCGGCGGCCGGTGGGGCGACTAGCTCCACAATCCAGCGCGGCCCGCCGCCGGCGGTTGGCGAGGGGTCAAAGGGGATGCGTCCGGCTCCGCTCCAAAGCGCCATGCCGCTCTCGGGGCGGCGAAGCGGCGCCGACTCTCCCGAAGCGGCTGGGCCTTGATCGAGAGTTGCGAGAAACGCATCGCTCTGGCCATTCCCGGGGGTGCCTTCTCCCAGCCACTCGGGGGACTCTGTCGAGCCAACGGCGACGACCGAGGAGCCGGCGATCCGGACGCTGGTGATGCGGTCGCGCAACCGCCCACCCAACCGGAACGAAAGAATATCGCCCTCTCCACTGGCTGGCAGCACGGCGAGGAATCCGTCTTCCTGCCCCGCCGCATCGCCGGCCCAATCGGTGGACCGGGTCGACCCGCCGACCCAGATACTCCCGTCCGGTCCCACGTCGATACCGTTCACAAAATCTTCCCGGCTGCCGCCGAGCAAGCGAGCCCATTCAACGGCGCTGCCGTCTTGGGCCAGCCGCGCCACAAATCCATCCTGCATCCCGGCGGGCCCGGTTGCCGCGCCTGG
>LNFE01000159.1 GCA_001464575.1 Acidobacteria bacterium Ga0077553 | reverse complement strand
GCACGGCAGGGTCGGCCGCGCGCTCGAGCATGGGCAGATAGATCTGCGTGTCGGATTGCAGGTAGGTGTGCCCGGGGAAAACGTAGAACCCGAGCAGTGCAAACGTGACCAGCCCGGCGAAGGCTAGCCTCATGATGCCGGAGTTTTCTCCAACTGCTGTTTAATCCAGACACGCTGCGGATTGAGGGACTGGGCCTTTTCGAGCGCCTTTCTTGCCTGTGGGTTTCGGCCGGCTTTGCGATGGGTCAGCCCGATCCAGAGCCACGCCTCCGGCAACTTGGGATTCAGTGCTGCGGCCTTTTCAAAATCCTTCAACGCGAGGTCCAGACCGCCACCGAGCATCGGCGGCAAATAGTATTTGCCCACCCCGCTCGAAACCCAGGCGAGGGCGGACTTCGGGTCAAGACTCAGCGCCTTCTCGATTTCCTGCTTTGCGCATTTGCCGTGCTGAAACCCCGCGAGCGGGTCGGCGGGTATGACCTGACCGCAGAGCGTGCCAAGAAGGCGATGATACTCGGCCTTGTTCGGATCGGCGGCGAGGGCTTCTCGGGCGGCGACAATGCCGGCCTCCGCGGCCACGCGGGCCTCGCGCTTGTCCCGGAGTTCGAGGGCCACTTCCGACAGATAGGACTTGGCGAGGGCTATTTGGTACGGCGAACCGGAGGCGAGCTTCGACAAAGCGGCGCGGTCCTGCCGGTCGCGGGCAGATTCGAGTTCGCCGGCGTGGGCCAAGGCGAGCGCAGTGGTCAGGACGAGGAGGTGCCTCATGCTTCTCAGTATCCGCTATCCGTGGTCAGCCAGCTTCCGTTGCCCGAGTAAAAACCACAGCCCGATCGCGGCAAGCAGAGCGCCATTGATGGCGAGGGCGTTGGGCACTGCGACAAGGGTGATCATCTGGCCGGTGAGCAGACTGCCCATGGGGCGGCCACCACGGAAGAAGACGTTATAAACGCTGAGTACGCGGCCGCGCATGTGGTCTTCGGTATGCATCTGCACGAGACTCATGACGAGGGCGAAAGAAGCGATCAGGCAGCCTCCCGAGACAAACAGGATGGCTGTGCTGAGGTAGAAATTGGTCGAGTAGGCAAAACCGATGTTCAGGATTCCCAGCGCCACGAGCAGCGCGCTGGCAATAGCCCCCTTCTGCTTAACATTGCCGATGCCGGCGACAATCAGCGCGCCGCAAACAGAACCGACGCCGGAGATGGACATCAACTGTGAATAGCCATTGGCGGAGAGCTTCAGCACGTCCCGGGCGACGACAGGCAGAAAGGTCATTGCGGCGAGACCGAAGAACGTCATGAGGAAGCCGAGAGCAACGAGAGAGACCATGCCTTCGCGATGGCGGACGAAGTTGATGCCGAGCTTCATCGACTCGAGCGGGCTTTCGTTCTTGGGAACCACCGGAAGACGGTTTGGCAGAGAGAGCAAAGAGGCGATGACGGCGAAGTAGCTGAGTCCGTTTAAACCGAAGCACCACGTCGGCCCCAGACTAGCCATGGCGATACCCGCGAGGGCCGGGCCGATGACGCGAGCGAGGTTGAACTGAATGCTATTGAGGGCGATGGCGTTGGGCAGGTCTTCTTTCGCAACAAGCGAGGGGACGAGGGCCGAGTACGCTGGCCCGCCGAAAGCCTGGGCGCAGCCCACGATAAAGGAAATCGTGAGGATGTGCCAGATTTGGATCAGTTGGAAGAAAAGGAGGCCGGTGATCGTGAAGGCGCAGGTCAGCTGGACGATCTGCGAGGCGAGAACAATCTTGCGGCGGTCGAACCGGTCGGCGGTGACGCCGCCGACCAGCGAGAGGAGAAAGATGGGGATTTCGCCGAGAAAGGTATCTAAGGCGAGCAGTTGTGGGGAATCGGAAAGCTGGTAGACCAGCCAACTCTGCGCGACCTGCTGCATCCACGTCCCGATGGAGGAGGTGCAGGCCCCCAGCCACATGTTGCGGAACTGGGGGTAGGAAAAGGCTTTAAAGACCTTGTCGAGCAATTGAGTTTCCGAGGCGGCCTACGGAAGCGGCGCGGGGCGAGCAATCAGGTGGAGGATGTTGCCATCGCAATCGGTGAAGAAGACCAGCCGATTCCCTTGGTTGTTGAAAGGTTCTCCGAGAAAGCTGACGTTCTTCTCCTTGAGAATCGCAAGGCCGGCATCGAAATCTTCGACGTCGATCGCGAGGTGGCGGATGCCTTCGTCCTTCATCTTGTTGGACGGACGCTCGCCTTCGCTGGGGATGATTTCGAGCATGGACCCGTTCGCCGCGCGAACGAAGTAGTTGCCGGCATATTCGAAATTGATGCGGAACTCGAGGTGGTCACGATACCACTCGGCGAGCCGCTGGGGGTTGGGCGAGGCAATCGCCGTGTGTTCCAGGCCTTTAAACATAAGGACGATTGTACCTTACGCGGCTATACTGAACGCATGCTGCGCTGGTTCTGCTTCTTGGTTTTAGCGTCCTTGCTCGGGGCGGAAAACTGGCCGTCCTACCGGGGTGCGCAAGGGTCCGGAGTTTCGACAAAAGCGGCGCCGGTGAACTGGAACGCCGATAGTTCCGCCGGGCCACTGAAGAACGTCTTGTGGCGGACGCCGATTCCGGGGTTAGGGCACGCCAGCCCCATCGTTTGGGGAAATCGGTTGTTCGTTGCGACAGCGGTTCGGACCGAGGGGGAGGCGCCGCTACGGGTGGGGTTATACGGCGACGGGGGATCGGCCGACGACAACGTAGAGCAGTCGTGGAAGGTCTATTGTCTCGACCGGGAGACGGGGCGCGTAGTGTGGGAGCGGACGGCGAAGACCGGCTTACCCCGTGCGGCACGCCATACAAAAGCAACGCACGCCAATACGACGCTCGCAACGGATGGCCGGTATTTGTTGGCGTTTTTTGGATCAGAAGGATTATTTGCCTACGACCTCACGGGCAAGCTGCTGTGGCAGAAGGATCTGGGCGTGTTGGACATGACGCCGGCCGATGACCGGACCCTGTCGTGGGGGTTTGCGAGTTCGCCGGTCGTCGCCGGGGACAAGGTGATCGTGCAGTGCGATGTGAAGGCCGGGTCTTTTCTGGCGGCGTATGCCTTGGCGGATGGAAAGTTGTTGTGGAAGACAGACCGGTCGGAGGTGTCGTTGGGAAGTTGGGGGACGCCGGGGGTCTTTGGGGATTTGGTGGTTTGCAATGGGTACCCATTTGTGGCGGGATACGAGTTGCGCACAGGGCGCGAGCGGTGGCGAATTCCGGCGGGTGGCGACGTCCCCGTGCCGGTTCCGTTTGCTGCGAACGGATTGATTTACGTGGCACAGGCGCATGGGAAAGCCAGCCCGTTGATAGCGATCCGGCCCAATGGGGAGGTCGCTTGGCGGGAGGAGCGGAATTCCGCTTATCTCTCGACTCCCGTGGCTTACCAGGGGCAGATTTATAGTGTTACGAGTGGCGGGGTGTTGAAGGCGTACGAAGGACAGACCGGCCGGAAGGTCTATGAGCAGCGTTTAGGGACAGGGGCGTACACTGCTTCGCCCGTCGCAACGGGGGGACGGGTGTACGTGACCAGCGAAGAGGGAGAGGTGTCGGTGATTGAGGCGGGGCCGACTTTCCGGGTGCTGGCAAAGAATGCGCTCGGGGAAATTACGCTGGCAACTCCGGCGCTGGTGGACGGCACCATCTTCTTTCGGACGCGCCGCGAGATCGTCGCGATCCGGGACTAGAAAACCTGGAAGAGGAAGACTTGGTTCGAGCCTTCCGGGGTGAGCGCGTATTCACCCGGGAAGAGCGTCTCGTTAGCCTCGAGCTTGGACAATCCAGGAGCGAGCCGCGTGACCATCAGGCGCAGGGGCCGGGCGGAATCTTTACGCTTTTTCGGGTTGTCAAAGAAGAAGACTTCGCGAGTGTTGCCTTTGACTTCGAGCTTATAGAGGGTTAGCTTTTCGGCCGGGATAGACTTTGACTCAAAAACAAAGATCGGCTCGGCCATCGGGGTGCGGACCGGGGATGCAGCTCCGGCGGAGACATAGGCGGTGCCTTCCTTCCGCTTCTCTTCCTTCGCCTCACTGACTTCGAGGGGGATGAGTTGGGTGGCGTGGCGGAGGTAAGGGAGATCCGGCTTTTCCGGCTTCGGGCCATCATACTTTTGCGCCCAGGCAGCGCCCAGGCAGATCATGGCGATGAGAAATACCCGCATATCCTTTTAGTCTACGCAACCGGAAGTGGTTGTTGGGTTACTTCGGCGAGAGTGGATCGCAGCTCGGACGCCTCCCACTGCTTGCGGAGGATGCGAATGCCTTCGGCGCGCGGAAAGGCATCGAAGCCTTCGACGACGAGGACGAAGGCGCTGAGTTGAGGGCGGGCGGCTTCGAAAAAGTCGAGCCACTTCATACCCGAGAGCCGTGTCGCGCAGAAGGCGGCGTCGAAGTGGATCCGGCGAAGCAGGTCCATCCCCTCCTCGGCGCTGGTGACGGGGACGACGCGGTGGCCGGCTTCGCCAAGCCCGGTGAGCAGGCGCCGTTGGGACGCCTCGTCGGGCTCAATCACAAGAATGGTCATCGGCCTCGATGGGAGTCCGGGTAATCGGGGCTCGGGGACACGAATCACGGGCGCAGGCACGGCGGGCATTTCGATGCCAAAGCCTTCGATGGAGATCGTCAGGTCTCCGCCGTGCGCGCGGAGGAGGCTGCGGCAAAGGGCCAGTTCGGCGTTACTTTCCGGATTGGCGAAGTCGAAGCGAATGAGCGCCGAGCCGCCAGCTTCGCGGGTGACGAGGGTGAGCCGGTGAGCGGTCTGCTCGGCTTGGAAAAGAAGTTGGAGCATGGCCTCTTCGAGTTGGGCGGGCACGCCTTCGACGAATACAGCCTCGCGATTCCAGTCGGCCTGGACCTCGATGCCGCGGGTGCGATGAGCGGAGTCGCGGAGTTGGAGGAGCCCTCGCAAGAGCGTGTTGAGATCGAAAGTGGCAATCTCGGTGCGGTCGGTGCGAGCGAATCCGACGAGGCGATCGACGGTCTCTGCGGTCTGTCCAGCATGGCGGGCGATTCGGCGGATTTCGTGGGCAGTGACCGAATCCGATTGCCGTTCGAGCAAGGCCTCGGCTTGCAGGCGGATCTCGCAAATGGGTTCGCGGAGTTCGGCGGCGATGGCGGAGAGCATTTGGCCCGCCATGGCGAGCTGTTCGGTGCGGCGGAGATGTTCGCGAACCTGCTGCTGTTCCTGAACCTGAAGGGCGGCGCCGATAATCACGCCGAGATGGCGGACCAAGCCTTGATCAAAGTCGCCGGCGGCGGCGTCACGGAGTTCGATCGCTCCCAGCAGCTGGCCGTTGACGCGGATCGGCAGAAGGCCCGGGAGACGGGCGAAAGCGGTATCGGCGGGGTCAGGCAGTTCGATCGAAGTATGGCCGGTGCGGATAGGTTCGAGCACGCGCTGACTGCGGCGATAGCGATAGAGCAGAACATCGGCGGCGCCGAATGCCTTGGCCGCGTGGGACTGGAGAACCGACGCCAGATCGACGTCAGCGGTGGTGGCTAGTATCTGTTCGGCAACTTCCTGGACCGCGGCGTTGCGCCCGAAGTGCCGGGCTCTCTGCCGCGCAAGGATCGACCAAGCTGCGCCGAAGCCGGCCGCGGCGGCGATTCCGAGTGCCAGTATTAGGAGCAGCATTGGTCGCTAGCGTGGCTCCTGGGCCGAGAGCCACGCTACCAAAGAGGGGTCCGCGAAGTCCCGGATCGACAGTTCCGTTCCCGGCAGTTGACGACCGTGGCGGCAGACGCCCACCACGCGGGCCCCCATGGCGCGGCCGGCAGCGATGCCGGAGGGCGAATCCTCGAAAACAATGCAGTTGCCGGGCGCGACGGCAAGCTGCGCGGCGACGCGAAGGTAGATGTCCGGGGCTGGTTTGGGATTGGCGACCTGGTGGCCATCGACGACGGCGCGAAAGTAGGGGCGCAGCGCGGCGCAATCGAGGACGAAATCGATGTTGGCGGGTTCGGCGTTGGAGCCGACGCCCAGAGGTCGTTGCCGGTTATCTTCGAGGATC
Source organism: Acidobacteria bacterium Ga0077553 (assembly GCA_001464575.1). Lineage (GTDB taxonomy): Bacteria > Acidobacteriota > Terriglobia > Bryobacterales > Bryobacteraceae. The sequence continues at coordinate 3,585 of LNFE01000159.1, read as the reverse complement.
GCCCGGAGTCCGGGCATGAGGTTCGCCTCGAGCTGCTCGGCCATGCGTTGCCGGTAGAGCGCCTCTTTGCCGGCGCCGTGGGCAAAGATCTGTTCTTCGTCCAGGGTGGGGCCGAACAGCTCGCGTACGATCTCGTCGTTCCGTTTGCCTTGCATCCTCGTATCGATTCCATCGGCAGAAACATTGAACTTCTGCAGATATTCCCGCCATACGTCGCCATGGAGGGGGTTGGAATCTACGATCACGCCATCCATATCAAAAATAAGGGCTATGCCGGGGGCGGCGGTTAGCATTCCTGATCCTGTCATCTCCTTCCAGTGTACTGGCCGGATTTTTCTTACATACAGGTTGCATGGCGCGTCCCCGATAGTAGGTTGTATGGCTACTTCGGACCGGGTACTCAGTCAGGATGAGATTGATGGCGTATTTCGCCGCCTGGCGGAGGAGCAGGCCAAGACGGAGGACGACGATCCGGCGAGGCGAGCTTTGCCTTACGACTTCCGGCGGCCGGACCGGATTGCGAAGGATCAACTACGGTCGATCCACCTGCTCCATGAGAACTTTGCCCGCAGTCTGGCGTCGAGCCTTTCAGCCTATCTGCGCGCTTATGTGATGGTGAACCTGGTTTCAGTGGAACAGTTGTCGTTCCTGGAGTTCAGCCAGTGCTTGCCGTCGCCGAGCTGCATTATCGCCATGGGCACTGGTATTCCCGATTCTCGAGATGCTGCTCGGCGGATCGGGCAAGCCGACGGCGTCAAGCCGGGTAACGCGTGAGATCACTGAGATTGAGCAGAGCATTGTCGAGGTAGTCGTCCGGATCATCCTGCACGATCTGCGCGAAAGCTGGCGGCAGGTGACGAACGTCTCCTTCTCGATTGAGAGCCACGAGACGGAGCCCTCGCTCCTGCAGTTCATGGCGCCGAACGAGGCGGTGGTCGCGATTTCGCTCGAGATTCGCGTGGGTGAGATGACGGGGATGATGAACATCGGGATCCCGTCGATCATCATCAAAATGCTGCGGCAGAAGTTTGACCAAGGATGGTCGAATCGCCGCAGCGAGGCGTCCGAGGCAGACCAGCGCCGGGTACTGCGGTTGGTCAAGCCGGGGTCAATTCAAATCGACGCGCGGTTGCAGGGTCCGACGTTGAAGGTGGAAGACCTATTGGCGCTGCAGGAAGGGGACGTGTTGGCGTTCGACTTCTCGACCGAGAAGCCGCTGAACCTGCTGGTGAATGGGCGGTTGAAGTTTCAAGGACAGGTAGCGGCGCAGGGCAAGAAAAAGGCGTTCCTTATTCGGTCTTTGTATATCCCTTCGGAATGAGGGCGTTGACGGTTATGAGCCGGGCGTTGCGGTTGAAGGAGATGTACTGAAAAGCCCAATGGATGAAGACCTGGAGGCGATTCTGGAAGCCGACGAGAAACATGAGGTGGACAAATAGCCACATGAGCCAGGCGATGAAGCCGGTGGCGTGGAGTCCCTTGATGTCGGCGACAGCGGAGTGGCGTCCGATGGTGGCGAGGTTGCCCTTGTCGACGTACCGGAAGGCTGGAGTGGTGCGGTTGTTGAGCCGGTCGAGGATAACCCGGGCCACGTAGGGGCCTTGTTGCATGGCGACAGGCGCCACACCGGGGAGCGGTTTGCCGTCAGCACCGAGGCAGGCGGCCATGTCCCCGAGGGCGAATACGTTGGGAAACCCTTCGAGGGAACAGTCGGCGGTGACGGGGACGCGGCCGGCGCGGTCCGCCACGAGGCCGGCGGCTTCGGCGAGTTTCGCAGCGAGGGGAGAGCCCTTGACCCCGGCGGCCCAGATGACCGTTTTCGTTTCGATGCGGTCCATCTTGTCGCCGTTTTTCACGGTGGCTCCGTCTTCGTCGATGGCGGTGACGTAGCGCTTGTTGAGGCAACGGACGCCAAGCGACAGAAGATCCTTTTCGGCGGCGACGCCTAATTCATTGGGGAAATTGCTGAGGATCTGTTCGCCGGCATCGAGCAGGAGGATGCGGGCTTCTTCGGGGCGGAAGCTGCGAAAGTCGTCACGGAGGGTATCGTTGGCGATCTCGCCAAGGGCGCCGGCGAGTTCAACGCCGGTCGGTCCGCCGCCCACGACGACGAAGGTGAGCCAGGCGCGGCGTTTGTCGATATCCGGCTCGCGTTCGGCGCATTCAAAGGCCCAGAGGATCTTGCGACGGATGGCGGTGGCGTCTTCGATGGACTTGAGGCCGGGGGCGAGCGGCTCCCACTGGTCGTTGCCAAAGTAGTGGTGCCGGGCGCCGGCGGCGACAAGGAGCGAATCAAAGGCCATTTCGCCATCGGCCAGGAGGACGCGTTTGCCGGCGAGGTCGAAGCCGGTGACTTCGGCGAGGATCGTGCGCACGTTCTTATAACGGCGCAGGACAGCCCGGATCGGCGCACAGATGTCGGCCGGGGAGAGGCCGCCGGTGGCAACCTGGTAAAGCAGCGGCTGGAAGAGGTGGAAGTTCCGACGGTCAATCAGGGTGACCTGAACGTCTTTTCCGCCGAGCGCTCTTGCCGCGGCGAGGCCCGCGAAGCCCCCTCCGACGATGACAACGTGGTGTTGGGCCATATCCCCTACGATAACAAGAGGGATGGAGATTCTATTTCGACCGGAAGGGATTCACGTTCCAGCGATCGACTTGTGGCTGGACCCGCGCACGGCGGTCGATCATGCGTGGCTCTCGCATGCGCATAGCGACCACGCGCGGGGGCTACATGGAACCGTGATCGCGACGCGGATTACAGCGGGGATTTACCGGCACCGATGGCCGTTGCCGGAGGGCCGGACACAGGAGGTGCTGCTCCTCAATCCGGGCGAGACGATGGAGTTTCGTGGGGCGCGGCTGACGGCTCTGCGGGCGGCGCACATTTTGGGGGCGGCGCAGTTATTGATTGAGTACGATGGCGAGCGGACGGTCTACACGGGGGACATTAAGCTGGCGGCGCCGATCTGCGGGTGGGCGACCGAGATTGTGCCTTGTGACCGGCTGATTATCGAGTCGACGTTTGCGCTGCCCATTTACGACTTTCTTTCAGCGGAGGAGGCGCAGGCGCGGAGGGGTTGGTGCCGGTGTTCCTGGGATATGGGTTAGGGCGAGGGCAAGAGATCGTCCATACGCTGACGACGGCGGGGTTGCCGTGCGCGGTGCACGGGGCGATCGCGGGGTTGATTCCTTACTACGAGGCGGAGGGAATCACGTTTCCGGGTTGGGAACGGTATGAACGACGGAAGGACGAGACGCGGCCGCTGGTGGTAACGCCGGGGTTGCAGGATGCGTTGGCGGCGCCGGCGGCGAAGGTTCGGGTGGCGCTGGTTTCAGGGTGGGCGGCGGTGGACAGTGCGCGGGCAAGGTCTGGCGCGGATGTGTTGATTCCGTATTCGGACCACGGCGGATTTCGGGAGTTGTTGGCGATTGTGGAGGAGACGGGCGCTCGGCGGGTGGATATTGTTCACGGGTACGCGGAGCCGTTGGCGCGTTTTTTGCGGCAGCGGGGACTGGATGCGGTGGCGGCGGTGGCAAGTGCGGTGGAGGTACAGGTTTGAGGGCGGTGGCGGTGCGGATCGTTGG
>LNFE01000158.1 GCA_001464575.1 Acidobacteria bacterium Ga0077553 | reverse complement strand
CTGGGGGTGCGTTCGGGCAGGCCATCGCGCCGGCTGCCGCGCGGGCTAAGTGCAAGCTGGTGCTGGCGATTACGGTGGACCAGTTCCGGTATGACTATCTGACCCGGTTCCGGAGTGAGTATACGGGCGGGATTGCACGGCTGCTGACCCAGGGCGCCGTGTTCACGAACGCGTTTTACGAGCACACGCCGACGGTGACGGCGGTGGGCCACGCGACCATCATGAGCGGGGCAAGCCCCGTGCTTTCCGGTATTGTGGGCAACGATTGGTGGGACCGGGAGATGAACCGGGAAGTGACCAGCGTATTCGACCCGAAGGCAAAGACGCTGGGGGCTCCGGAGCGGGCGGCGGCGTCGCCGCATCGGCTGTTGGTTTCGACGATCGGCGATGAGATCAAGATGTCGGCCAAGGGCGAGAGCAAGACGATTGGCATTTCGGTGAAGGACCGGAGCGCGATTCTGCCGGCGGGGCGCATGGCCGATGCGGCGTACTGGTTCGACAACGAGACCGGTAAGTTCGTTTCGAGCACTTGGTATCAGAAGGCGCTGCCGGAGTGGGTGGAAGGGTTTAACGGCAAGAAGCCGGCAGAGAAGTTTTTGGGCGCCGAGTGGAAGGTGGGAGACCTGCTATTGAAGAAGATGCCGGCGAAGGCGGACACGATGTTCTACTCGAACATGGAGTCTAGTCCGTTTGGCAACGAACTGATTGAGGAGTTCGCCGAGGCGGCTGTAGAGAACGAGAAACTGGGCCAGCACGCGGGCGTGGACCTGCTTGCGGTGAGCTTTTCGTGTAATGACTACGTCGGCCATGCCGAGGGGCCGGATTCGCCGCATGCGCATGACATCAGTGTGCGGACGGACAAGATGTTGGCGAAGTTCTTTGCGTTCCTCGACAAAAAGATTGGTTTGCGGAATATTCTCGTGACGTTCACTGCGGACCACGGCGTGGCGCCGGTGCCGGAAGTGAATACGGCGCGGAAGATGCCTGGCGGACGGCTCCGGGACCCGGAGATTGGGGCGGCGATCGAAAACGCTTTGAACGCGAAGTATGGCGCCGGGAAGTGGTTGACTCAGGCCAAGTCGCAGTACGTGCCGTATTTGAACTACGACCTGCTTTCGGCGCGGCGGATTGATGCGCGGGAAGCGCGCCAAGTGGCGGCGGACGCGGTCCGGAACCTTCCGCACATCGCGCGCGTCTACACCAAAGATCAAATGATTGAAGGGATTGCGATTACCGACTTTCTGGCTCGGCGGGCCCATAACGGGTACTACGCGGGCCGCGGGCCGGACTTGGTGGTGTTGACTGAACCGTACTATATGTACTCGCCGCGGGGCACGACGCACGGGGCTGCGTACCATTATGACGCGCAGGTGCCGGTTATCTTAATGGGGCCAGGCGTGAAAGCGGGCCGGTATCACAAGGCGGCGGCGGTGAACGATATCGCCCCGACGCTGGCGACGTTGCTGGATGTCGCGATGCCGAGCGGCAGCATGGGCCGGACGCTGGATGAGTGTTTAACGTATTGAAATGGTTGGCTGTGGTAGGCTAACAGATAGCTTAAAAGGGAGTTCGATCAAGATTTATGTTTATCCGTTCGCTGCTTTTGCCGGCCGTGTTGCTCGCCGGCGCCTCGATTGCCTCGGCGCAGATGAAGGTCGCTATCATCAACCTCCAGAAGGCCGTGCTCGACACAGCGGAGCTGACGAAGGCGCAGAAGGACCTGGAAGCGAAGTTTAAGCCGCGCCAGGACCAGATGGAAGCGATCCAGAAGGAACTGCAGCAGATTCAGACCCAGCTGCAGACTATGCAGGGAAAGCTGACGCCGGCGGCGGAGCAGGAACTGACGATTCGGGGTCAGCGGCGGCAGCGCGAGTTGCAACGGATGACGGAAGATCTGCAGGGCGACGTGGACCGCGAGCGGCAGGACGTGCTGGGACGCAGCGCCAAGCGGATGGAAGAAGTGGTGAAGAAGGTTTCCGAGGCCGGCGGCTACGACGTGGTGATTGATGTCACGAATGCCGTGTTCTTCAAACCGGCATTGGAAATTACGAAAACGGCGACCGACGAGTACAACAAAGCCTACCCGGTAAAGTAAGGTCGCTTCGTTCGGAGGAGAATCCGATGGGCAGCTATCTCGACGAATTTGGCGTCAAGGACGCGAAGCGGGAACGGCTGATAAAGCGAATCGTTCTGACGGTGCTCGCCGTGGCGGTGACGGGCGGGGTGCTTTGGTACCTTTTCCGGAACTATCGGGAAGAGTCGCGGGTGAAGGAGTTCGTGTCTGCTTTGGAGCGACAGGACTACAAGGCGGCTCACGCGTTGTGGGGATGCACGGAATCGAATCCGTGCCGTGATTACGGCATGCCGCGTTTTCTGGAGGATTGGGGCCAGAATGCCGGCCCGGTGACCCGGGGAAGCGTCAAGAGTTGCGAAGGCGGCATTATTCAGACGGTGGTGGTGAAGGGCAAAGAGACGTTGCTCTATGTCGACCGGGAGACGTTGGTGATTGGGTTCTCGCCGTGGCCGGTCTGTACGCCACGCGTTAAGATGTAGCGCTCGTAATGTGCGCGACGTGGTGCGCGCCGTGCCAGGCGTAGAGGGCTAGGGTTTCGTCGAGGCGGCGGGGGCCGTGATCGGGGTGCACGAAGGTGCGTTGCCACTGCTCTTCGGTAAGGGATTCGAGCAGAAGCACCCAGCGTAGGTGCAAGGCGGAGAGCAGGACGATGGAGATGTCGACTTCGGCGTTGGCGGCGTCCGGGAGTTCGGCCCAGCGGACTTCGTCATAGGGTTTGATGACCGGGGCGTCTTCAGTGAGCGCAAGGCGGAACCGGATGTAGCTGTTCATGTGGCTATCGGCCACGTGATGGATCGTCTGGCGGAGGGTCCAACCGCCGGGGCGGTAAGGAGTTGCCAGTTGGGCAGGGGTGAGCGAGGCGACGGCGGTACGGAGCTGACCGGGGAGGGCGGCGAGGGCGTTGATCCACTCGCGGCGGTTGTCGGGGGTGATGGGGGTGGGCCACTCAAAGCGGCCGATGGGGGAGAGGAGGTCGGAGGTGGGGTTCATTCGGGTTGATTGATCATGAAATTCGCCACTTGTAGAAAGAAAGGGCGAAGGATGGCTTCCGCGTCCGGCGGGAGGGCGGCGACTGTGAAGGCGTTGTTCATGAGGGTAAGCCAGCGGTCCCGAGCGGCGGCGTTGATGACGAAAGGGGCGTGGCGCATGCGGAGGCGGGGGTGGCCGCGTTGTTCGATGTAGCGCGGCGGCCCGCCGAATCGGCCGACCAGAAAATCGCGAAGACGCTGCTCCGCCCCGGGGAGATCGTCGGCCGGGTACATGGGTCCGAGGATGTCGTCGGCCGGGATTTGCGCGTAGAAAGCAGCAACCAGGCGGGCGAAGCCGTCTTCGCCGATGCGGTCATAGAGCTGCATCTCGTTGATATTCATACGCCTTGTTGGAGGTAGAAGTAAAAGAGGTCGGTAGCCGGGGGGACGTGGCCGAGTTGGCGAAGCATGGCCATCACCTGGCCGCGGTGGAGGGTGGCGTGGTTGACGATGTGGAGGATGACCTTCGAGCGGGCGATCGTGAAGGTGTCGCCGTTCAGGCGCCGGGCGGTGAGGTCGCGGTCGAGGTCGGGTTCGGCATCGACATAGGCCTTGAGGCCGTTCAGTACGGCCGGCCAATGCTCCTTCAACTGTTCGAGGTTCGGGCCGGGAGCGGGATCGGCAAAGTCGATGGTGCGGCCCTCCAAGCGGGCGAGCCAAACTCTATCGGCGTAGTAGATATGCTGGAGGGTGGCGAGGACTGAGGTGTGGGAGACTTGCAGGTCCCGTGTGAGTTGCGCCGGGGAGAGCCGAGAGGCGGCATCGAGGAGCTTCGAACTGGCCCAGAGGCTGTACTCGAGGTGGGTGAGCAAGGTGGATTTCGATTCCATAATAAGAAAAGCCGGGACTGAGACTGGCTCAACCCCGGCGAATGAGTGCTAGCGGGAAAAATTCTTAGCGAGCGGCCAGTAACGCACGGAGATGGCGGGCGCGTTCCGGGGAGCGAAGCTGGCGGAGAGCCTTGGCTTCAATTTGACGGATGCGTTCGCGGGTGACGTCGAACTCTTGGCCGATCTCTTCGAGGGTATGTTCGCGCTCACAGCCGATGCCAAAC
>LNFE01000157.1 GCA_001464575.1 Acidobacteria bacterium Ga0077553 | reverse complement strand
GGATTGGTGGCGCCGGCGCGGAATCCTTGGAGCTTGGCGCACTCGCCGTCGGGATCGTCGAGCGGGTCGGGGGCAGCGCTGGCGGCGCGGATGGTGCCGTTAACGATTGGGACGGATACGGGCGGTTCGATCAGAGGTCCCGCAAAAAGCTGCGGGGTGGTGGGGTTGAAGCCGACCTACGGGCGGGTGAGCCGGGAGGGGGTGACGGCGGTGAGTTGGACGCTGGACCACGTGGGGCCGATGGCGCGAACGGTAGGGGACGTGGCGGCGATGTTCGCGGTGATGAGCGGGACGAAAGGAGAGCACGGGGCGGGGGTGAAGGGTTTGCGGATTGGGGTGGCGGAGGGCCATTTTTTTGAGCATGTGACGCCGGAGGTGGAGCGGGCGCTGCGGGCGGCGATGGGGGAGTTCGAGAAGTTGGGGGCGGTGCGGGTACCCGTAAAGGTGGAGAACGCGGCGATAGCGTCGCCGGCGTTAAGCGTGATTCTGGGGGCGGAACCGGCGTCGGTGCACGCGGAGCGGTTGCGGGAGTCGGCGGGGTTGCTTGACCCGTTGGTGCGGGAGAGGCTGGAAGCGAACTCGTTGTATTCGGCGCTGGACTATATTCATGCGCTGCGGGTGCGGACGGTGATGAAAGCGGAGATGCGGCGGGTGTTTGCGGGTTGCGATGCGGTGCTGTTGCCGGCGGGGAACCCGGCGCCGTTGTTGGAGGAGGAGATCGTCGGGACGGATCTGCCGCCGGCGACGCCGCGGGCGCCCCGGCCGGACGTGTTTAACCTGGCGAATTTGACAGGGATTCCGGCGTTGGTGCTGCCGTGCGGGTTTACGGTGGGGCCGCCCGTCTTGCCGATTGGGATGCAGCTGTGGGCGAAACCGTTTGGGGAGGCGACGTTGTTCCGGATGGGAGCGGCGTACCAGGGCGCGACGGATTGGCATAAGCGCGCGCCAGGAATATTGGGGTGAGAAAGTGGGCGGCGAGAAGCGACTATCGCTTCGATGATCGCCACAGAGAAAGAGGCCTGTCCCGTTTGCCATTCGGTCGAGTTTGTGCGGGAGGTGGAGAGTTTTGGGGAGTTCCGGGGGATGGAGTGCGGGCAGTGCACGCTGCAGTTCGCCGATCCGCTGCGGTACGACGAAGCGGCGTATCGGCGGGCGTACTCGGACGATGAAGGGACGGAGGCGGCTTACGTGCCGAGCGTGCAGTGGGCGCGGGAGATGTCGGCGGAGGGGGAGGAGGCCGAGTGGTTGATCAGCGCAGCGCAGCGGCGGGCGTTGGCGGTGCTCGAAGGAGAGTTGGCGGCGGGGGCGCCGGTGCTGGACCTTGGCTGCGGCACCGGTTGGTTTTTGGAGTGCGGGCGGCGGCGGGGTTGGGAGATGAGCGGGCTCGATGTGGGGGAGCAGAACGTCGCGGTGCTGCGGGACAAGGGGTTCCGGTGCGCGACGGCGAACGTGGAGGCGTATCCGGCTGGGTGGCCGGAGCCAAGAGCGGTGACGCTGTTTGAGGTGTTAGAGCATTTGCCGGATCCGGTGGGGTTTTTGAGTGGCCTCCGGGAGCGGTTTCCGGAGGCTCCGCTGGTGCTTTCGGTGCCGAGTCCGAAGCGTTGGACGCGGCTGGGCGGGGTGAGAGACTTGGCGGATTTGCCGCCGAATCATTTGACGCGATGGACGCGGGAGAGCTTGGAGCGGGCGTTGCGGCAGGTGGGGTATCGAGAGGTTTGGACGGAGCATCCGGCACCGGACGGGCGGGAGTTCGCGCAGGTGGGGTTGCGGGGGATCCTAAAGACGCGATGGGCGGGGCGGAGTCTGACGCAGGCGGATGCCTTGCTGCCGGAGGCGGGCGATTTGCCACCGTTAGGGGAGGCGATGGCGCGGTGGCGGTGGAAGAGCCGGATGGGGGAGCCGTTCGTGTGGGCTTTCCGGGCGGCGGGATGGTCGGCGATTTCGATCTTGGCGGTGGCGAGAGGATAGGGGTTGAGCAGGGCGGCGGGGGAATCAGGTATTCTTGCACTGCAACCGTGCAGCGAGATGTCGCCATGATTGACTGACTGCGGAGCGCCTTAGGCGTTTTGCTGTTGGTGTGTTTCGCGGCATCGGTGGGTGCTCCGTTGGCGATGGCGCTGAGGCAGACGGGCGAATGTGTTGAGAAGTGCGGTAGCCGGAAGAAGGCGCATGCGTGTTGTAAGCGTACGCCGGGCGGGATACAGAGCCAGAAGAGCGGGTGCGGCGGGCGCCGGAACCGCTGGTTGCCGCGCAGGTTAATGTACCGAGTTGGGTGGAGGTGCCGTTGGCTCCGGCCCCGGTTTCCAATTCGCTTCGTTACGAGTTATTCGAGCGGCCGCCCCGGGCGGCGTAGTTCCCTTTTCGCTCGAGCGGGATGTTGCCCCCCTGCCTTCGCTGCTTGCGGCGGAGACGATCATTCATCAGTCCACTCCGGAAGCGGTGTGGCGGAAGCGTATGGAGACTCCTATGAAGCGTGTTTTGGTAGTGGGCATTCTCGCGCTGAGAGCGATGGGACACTTCGCGGACAATCAGGAAGATTTCGAGAAGGCGATGAAGATGGCGGGATCGACTTTCGGCCCGTTGAACAAGGCGATTGCCGCCGGTTCGTTCAACGATGTGGCGGCGGGCGCCAAGAAAATGGAGGCGGTTTTCGCGACCAGCGAGAAGTTCTGGACCGAGCGCGGGACGGCCGATGGGATTCAGTGAAGCAAGGACGGCAGCGCGGCGGCGGCAGCCAAGGACGCGGATGCAGCGAAGGCGGCGTTCGGAGCAGCGGCGGCGACTTGCCAGGGTTGCCACGGGACGCATCGCGAAAGTTGGCCGACGGCACCTACAAGATCAAATAAAGAGTCTGAACCGGTGCGACGCTTTGGACCGAGACGAAAGAGACGCCGTACCCTGCAGTGACCTAATTCCTCTCATCTTGACCTAGATAAAAGCCTAACGCAGCCGACCGATGCCTGCGCATGGGCCACCGTGCCCATGCGCAGGCATCGGTCTCCCGCAGTACGATGGGCGGATGCAAAATCTGCAGGGGAAGACGCTGTTTATAACGGGGGCGAGCCGGGGAATCGGGCTGGCGATTGCGCTGCGGGCAGCGCGGGACGGAGCCAACATTGTGGTTGCGGCGAAGACGACGGCGCCGCATCCGAAGCTGCCGGGGACGATCTATACGGCGGCCGAGGCGATTCGCGCGGCGGGGGGACGGGCGCTGGCGGTGGCGGTGGATATTCGCGATGAGGAGCAGGTCAGCGGCGCGGTGGCGGCGGCGGTGGCGGAGTTTGGGGGGATCGACATTCTGGTCAATAACGCGAGCGCGATCAGCCTGACGGGGACGGCGGAGACGCCGATGAAGCGGTTCGACCTGATGATGGGGGTGAATGCGCGAGGGACCTTTTTGTGTACGCAGGCTTGCTTGCCGTATTTGCGGCGGGCGGCAAATGCGCAGGTTTTGATGATCTCGCCGCCGCTCGATTTGCAGCCGCGATGGTTTGGGCCGCACGTGGCTTATTCGATGGCGAAGTATGGAATGAGCCTCTGCGTGTTGGGGATGGCGGAGGAGTTCCGGCCGTGGGGGATTGGGGTGAACGCGCTGTGGCCGAGGACGATTATCGCAACAGCGGCGCTGCAGGTGATTCCTGGGGCGCCGGTGGAGCGGGCGCGGCGGCCGGAGGTGGTGGCGGACGCGGCTTGGCATGTGTTGACGGGGGCGACGACGGGGGAGTTTTTGTTGGACGTGACGGACTTTTCGGGGTACGCGGTTGACCCGGCGCAACCGTTGTTCGATGATCTGTTCGTGTAACGATTTGGCAGGGGAAAGGATCGGATAAGCATGAAGAACCCATGGATGACAGCGATGTTTTTGCTTTGTGCGACGGCGGTGAGCGCGCTGGCGCAGCGGATTCCGGCCGGGACCGTGATCAACGTCCGGACGATTGACCGGATTGAATCGAAGGAAGCCGAGGTGGGCAAGAACTACCGGGCGTCGCTCGACCAGGATCTGCTGGTGAACGGCCGGGTGGTGGCCGCCAAGGGCGCCGAGGCGCAACTGCAGGTGGTCGAGAACAAGAAGGCTGGCAAGTTGAAGGGCAACGCCGAGCTGGTGGTGACGCTCGTGAGTGTGCGGACGAACCGGCGAACGCTGACCGTGAACACGGAGAACAGCACGACGGAGAGCGGCGGCAAGGGGAAGAGCTCAGCGATTAAGACCGGCGTGGGCGCGGGCATTGGCGCGGCGATCGGCGCGATTGCGGGCGGCGGCAAGGGCGCGGCGATTGGCGCTGGCGTCGGGGCCGGGGCGGGCGCGGGCGTGGCGATGATGAGCGGGCCGAAGGTGGAGATTCCTTCGGAGACGATGATGTCGTTTACGGTACGGTAGTCCGGGCAAGCTCCCATTTAGCGATGCTTTCGAGGTGCACTTCGTCCGGTCCATCGGCCAGGCGAAGCGTGCGGGCGTTGGCCCACGAGGCGGCGAGCGGGAAGTCGGGACCGACTCCCGCTCCGCCGTGGACTTGAATGGCGCGATCGAGGACACGCAGGGCGACGTTGGGGGCAACCACTTTGATGGCCGCGATTTCGGTGCGGGCGGCTTTGTTGCCGACGGTGTCCATCAGATAAGCGGCTTTGAGGGTGAGCAGGCGGGCTTGCTCGATCTCGATGCGGGAGTGGGCGACTTCGGCGCGGAGGGAGCCCATTTCGGCGAGGGGGCGGCCGAAGGCGACGCGGGACTTGGCGCGGCGGCAGAGGTATTCGAGGGCGCGTTCGGCGACGCCGAGCAGGCGCATGCAATGGTGGATGCGGCCGGGGCCGAGGCGGCCCTGCGCGATTTCAAAGCCGCGGCCTTCGCCGAGAAGGAGGTTGTCAGCAGGGACGCGGACATTGGTGAACGAGAGTTCGCCGTGGCCGTGGGGCAGGTGGTCGTAGCCGTAGACGGAGAGGA
>LNFE01000156.1 GCA_001464575.1 Acidobacteria bacterium Ga0077553 | reverse complement strand
CGGGTTTGGGGCGCAGTTGATCGAGACGGATCACCCGGACGTGGTAACGCGGGTTGGGGGTATGCTGAAGCGGTAAAAAAGGGAGACGATCATGACGCGGTGGCTGGCTGGATTGATGTTGTTGACGGGGATGGTTTGGGGGCAGGAGTTTTTGTTTGCGGTGAAAAGTGAGACGCCGGCGACGGTGTCGGTGGATAAGCAGCCGGCCGTGGCGATGACGCTCGCTCCGGGGACGAAGATCTGGTACCGGGTGATGACGCTGCGTTTGGGGACGACCCACACCTATACCTATTTCGCCGACGGGCGGCCAATTGGTACCTACGATGTTGCTGGGTATAACCCGGATGCGTACCCGCTGCCGGGGGCGGCGCGGGGGACGCTGTCGGAGATGAAGACCCTCAAGAGCAAGATCTATCCGGGGATGTCGGCGAACTATTGGGTGTATGTGAATGCCGGGGCGGATCTGCGGGGCGGGGCTCCGTTGATGGTCTGGCAGGACGGGGAGACGATTGTCGGGAACGCCGACCTGTTGCGGCTGCGGCTTCAGATCGTCTCCGACAATCTGGTGCACAAGAAGGTGATTCCGCCGATGGTGCACGTGCTGATCTCGCCGGGCAATGGTGGGGAGGCGACGGGGACGCGGATGCGGAGCATTCAATACGATACGGTGTCGGATCGTTACGGGAAGTACCTGCTCGAAGAGGTGCTGCCGGAGGTGGAGAAGACATACAAGGTGCGAAAGGACGCGTATTCGCGGGCGATGGCGGGGGCTTCGTCGGGGGCGATTTGCGCTTGGAATGTGGCCTGGTACTTTCCGGGGCAGTTCAGCCGGGTGCTGTCGCACATTGGGAGTTATACCGGGATTCAGTGGCGGCCGGAGCAGAACCAGGACGGCGGGTACATTGTGTCGCATCGGGTGCGGCGGGAGGCGCGGAAGAACATCCGGGTCTGGCTATCGGACGGGAGTGACGACATTGAGAACCAGGCGGGGAGCTGGCCGCTGAATAACATTCAACTGGCGAATGCTTTGAAGATGAAGGGGTACGACTTCCACTTCCGGTTCGGGGAGGGGAGCCATGCGATTGCGCAGGGGGCGCTGGATTTGCCGGAGTCGTTGGCTTGGTTGTGGCGCGGGTGGGAGGCGGGGAAGACGGCGGAGACGTTCGAGATGGAAGAAGCCGAGCGGGCGAAACCCTTGTTTCGTGTGAAGGTGGTGAACCGGGAGGCCTGGTAGCCAAGCCTCCCGGATTGGGTTTTGCTATTCGATGCCGAGGACTTTGAAGATGCTGGTGGCGGGCTTGATGGCCTCGTTGACAGCGTTGATGTTCTTCACGCCCTCGGTGCTCATCCAGTCTTCGAGGGCCTTGGCGCCGTGCTTGCCATACACCGGGATGCCTTCCTTCCAGGTGGCGCGGCCGCAGAGCACGCCGCTGTAAGCCGTACCGGCTTCGGCGGCCATGGCGAGGGACTCGGTGAACTGGTCGTTCGAGACGCCGGCCGACAGATAGATAAACGGCTTGGTGGCGACTTCGGCGGCCTTGCGGTAGTACTCAAGGGCCTGGGCGCGGGTGTAGGCGGCTTCGCCCTTGAACACGCTGCTGCCTTCGACGAATTCGGCGTTGACGGGGACTTCCACCTTCAGGACGTCGACGTTGTACTGGGGCTTCGAGAACTCGACCATGCTCTGGAGCACGATCTCGGGCTTAGCCTTGGCGAACTCGACACCCTTTTCGCTCCCGCCCTTCGGGTCATACCCGATGAACTCGAGGAAGTAGGGGATTTCGTAGTATTCGCACTCGGCGCCGATGCGTTCGCAGAAGGCGTGCTTGATGTCGTTGATCTTCGCGTCGTCGAAGGGGTTGTAGTAGAGGAGGATCTTGACGGCGTCGCCGCCCATGTCCTTGATGCGCTTGACGGAGACGTCGGAGAGGAGATCGGGGAGACGGCCGGGGGTATTGGCGTCGTAGCCGGTCTTCTCGTAGGCGAGGAGGAGGCCGCAGTTCTTGTCGCGGGCGGCGGCGGCGGGGAGGCCGAACTCGGGGTCGAGAAGGATGGCGCTGGCGTGGGGGGTCAGGATCTTCGAGACGATGACCTTGAACTCCTCCATCTCTTCGCGGGTGACGGCATCGGCGGCGACGCCTTTGGCGGCGGCGATGGACTTCTGCAGGCTGCCGCGCTGATCCATGGCAGCGGCGGCGATGACGCCGCGGGTGTCGGCGAGGGCTTTGAGATGTTTCAGTTTTCCAGGGGATACAGGCATAAAGGTACTCCTATTTTATCGGGGCTTGAGGTGGGCGGTGCGCCGGAAGTAGGTCTGTGCGCGGGAGACGTCGGACAGGATCTGCGCTTTCAGGGCTTCGGGCGAAGGAAATTTGCGTTCTTCGCGGACGCGGCGAAGAAACTGGACCTCAATGTGGGCCGGGGTATGGCCGTCGAAAGGGTCGAGGAGAAAGGTCTCGATGGTGAGGCTGTCGCCCGAGAAGGTGGGGCGGACGCCGATATTGGTGATCGAGTTCCAGGTGCGAGCGGAGTCCAAGTCCCGGGTGCGGGTGATGTAGACGCCGTGCGCGGGAAGCAGTTCGGCAGGGGTGTCGAGATTCAGGGTGGGGACGGTTTGTTTCGAACCGATCCCGTGGCCGGGGACGACGGCGCCACGGAGCGGGTAGGGGCGTCCGAGGAGACGGTTGGCGAGCGAGAGGTTACCGCTCGTGATGGCCTGGCGAATGGCCGTTGAGGAAACTTTGCGGCCGCGCCAGGAGAGGACGGGAGCGGCGTGGACGGTGAAATCGAGTTGGTCGCCGAGGCGTTCGAGGTCGTCAATATGGCCAGCCTGTTGGTGGCCGAAGCGGAAGTTGGCGCCGACGACGACGGCTTTGGTTTGCAACTGTTCGAGCAGAACCTGGCGGACGAACTGTTCCGGAGTGAGGAGGCTGAGGGCGGGGGTGAAGGGGATGACGTGGATTTCGCTGATGCCGAGGGCGGCGATGAGGCGGCGGCGCTCGTCGAGGGTGGTGATGAGCTTGGGCGCGCGTTCGGGGGCAACGATGGTGGCGGGATGGGGATCGAAGGTAACGACAGCTGGTTGCAGTTCGCGGACGGCGGCGATGGAGCGGACGCATTCAAAGAGGAGGCGGTGACCGAGGTGGATGCCGTCAAACGCGCCGATGGTGACGGCTCTCACAAGAGCGCCTCAACGCGCAGGCCGTCGTAGGCGAGGAAGACATTGGGGGGGAGTTTGCTTTCGGCGCGTTCGTGGCCGAGGTCGTGACAGATGTGGGTGAAATAGGCGGTTTTGGGTTTGAGCCGCTCGACAATAGCGAGGGACTGGTCGACGGAGGAGTGGGTCGGATGGGGTTTATAGCGGAGCGCGTCGAGGAAGAGGATGTCGAGATCGCGGAGCTTGTCCATCGACTCTTCGGGGATCTGATTGTGATCGGTGAGATAGGCGATCTGGCCGACGCGATAGCCGAACACGATCATGGAGCCGTGATAGAGCGGGATGGGGGTGATCTGTTGGCCGAAGAGTTCGAAGGGTTCGCCATCGAGGACGTTGACGGTAAGGCGGGGGACGGAGTTTTCCTTGCGGCCGTCGGCGAAGACGTATTCGAAGACGCGACGGATGACGACCAGGGTGGGTTCGGAGGCGTAGATGGGGATAGTGCCGCCTTGGCGATAGTTGAAGGGGCGGAGGTCATCGAGGCCAAGGATGTGATCGGCGTGGGAGTGGGTGTAGAGGACGGCGTCGAGGTAAGGGATGCCGGCGCGGAGGGATTGGGTGCGGAAGTCCGGGGAGGTATCGATGACGACGTTTTTGCCGGCGAAATTCAGCCAGACGGAGGCGCGCATGCGGTTATCGCGCGGGTCGTCGGAGGTGCAGACGTCGCAGTCGCAGCCAATAGACGGGACGCCGACGCTGGTGCCGGAGCCGAGGACAGTGAGGGTGACGTAGGGGTAATCTGACAAGCGTACGGCTTTCGTTGAAGGATTCTTTTCTATTGTAACGCGGTGGTTGGGGGGATGGGCTGCGCAGGATGGCGGCTTGGCATGCCGTGCCGCGACAAGATTTGGTGCTTCCTCCCCCAAGCGTGGTGCAATTGTATTCGCTGGGCGGGTATGCTACGATCGGGCGTTTGTCTTAGGACTTAAGTACTAAAAACACACGGCCCCGCCCGGAGAAATCATGCTCTCATCTTTACTGGAAACTCGTCTCAGCCGCTACGCAATCGCCGCCGGCGCTGTCGTCGCCGCTATCCCGGCTCAGGCCGCACCGATCACGGTGATCCTGCCCACCCCCGTTGATGTCCGGAACGGCTTCACCCTCGATATTGATGGGGTTGGCGTTTCGGAACTCAGCTTCACCGCCCTCGGCTCCTCGGGGGCCCTCGTGGACCTTCTTCAGCCGGGCGCTCTCGCCCATTCCATCGGCATCGCGCGGCAACTCCTCACTGGTGTTCAGCTCTTCAGCGCAGACAGCTTTAGCCTCTGGGGGCCTGGTGGCTCTGACGTCGCCGTAGTCTTCAACTCTTCGCTGTCTCCCACGTTTCTCGGCGTGGGATTCGCCACGACCAACGGCGGCTACAATCGCCTCGCCTTCCTACAGTTTGACGGTCCGCTCCTCTACGGTTACGCATGGGAGCAGGCCAGCAGCATCACCACCTTCGATCTGCGGGGCTCTGCCTCCGACGTCCCCGAACCGGCCACCGGTGCCCTCGCCGCACTCGCCCTTGGGGCCTTGGCCGTCGCCGCCCGGAAGCGCAAGCAGGCGTAGCCCCAGCGAGTGTCTTCGTCCGGCTCAACCCGCGTTCTGCTCGTCGGCTGGGGAACCGCCGAATGGGCTCTGCTCAGTCCGCTGCTCGATAGTGGACAACTCCCGAACCTGGGGCGCCTGATCCGGCAAGGCGCCCTGGGTAGACCCGTCACTCCCCACCCTTCTCTCCCGCTCCCGATTTGGACCTCCGTCGCCACGGGTGTCCATCCTGATCGCCACGGCCTGCTCTCGCCGGCCCCGCTCCACACCCGTCGCCAACCCGCCGTTTGGGATACGCTCGCCGCCCATGGCCTGCGTTGCCACGTCATCGGCTGGCCCGGCGCTGTGCAGGCCGAGGAGATCCCCGGCCTGTTTGTCACGCCAGACTTCGGCGCCAACCCGGATCCGCAGTCGTTCGCTCCCGCCCATCTCGCCGATTCGCTGGCCGAACTCCACCTGCCCGCCAGCGCCTTTCCCCCCGCCGCGCTCCAAGAGCTCCTCCCTCTCGCCCACCTGATCGACCAACGCTACAACGACCGGCTCGGCCGGATCGCGCACGCCCTCGCCATGGCCTGCTCTCTCCATAACGCAGCCACCTACGCCCTGGCCGAACAGCCTTGGGATTTCGCCGCCGTCCATTACGACGCCCTGGCTTATTGCTCCGTCCATTTCTCCGAATTTCTCCCGCCCCGGATGGCGCATGTAGACCCCGCCGCACACGAAATCTACGGTGACGTCCTCCCCGCCGTTTATCGCTTCCACGACATGCTGCTGGGCGCCCTGCTCGATCTCGCTGGTCCTGATGCGGCCGTCCTGCTCGTTGCTCCCTTCGGCTATGCGGCGGGCGACGATCGTCCACGCAAGAATACGACCAGCTTTACTGACCACCAGGCCTGGATCACCCGCTCCGGCCTGCTCTGCCTGCGCGCCCCGGCTCTCCCTGCCGATGAACTGATTTACGGCGCCCGCCTGGTCGATGTTGCCCCTACCGTCCTCCAACTCCTGGGTCTCCCGGCCGAAAATCTGGATGGCCGCTCGCTCACCGCCCCTGCCAGCTCTGCCCCGCTCTCTCCCGATTCCCAAGGCCTCGCCACCCAGTTTCTGGCCATGGTTGCCTCCGATCCGCCATCCCCCGCCAATGAACAGGAGCAGTTTCAACTGGCCGGCGTTTATATGAGCACGGGCCGCCCCCAACTGGCTCTGCCGCTGCTCGAATCCCTGGCCGCGGAAGCCCCCGAAGAGATCCGCTACCAGCGCACCCTAGCGCAGTGCTGCATCGTCCTCGGCCTGGTGGAACAGGCCGAAACGCTCCTCGACGCCCTCATTGAGGGCCAGGAACCCCACGCCTGGGCCCACTTCCTGCGGGGAGTGATCTACAGCCACCGCCGCCAGTTCGACTTGGCCTTGGCCGATCTGGAAAAGGCCGCTTCGCTGGGTGAGAACTCTGCCTCGCTGCACGCGTTCCTCGGCAATGTTTACCTCTCCAAGCGTCTCGTCGCGCAGGCCGAGACCGCCTATGCCACCGCGCTCCGGCTCGACCCCGCTTCGCCCGATGCGCTCGGCGGCATGGCCGCGCTGCACAACCTGCGTCGGCGACCCGAGCGCGCCGCCGAACTGGCTCTCGAAGCGATCGCCCTTCGTTACGAAACCCCGGCCGCCCATCTCCAACTCGGTGTCGCTCTCGCCCGTCTGGGCCAGTGGGCCCGCGCCGCGGTCGCCTTCCGCACCACCCTCACCCTGGCCCCCGGGGTGTCCTCCGCCGCCCGCTACCTCGACGTGGTGAACGCGCGCCTTCTGCCGCATCAACGCGCCTAAGAAGCCTCTGCATGGACCCCGCCGCCCAACTTGACGAAGCCGCCGCGCTCCACACGCAACAGCGCCACGCGGAAGCCGAAGCCCTTTGCCGCGCCGTCCTCCGCGCCAAGCCCGGCCATCCCGGTGCGCTCTACCGGCTGGGCCTGCTCGCCCGGGATCGCGGCGACGCCAAAAAGGCGCTCGAACTCCTGCTGCGCGCCAACCTGCTTCTTCCGGAAGACGTCGCGCTGCTCGCCGATCTGGGGGTGCTCTTCGGCGCCCTCCGCCTCTTCGGCCCCGCTATCCATCGCTTGGAAGCCGCTCTCGCCCTCGCCCCCGATCGCCTGGAAACGCACCTCCATCTCGCGGGGGTCTACTCCGACATCGGCCAGTCCGCCAAAGCCATCGGCGCTGCCCGCCGCGCCCTGGAACTGGATCCCGATCACCATGCCGCCCTGGTCCCCATCGCCTCCTCGCTGATGAGTCAGGGCAACATCCCGGAAGCCCTCTCTCTCTGGCGCCAACTGCTCTCCCACATGCCCGGCCACGGCACCCATTCGCCGTACCTGTTTAGCATGCACTACGCTCTCGATTGCTCCCCCGCCGAGATTGCCGCCGAACACTTCCGCTTTGCCGAACTGTACGAGGCCCCGCTTCGCGCCCTTCAGGTTCCCCACTCTCCGGCCCCCATCGCCGGCCGCCCGCTCCGCGTCGGCTATGTCTCCCCGGACTATCGTCTCCACCCGGTCCGCCAGTTTCTACTCCCGGTGCTCCGCCGTCACGACCCGGCCGCGGTGGAGTTCTACTGCTACGCGAACGTGCCCCAGCCGGACACCGCCACCGCCGAGTTCGCCAAGCTCGCCGGCTCCCGCTGGCGCGAGATTCATGCGTTGGATGACGACGCGGCCGCCGCGCTGATTCGCGCGGATGCCATCGATATCCTGGTGGATCTCGCGGGCCACTCCGGCGGCTGCCGTCTGCTCCTGTTCGCCCGGAAACCCGCGCCGGTGCAGGTTACCTGGCTCGGCTATCCCGACTCGACCGGTCTCACGTCCATCGATTACCGGATCACCGATGCGGTCGCCGATCCCCCCGGCCTGACCGAAGCGTTTCATTCGGAGAGCCTCTTCCGCCTGCCCTGTTTCCTCACCTATGAGCCGCCGGCGTATATCCCGCCGGTCGCTCCGCCCCCGTGCCTGCGGAACGGGTTCGTTACCTTCGGGTCGTTCAACAACTTCATGAAGATCGATCCGGCGGTCATCCGTCTTTGGGCGTCGGTCCTCGATGGCGTGCCAGGGTCGAAACTACTGCTGAAGCACCGGGACGCCCGGGATCCCGCCGCCCTGGAGCATTTTGCTTCCTACTTCGACCAACTCGGTATCGCGGCTGAGCGTTTGATCTTTGCTCCCCAAATGCCCTCTCACGGGGTGCACCTGGAGCACTATGCGGACATGGACATTGCTCTTGATCCGTTTCCTTACAACGGCACCACCACTTCTTGTGAGGCTCTGGCGATGGGCGTTCCGCTGGTGGTGCTGGCGGGCGCGGCGCACGTCTCCCGCGTGGGGGTGGACCTGAACCGGCAGTACGGCCTTGACGACTGGATTGCCGCCACGCCGGAGGAGTACCGCGACATTGCCATTAGACACGCCGCCGATCCAACCGCGTTGGCCGAATTGCGCGGCCAGATGCGCGCCCGCCTGGCCGGGTCGGCGTTGGGCAATCCCGATGCCTTCGTTCGCCATCTGGAAAGCGCCTACCGCGAAATGATGATCGCCCAATTTCCGTCTTCAGGCCCCGGCTAGCCGCCTCATGGGCATCGGGTTCGCCATCAATTGCTCAGCAGCAGTAAACGCTCCGGCGGCAATTGAATGGGCCAAGGCTGCGGGCGCGCCGCGATTTCCGTCCATAGTTGTTTGGGCACATCCATCTGAAGGTGCATGGCGTCATGCCCCAGAGCGATGTCCCGCAGTTGGAGGTAAAGCGTCATTTCGTGGGGAGATTCACTGACTTCTTTGAGCCAGGCCGAAAACACGTTTGTGGTATTGTCGCTGCCCTCGCGGGTGGCCCGTTCGGCGATCCGAAGGTGGTGAGCCCGAATGCCTACGTGGGTCAGCTCCTTGCCGACTGGCCCGGGAACCTGGAGAGAGATCCCCCAGGCGGGTACGTGAATCAGCCCCGGCTCGGCCTGTACGGCACTTGCAATATTCTTGCAACCCGTTAGGCGGGCCGCGGAGGTGGTACCGGGCTGCTCAAACAACTGCCCCCTTGGTCCTGAGGCGATTACCTTGCCGGCTTCGAGCACGACCAAGTCCCGGCAGAAGCGGAAGGCCTCTGCGAGATCGTGGGTGACGAACACGACAACTCCCTGATACGCGGAGAGTGCCTCGCGCAGTTGGTTTTCCAATTGCCGCCTCAAGTGGGGATCGAGCGCGGAGAAGGGTTCATCGAGGAGCAAGGCATCCGGATGCGTGGCGAGGGCCCGGGCCAAGGCGCAGCGTTGCCGCTGCCCTCCCGAGAGTTCCGCCGGATAACGGTCTTCAAATCCCTCCATCCGCACCAGCTGCAGGGAATCGTCGATTCTCGCCTGCTGTTCGGCGGCCGGAAGACCATGGAGACCGAAGGCGATGTTTTGCCGGACGGTCATGTGGGGGAACAACGCGTAGTCCTGGAAGAGCACCCCGATCCGGCGCTCGGATGGCGGGATGTTGATCCGCTCGGAATTGTCGAAAAGGACTCGACCGTTCAAAACGATGCTGCCTTGTTGCGGGGTTTCGATGCCAGCGAGACAACGCAGCGTCATGCTCTTGCCGGAACCGGATGCGCCCAGTAAGCCCATGGGGCCCTCGCTCAACTGAAAGGCGGTGCGGAGCGAGAAGTCGCCCGCTTGTCTGTGAACGTCGAAGAGCAGTTCTTTGCGGCTAGCTCGGTTCGGGTTGCCACCCACCGAATACTTCGCCATTGGCTTTTCCGGGTCGGGCTCCGGCAACGGCGCACGCTTTGAGGCTACCGGCGTCAACTGACGCCGGGACCAGTAACTCAGCGCGGCGATGATGGTCAGGGAGAGCGCGACGATGAGCATGACCCATCCCAGGGCTCGATTCATCTCGCCGCCCTCCGCGGCGAAGAAGATCGCTACCGGCATCGTTTGCGTGCGCCCGGGGATGTTGCCGGCCAGCATTAACGTGGCGCCAAATTCGCCCAACGCGCGGGCAAATGCGAGGACGGTGCCGGCGAGAATACCCGGCCCGGCTAGGGGAAGCATCACGCTGCGGAAAACACGCCATTCCGAGGCGCCCAGAGTCCGGGCGGCTTCTAGAAAAGCGGGCGGGACCTGCTCCAGTGCGCCCAGCGATGTCCGGTACATCATGGGAAACGCAACGACCGTAGCGGCAATGACCGTCGCGGTCCAGGAGAACGCAATCGTCAACCCTACCTCCTGCAGCAGTTGGCCCAGTGGGCTATTGCGGCCAAAGAGCAGCAGCAGGAAGAACCCGATGACCGTCGGCGGCAAGACGAGTGGCAACGTGAACAGGCCATCCAGCAGACCTTTGCCTCTGCCTTGGTAACGACTCATTTGGTACGCGGCGTAAAGCCCCAGAAGGAAGGTCAAAACGGTGGCCGCCGCTGATGTTTGGATGGAGATCCACAAGGGCGACAAGTCCCAGGGGTGGTCAGGTGCTTTCTCGCTGGCGCTAGTGGGTGGTGGTCCCGGCAGGAAACCATGCTTGCGGAAGATATCCTGCGCGGTGCTCGTGAAAAGGAAAGCGACAAACTCACGCGCCTGGGGCAAGTGGGCGGAGCGGCGCATTGCGGCAACCGGGTATACGATGGGGGCGTGGGATCCGGGGCTTGCCTTGGCCACGAGCCGAATCTTGTTCGACGCGCGGGCGTCGGTCGCATAGACGAGGCCGGCGGCGGCGTTGCCGGACTCGACATAGGTCAACACCTGCCGAACGTCCTTGGCCAGGACCAGTCTGGGTTCAACGGCGCTCCATAATCCTAGTGAACGGAGCACCTCTCTGCCGTACTCTCCGGCGGCGACGCTGGCGGGATCGCCCAGGGCGAGCAGGCCAAAGTCGCTCGCCCCCAATCCGGCGAAGTCTTTGGGTGCGGTGGATCCGGCCGGTGCGATCAAGACCACCTCGTTCACCAGCAGGTCGCGGCGAGTTTCCTTGATGATGAGCCCCTGCGACTCCAGCGCGTCTAACTGCCGCGAAGAGGCGGGGAGAAACACGTCGACCGGGGCGCCCTGTTCGATCTGTTGTTGCAGGGCGCCGGAAGAGCCGAAGTTTAAGGTGACCTTGGTTTGGGGGTGCTGGAGTTCGTAGGCGGCCGTAACCTCTTCCATTGCCACCCGCAGGCTGGACGCGACCGACACAGTCATGCCAACGGCTTTCGCGTTGTCGGGGAGCTGTGCAGAGGCCAAGCCAAGGAAGAGGATCGCGATGGCGAAAGTGCGGATGGCGCCAATTGGCATCCCCTCTATTCTCGTCTAGCTTTCTGCGGTGAGCCGGAAGGGCGGTGAGAGCTATCCGGATTTCCTGACGGTGGCCCGGAGGGTGGCCAGCATGTTCTTGAGCAACCGGGAAAAGGGGGTTCCGAAGGGTTGGTCGGTGGACAGATACGTCCACGTGGCGCCGCGGCTGCGAGCACCCAGATTGGCTTCGGGCTCCTGGAGGGCGAGGTCTTCAAACCAGGCGTGGACCAGCCGAAGGTACTCCCGTAGCGGGTCGGCGCCGGAGTAGGAGAGGAAGTGGAGGCCGGCGCGATACTGGGTGACCCGTTCGAGGTGCTGGCTCCACAGATCGTCGTGGTGGAGCCTTTCTTCCGGAGTCGCGAGTTCGAGCCGGCGTTGGGCATGGAGCAGGCGCTGCGCTTCGAGAATGTGCTCGTACTTGCGGAGGCGAAGGCGGAGGTCGAGATGGCGGCCTTCGAGCATGCGTTGCACATCGTCCGGGTTGGCCTCTGTCGCGCCCAAGTAGTTCGTGATGAGATCGTCCTGATAGGAGACGAAGAATCGCGACGCGCCAGGGTCGCCCTGGCGGCCAGCACGGCCGCGCAGTTGATTGTCAATGCGGCGAGATTCGTTGCGGCCGACGCCGAGGACACAAAGCCCACCGCGTTCGGCGGCGCCGGGGCCGAGCACAATGTCGACGCCGCGGCCGGCCATGTTCGTCGACAGCGTGATTCGGCCAACCTCGCCGGCTCGAGCAATGACGGCGGCTTCCTCGGCCTCGTTCTTCGCGGTGAGCAGGTGATGCGGGAGCTCGAGTTGCCCAGAGAGTTGCTGGGCTTCTTCAACGGTGCGGGTGGCGACGAGGAGGGGTTGGCCGGTGGCATGGACAGCGGCGATTTCGGCGAGGAGCGCTTGATACTGCCCGGCCTTGGTGCGGAAGAGGCGGTCCGGATGATCGATGCGGATGCAGGGCCGATGGGGCGGGATGACGTCCACCTCGAGGCCATAAACGAGGCGGAACTCGTCGGCCTGGGTGGCGGCAGTGCCGGTCATGCCGCAGGCGAAGGGATAGAGGGCCGTGAGGTTTTGGAGAGATACGGCGGTGAGGATGCGGCCTTCGCGGCGGGGCGGGAGCCCCTCCTTCATCTCGAGGGCGGCGTGGAGGCCGGCGGGCCAGCGGCGGTCGCGCATGGTGCGCCCTTTGTAGTCGTCGATGGGGAGAATCCCATCGGCAGTGACGAGGTAGTCGACGTCGCGCCGGAGGAGATGTTCCGCGTGGAGCGCGTTCTGCAGGGCGTCGAGGTGTTCGGGGTCGGCGTAGAGATTTTCGCAGGCGAGGAGCGACTCGGCGACGTCGATGCCGTGGTCGGTGAGGTGGAGGATTTGGCCGTCGGACTCGACGTGGAAGTGGACCCCGCGCTGCAGCGAGCGGGCGGCGCGGGCGGTTTCGGCGAGGTGGGCCGAGGCATCGTTCGATTCGGCCGCAATCACGAGGGGGATGCGGGCTTCGTCGATCAGGATGGAGTCGGCTTCGTCGATGACGACGGCGTGGAAGGGGCGCTGGACGGTTTCGCTTGGATGGAGGGCAATGCTATCGCGGAGATAGTCATAGCCGCATTCGTGCGGGGTGAGGTAGGTGATGTCGGCCTGGTAAGCGAGGCGGCGCTGGGCGGGGCTGGAGTGTTGGGAGATGGAGGCGACGGAGAGGCCGAGAGCGTTGTAGGCGGGTGCCATCCATTGCTGGTCGCGGGCGGCGAGATAGTCGTTAGCCGTCCACACATGGACGCCGCGGCCTTCGCGGGCGAGAGCGGCGATGGCAGGTACGGCGGCAACGGTTTTGCCTTCACCAGTGGGCATTTCGACGATCTTTCCGGCGAGGAGCGCTTCCGCGGCGCGGAGTTGGCCGGGGTATAGGGAGATGCCGAGGGTACGCGCAATGGCTTCGCGCGCCTCGGCGATGATTTCGCGGGACATGGGTTCCTTTTGGGGTTGTGGGCGGCGGGGCGCGGGGACGCTCTAGTGGGCGGGAGGAGGCGGCCGGTTTGCGGGGGCGGGCTGGTAGGGCGGTGGCGGAGGGATCGGGTCGACCAGCAAGAGAGGCTGCTGCCGGGTG
>LNFE01000155.1 GCA_001464575.1 Acidobacteria bacterium Ga0077553 | reverse complement strand
GGGGGCGCCGCGAAGAGAATCCAAGCGCTGAGGAGGAGGAGGGTCCAGCGCGAAATCATGATTTCAGAGTAGCGGGTTTGGGTTTGCGGAGAGAGCGCCAGGTGTGGCGGATCAGGCCAACGGAAAACGAGATGCCGTTGTAGAAGTGATAGAGCAGATGAAAGGGGATCGCGGCTACGGCGAATGGCTTGCCGGGTTTGGCGGCAAGAAAGACGTAGAACTCGTTGTTTAAAATCAGGAGCGCGATGAAGACCAGGGCGAAGGCGAGCGTCAGGAAGTGGCCGGGGAGGTAGGTGACGATGAACAGAGTGGTGACCGCGGCGTAGGCCATGAAGACGAATGAGGCCACGCGGCCGTAGCGGCTGTGGGACGAGGAGTAGCGGTGGCGCAGAAAGAGCGCCAGATACCCGAGGACGATGGGAGGGATGATCGGCAGCATTTGATGGGCCTCGGCGAGTACGACGAGAGCGATCATGCCGGCGGTCATGAAAACGAAGCGGAAGCGCGACGGTTCGGAATCATCCCGGTCGACCCAGTAGCGGGCCATGTAGAAGAGGAGCAGACCGAGCAAGGGCGTGAGAGCGTAGCCCTTAAAGTAGACGGCGATGCCGAGGGCGCTGAGCAGGAGCAGGAACGCGAGCGCGACACTCACGCGCTGACTGATCTGGAGATTCAGATCGTTGGGCATGGAGCGGTCGCGCAAGATCAACTCGGTCCAGGGGATGCCACGATCCATGACGTCTGTCCGGACGAGCTTCCAGAAGGTCCAGCGCTTGAGATGTTTCACGCGAAGGTCCTTATCGAGGATCATCTTGTGATTGGCGCGAGCCATGCGGAACCCGAGCTCGATGTCTTCGATGGCGGGGCGGCCATAGGATTCGTCAAACCCGGCATGTTTGAGGAAGACCGTGCGCCGAACGGCGCCGCAGCCGGACCAAAAGGTGCAGGCCTGTTCGCGGGCGGATTGGTGCACGTAGGCGTGCATCAGGTTCTTGTACTGACTGAGGAAGTCCTGGTGGGCGGGGTCATCGTCGTAGGAGCCGATGAGCGCGTCGAGTTCGGGGTCGCTCTCGAAGGCGGCTTGGACGCGGGCGACGGAGTCTGGCTGGACGCAGACGTCGGCGTCGATGAAGAAGAGGACGTCGCCGGTGGCAGCATGGGCGCCGATGTTGCGGGCCTTGGCGGGTCCGGAGCGCGGGGAGGCGGTGCTCAGGACGCGGAAGCCAAGGGCCCGCGCTTGCTGAGCCGAATCGTCGGTGGAGCCGTCGTCGACGACGATCACTTCGAGCGGAGGTGGCGCACTGGCGTTCGCGTCAGCGAGGCATCGGACGAAGTCGCTGCCTCCGTTATAGACGGGAACGATGATGGAAATCATCATAGAGGGGAACAATTACGCCGGACATCATCTCGCACCCAGTCTATCGTTTCGAGGAGCCCTTGTCTGACGGATACCTCCGGGTGGTAGCCCAGAGATAGAAGCTTCGAGCAATCGGCGAGCCAGCATTCGGCGTCCCCGGTGCGGTTGGCGCCAGTGAAGGAGAAGACGGGCTCGGCGCCGAGGAGCTCCGAGAGGCGTTCCGCCAGGGTGCGGATGGAGAGGGCTTCGGGGCCGCCGACGTTATAGACTTCGCCGGTAAAGGCGGCGCGGTCGAGAGCGACAAGGAAGGCGGTGGCGATGTTGGCGACGGGATTGAAGTCGCGGACCTGCGAGCCGTCGCCGAACATTTCAAGACGGGTGGGGTCGGCGATAAGCTTGCGGATGAGATCGTAGACGACCTGCTTGCGCTGGCCGGGCCCGAAGACGGAGAAGAGGCGCAAGGCGGCGGTACGGAGGCCGTAGACCGCTGCGTAGGAGGCGCAGTAGCGTTCGGCGGCGAGCTTCGAGACGGCATAGGGAGGCACCGGGAAAACGGGATCTTCCTCGGTGAAGGGACGGGCGGCGTGGCTGCCGTAGACCGCGCCGGTGGAGGCGAACAGCAGCGGAGTCTGGGGGCAGACGGCGCGGATGGCTTCGAGGAGAGCGAAGGTGGGAAGCAGATTGGTTTCGAGATCGCGGCGGGGGTCGGCAAGGGAGTCGCCGACGATGGCGTGGCCGGCAAGGTGGATGATCGCCGTAGGTGCGACGTGGTGAAGGAGGCCAGGGATGTCGCCGGTGCGGAGGTCGAACGGTTCGGGGGATTGCAGGTCGGCGATGTGGACGGAGCGGCCTTGGGCGCGCAGGGCGGAGACGACGTGAGAGCCGATGAAGCCGGCACCGCCGGTGACGAGGATCATTGCTACGATTGTCTCTGATTGCTGATCCTACGGGTACTTACCGCTGCGGTGATCGTAGCAACGCTGCCGTTGCTTTGGTGGCACTTGGAGCTCTTCCGCATGGCGGGAGACGGGGCGTTCTGGTTAGCGGTGGCGGGGGTGCCGCTGCTGCTGATTGCGCCGCATTTCTGGCGCTGGGGGATTGCGCCGGCCGTGTTGTTGCCCGTCGCGCTGGTGGCGTGGCGGGAGCCGCAGGCGGCGTTGTTCGCGGCGGCGTTTGCCTGGGCGTCGTTCGGGTTGGGGGACCGGTTGATTGGCCGGTGGCTGGAGCGGCCGCTGCTGCGGATTGCGGCCGGGTTTCTGGTGGGGCAGGCCGTTTATGGTCTGGTGCTGTTCGGATTAGCGTCCGCAGGGTGGTTGCCGACGTGGGTTCTGGTGCTGCTGTTGGCGCCGGCCTGGCGGGCGCTGCCGAAGTTGGACTGGCGGGGCGAATGGCCCGCGGCGCCAGCGTTCTTCGGCGTGCTGTTCGCGGGCTTGGGGGGAGCGGCGCTAGTGATGCCGGTGTGGACGGGCGACGCGGTGCGGTTTCACCTGATGCTGAGCCGCCTCTATGCGGATGCTGGGGGCCTGGTGGCGCCGCAGTTCGAGATGTACGGCTACTATCCGCAGGCATTTGAACTGCTGGGGGCGTGGGCGCTGCGGTTGGGGGGAGAGGCGGGTCCGCAGATGATTCCGGGCTTGCAGTTCGCCGCGTTTCTCGCTCTGGTCTACGAGTGCGGACGGGTGATCGGCGTGGCGCGAGGGAGCGCGGCAACGGTGGTGATGCTGGTGGCGTCCGTGCCGTTCCTGCACTGGTCGGGCGTGACCTTGAAAAACGATTTGATGTTGAGCGCGTATCAACTTGCGGCCTTCGTGTTGTATTTGCAGTGGCGGGAGAGCAGGCGGGATGCGTTGCTTTTGGCCGCAGTCTTTTTGGGGGGCGCGGCGTTTACGGTGAAGCATACGGCGCTGTTTGGCGGGGTGGCGCTGGCGCCGTTTCTATTGCACGCGATGTGGCGGCGATGGAAGCTGCTGGCGGCGGCCGTGGCGCTGTTTGCGTTGACGGCGCCGATTTATCAGGTCCGGACGTGGCGCGCTACGGGGAACCCGGTTTTTCCAGAGTCCTCCTCGCGGGCGACCAATCCGAGCTATGTATCGAGGACCGCGGATCAGGTGGCCCTGCGGATCGCGCTAGCCCCGTGGCGGCTCCATTTTGAAGGCAAGCCGTACTTTGAATCGCCCACCCAAAACCCCATGGGAATGATGCTGCCGGTGCTGCTTCCCGCGGTGCTTTGGGGCGTGCGTACTCCGGGGGCGCGAGTGCTGCAGTGGTTTACGAGCGGCTACCTTTCGTATTGGATCCTGATGTTGACCGTCCTCCGTTATGCGATTACGCCTTTGGCGGGGGTGATGCTGCTGGCGTGGCGGAGGGCGGAGAGCCGCGTTTGGGCGCCCGCGCTGCACTATGGGTTTGTGTTTGCGCTGTTCGTAACCGTGGTGATGGAGTTGCATCCGGCGCTGCCGGGCTACCTGCTGCGGCTGACCAGCCGGGAAGCGTTCCTGGCGCAGGCCTTGCCGCCCTTTGGCGCCATGCATGCGTTGCGGGGGGTGGCGGGGCCGGACGAGTTGGTTTATGCGGTGGGGAACTGGGCGATCGCCTATGCGCCGTATCCGAATCAGGTGCAGCACTACTACCGGACCGAGCGGCGCTACACCCTTGAGCAACTGGACGAATTGGCGAAGCGGCCGTACCGGTGGCTGATCGTGCCGGTGGAATTTCCGGCGCTGCCGCAATACGAGCAGCGGTACCGGGACGCGCACTTCATCGTGTACCGTCTGCCGAACGGAAGCGAACGCGGAGCAGAATCTGGAAGCCCTTCGGATACGCCCCGTAGATAGGCTGCAGATTCGCAGGCGCCTGGAGCAGTTGGAACTGCGCGCCGATGGAGTGCTGCAGGAAGCTCACGCGGGACGGCAGTTCGAAGCTGTAGCCCATGGTGTAGGCCTTGACGCGGGTGAAGCGCTGCTCTTCGATGAGGGCGACGAACGGGGCCTCTTCAAAGAGCAAGAGCGAACTCCGATCGGTGAGTTCGGCGCGGCCCCAGATCCAGTGCCGGCGATGGGTGAGGAGCGTGGATTCCAGGGTGTATGCGTTATAGCGATAGCCCGGGACGCGGGTGGGGACGAGGACCAGGTGCTGGCGCTGCGCGTTCGGCTTGGCCGTAGCCGGCAGCAGGTAGGCGCCGGGGAGTTGGGTGAAGGCTAGGTCGTGGTTGCGTCCCCAGACCGCGGACCACGCCCAGTGGCCGGTGGCGAGGGGGCGAACGTACTGCACGGACGCGGTTTGCCGCCAGGAGTCGCGGTCCGGATGGGTGGCCTCGCGGTTGTTGATGCGGGCGAGGGAGAACTGGCCGGCCCAGCGGGAGGACGGGGTAACGGTGACGCGGCTGGCGAAGGAGTTGATGGCGCCGAGTTCGATGCCCCAACGCTTCTCGTCGGGCTCGCGGCCGTGGAAGCCGCTGGCTTCGAGCGTGAGCCATCGATGGGAGACGCCGACGGTGGCGACATTGGTGGCGATATGCGTTGAGTCCTGATAATGGTGGGCGAGGACGGCCAGCGGGTTTTCCGATTGGGAGGCGCGGTGGGGGTAGGCGACGGGACCGATGGCGGGGTCGCCGCGAAGGCCGTAGTAGAAGTTGACTGAGGTCTGTTCCCCGAGGCGGTATTGGTAGCCAACGGCCAGTTCCTTGACGAAGTCGTGGGGGTGCTGGCCATTGAGGATGGGGATGTTCTTCCAGGTTTCGCCTTCCTGAAACAGCAGCGGGTAGCGACCGTTGGTCACGGTGAGCGTCTCGGGGCTGAACATGGTGCGGATGGAAAGTACACCGCGGCCGAGGCGGCGGGAGGCCATGGGCATGACCCAGCCGGTGGCGAAGAGTTTGTCGCGGCCGCGGGGCCCGGAGTTATTGGTATGGACGCCGAAGAGTACTCCGGAGAACATGAGATTCCAGCCGTGGCTTCGTTTCGTCAGCATGCCGAACGGCTGGGCGCTGGGGAGCTGGGCGGTGCCGGAGGCGAAATAGACGCCGGATTCGGCGGGGCCGGGGGTCATGCCGGCCATGGCGTCGTTCATGGGGGAGAGGGTGACGCTGCCGGGGGCGATACCGGCGAAGAGGCCTTCGCCCGCGCGCCAGCCGTGGAGGCAGTCGCCGCAGACGCCTTTGGGTTTGGCTTGGGCGAGGTCCGTGCCGCAGGTGCATTCGCCTTCAAAGGCGCACTGGACGCAGCCACCGCGGATGCAGCACTGGAAGCGTTTCTCTTTGACCAGGGTTCGCTTGGCTTCGAGCAGATTGGCGGCGATGGTGCGGAGCTCCGGCGTGAGTTCGCCGGGGCCAGAGGGCAGGAGTTCGACGTCATCGGCGTCAACTCCGCGGACGGCACCGCGTCCGGCGGCCCAACCGGCCTGGCATTGGCCGCAGCCGCCGCGGCCGGCCTTGACGTCTTCGGCGCAGGTGCATTTGCCTTTGCGCAGCAGGCAGAGGTCGCAGCCCGGCTTGACGCAGCAGGCGTGGGGGGCGGCCTTCTTGACCTGGTTGAGCTCGCGGCGAACCTGTTTGAGCTTAGGGGCGGCGGCGGTAGGCTTCGGATTGCGCCGGTTGCCTTCATGGCAGAAGGCCGAGAGCGCGACAAGGAGCAGGGCAAGGAGTCGGATCATTGCGCAAGAAACTGCACGGAGACCGTCTCGACTCGGCCCTTCCGTTGGAACTGGGCCCAGCCCTGGTAGCGGCCGGGCTTGGGAAAGCGGGCGAGGAAGGGAACTTGATGGGCCGGGGAATCGACGGCTTCGTCCGGGTGGCAGTGGACGAAGGTTTCGGCGTCTTCGTGGATGAGGATGAGATGGCCGCGGGCGCCGAGATAGGGTTCGATGTTGGGGTCGGCGAGCGTGGCGGCGAGGCGGAGGGTGCGGCCCGCGGGTACGGGAGCAGCCGGGAAAGTGGCGAGCGAGGAAAGTGGCTCGGGCGGGGCGTTGTTGGCGCGGCCACCCACCTTGAGCTTCGCCAAGAGGACCTGGCCGCCGGCGCCCATAGGGGCGACATCGGCGAACAGGTGATACTCGCCGGGGTCGAGGAAGGTATGGGTGAGCCGGAAGGAGCCGTCGGGTTGGGGCGCGGGGTGTTCGTGGGCGAAACGCGTGAGGTCGCGGCGAACCAGGATGAGATGGAACAGGCGTTCGTGCTGGACTTCGAAGTCCGTGACGGTTTGGCGGGGTTGGCGGCGGCGGATGGTGAATTGCAGTTCGACGGGCACGCCGGCGGTGGGGGAGGAGGGCGAGGCTTTTAGTTCGAGCGTGAA
>LNFE01000154.1 GCA_001464575.1 Acidobacteria bacterium Ga0077553 | reverse complement strand
GATCGATAGACCCTTATGCCTTGAAAATCCCCGCCCGTAGGGCGGAATCTTCCCTCTTCTACCAATTTCCAGTCCTCATTTTCCCGCTGAGCCAAAACACAAAGTGAATCCGCCTCGTACCGGTTTGTGAACGGTCTGATTGTTGCGATTACATCCGAGGCCGAGATCGTAGCGATAGAAAGCGCACTCAAATGCGCTCCGTCCCCAGTCCAGACCCATCTTTCGCAAGCACTGTCTCTTTTCTCCGATCGAACTGCCCCAGACTACAGAAACTCCATGAAGGAGGCTATATCGTCGATCGAGGCTCTGTGCAAATTGATCGTGGGAGATCCCGCTGCTGATCTCGCCAAGGCGCTTAAGGCGATTACTCGAAAGGTCGCAATTCATCCAGCGTTGTCCGCTAGTCTCGAAAAGTTGTACGCCTATACCAGTGACGGCCATGGAATCCGGCACGCTCTGAAGGATGAGAACAGCGTCGACTGTGAGGATGCACAGTTTATGCTCGTGACGTGTTCTGCCTTCATTAACTACATCTCAGTCAAGGCCAGCAAGGCGGGAATCTCCATACCGTCGTAGGTTCCAAGGACGGGTTTCGGCTCGCCACCTTTGATATCCCTCGGGGGAACCCTCGGGCGGAGATTGCCCGTAGCCGAGGCGAAAAGGGTGTTCATCGGAGCCGACTTTTTAACTATGCCGATCGGGTAGAGAATAGTGGTCTCATGACTCGTAGAGCTTTCCTCGCCACGGCGGCGGCCACGGTGGCCGCGGCCCAGAAGACCCGCCGGCCGAATATCGTGCTCATTCTGATTGACGACTATGGCTGGCGGGATACGGGGTTCAATGGAAGCAGGTTCTACGAGACGCCCCATATTGACCGGCTGGCCCGGGAGGGGATGGTGTTTACGGATGGGTATTCGGCCAGTCCGGTGTGCTCGCCGACGCGGGCGGCGATCATGACCGGGAAGTTTCCGGCACGGCTGCATCTGACGTCGCATTTGCAGGGCGCTTCGAACCGGTATCACCATACGAAGGTGATCCAACCCAGCGCGCGGCTGGCGCTGCCGCTCGAGGAAGTGACCATTGCCGAGATGCTGCGGGATCAGGGCTACCGGACCGCTTGCATCGGGAAGTGGCACCTGGGCACGCAAGGGTTTTTGCCGTCCGACCAAGGCTTCGACGTGTCGCTGGCGGGAGATGAGGCCGGATCGACGAACAACTTCTTCTATCCGGCTTGGCTTAAGAAGGTGACGCTGGAGGGTAAGCCTGGAGAGTATCTCACGGACCGGCTGACGACGCTAGCGGTGGACTTTATCGAGAGCAACCGGGAACGGCCGTTCTTCCTCTACCTGCCGCATTTCGCGGTGCATACGCCGATTGAGGGCAAGCCGGAGAAGGTGAAGAAGTACGACGCCAAGGCGCGGGCGGAGGATCCGCAGAACTACGGCGAATACGCCGCGATGATCGAGAGCGTGGATGAGAGCGTGGGACGGGTTCTGGCGGCCTTAGAGAAGGCCGGGGTGGCGGAGAATACGCTGGTGCTGTTCAGCGCCGACAACGGCGGGGTGACGTCGCTCGAATGGAAGGGGCGGCCGGTGACTTCGAATCTACCGCTGCGGTTGGGGAAGGGGCACGTCTACGAAGGCGGCATCCGGGTGCCGACGGTGGTGCGGTGGCCGAGGGTGACGAAGCCAGGGAGCCGGAGCGCGGAACCGGTGGTGAGTTATGACTACGCGGCGACGCTGGCGGAGGCGGCCGGGGTGCCGCGGGAGAAGCTGCCGAGGATGGATGGGCGGAGTTTTGTGGGGGCATTGCGGGGGCGCGCGGGGAAAGTGCGGGATCTGTTCTGGCACTATCCGCACTACAGCCCACAGAAGGGGCGGCCGGCGGCGGCGATGCGAAACGGGGACGATAAGCTGATTCTGTTTTTCGAGGAGGGGCGGATGGAGTTGTACGATTTGAAAAACGACATCGGCGAGACAAAGGACCTGGCGGGGGTGGAGGTGGCCAAGGCGGCGGCGATGCGGAAGCGATTGGAGGCGTGGCTGCGGGAGACGGGGGCGCAGATTCCAGCGAAGAACCCGCAGTATGATCCGGCGCGGGAGTTTGCGGTGGGGGAGCCGATGGGGCCGGTGACGGCGAAGTGAGCGGTCCTCAGGGACTGAGCTTGGCGCGGAGGAGTTCGGACTGGCGGCGGGAGAGTTCGACGCGGGGCCCGGCTTTTAGGGTGACGGCGAGGTTGCCATTCGGCGTGAGCTGCGTCTGGTCGATCCATTGGAGATTTAGCAGTTGGCGGCGGTTGGCGCGGAAGAAGGCTTGCGGGGCGAGCCGGCGCTCCAGCGCGTTCAGGGACCGGCGGAGGAGCGGACGCTCCTTACCGAAGTAGAGACGGGTATAGTTGCCTTCGGATTCGAGCAGGTAGATACCAGAAAGGGGGACGATCCAACAGCGGTCGCCGTCGCGCACGAAGAGCTGCGAGAGTGGCGCGGAGGGGCGCCGGGTGTCGAGCCGGCTGAGGGCGGCGGCGAGACGCTCTGGGGCAATGGGCTTGAGGAGATAGTCGAGCGCGTTGACCTCAAAGGCGCGCAAGGCGTGTTCTTCGTAGGCCGTCGTGAAGATGACCTGCGGGATGGCGCCATCAAGGCGTTCGAGGAGGTCGAACCCGTTGAGGCCTGGCATTTGGATGTCGAGAAAGAGGAGGTCGGGGCTCGTGCCGGCGAGGAGGCGGAGGGCTTGTTCACCGTCTTCGGCTTCGCCGGCAATCTCCACTTCGGGGTGGGCGCGGAGGAGGCGGCGGAGTTCGTAGCGGGCGAGCGGTTCGTCATCGACGAGGATGGCCTTCATGGTTCTAACCCTACCTGCCTCTATCCCAGCACGGGGAGGGCGACCGTGGCGCGGACGCGGTCGCCGTGTTCGTGCAGTTGGAGTTGGGCGCGGCCTTCGTAGAGGAGATGCAGGCGTTCGCGCAGGTTCTGCAGGCCGACGCGGGTGGAGTCGGCGGGGGCGGGGCGGAGCGTGCCGGTGTTTTCGACGGCAACGTGGAGCACGGCGTCTTCGACGTGGGCCTGGATCACGAGATCGCCGGGGCCGCGGGTTTGGCCGATGCCGTGTTTGATGGCGTTTTCGACGAGGGTTTGGAGGAGCAGGGGCGGGATGGGGCAGGCAGCGGCCGCGGGGTCGACGGTGACGGCGGAGCGGAGGCGGTCAGCGAAGCGGACGGTTTCGAGGGCGAGATAGTCGGTGACGGTGGCGAGTTCGGTTTGGAGGGGGACGGTGTGGGCGTCGTCGTGGCGGAGGCGATGGCGGAGGACGTTCGAGAGGCGGGTGAGCATGTCCTGGGCGCGGGCGGGGTCGAGGTCGACGAGGGCGCGGATGGAGTTGAGGGAGTTGAACAGGAAGTGGGGGTTGAGTTGGGATTCGAGGGCGCGGAGCTGGGCTTCGCGGAGGGCGAGTTGGAGCTGGGCTTCGCGGTGTTGGTTGCTGCGCTGGTCGGCGAAGCGAACGTAGAGAACGACCCAGACGCCGACGGCGAGGAGCATGCCCCACCAGAGGCCGGCGGCGGCGACGAGGCTCCAGGAGCCGGGCGCGAAGAGGCGGTTGACGGCGATGACGAGGGCGGTGAGCAGGAGGCTGATGGCGACGGCCTGGGCAGTGAGAAACGGCCAGAGGGCGCCGAGGGACTGGCCGGGGACGCGGCGGCGATGGATGGCGCGGCGGAGCTGATGGGTGAGGACGATGCCGGCAGCGATGAGGACGGCGTGGCCGGCGAGGAGGGGGCCGAGGGTTTCGCGGCCATTGAGGAGGTTGATGGTGATGCCGACGGCGGAGTAGGCGAGCCAGCCGGCGAGTTGGCAGTTCCAGTAGCGGTTCATGGTAGGACCATGATGGCGGAACGGAAGGGGAGGGTGGGGGATTTTGTGATGGGCGGTGGGAGGGCGGGGATGAGCGGCAGGTTGGGGGGTAGGGGCTTACGAGTACTCTAGTAGGAGCGCTTGGGCGCTGGGGTTTCTGGCTTGGAATGGCTTAACTATCACCACCTGCTGTATTTCTGGGTTGTGGCCAAGGAAGGCAGCATCGCGCGCGCTTGCGAGCGGCTGCACCTGGCGCAGCCGACGATCAGCGGGCAACTGAAACAGCTCGAAGAGGCGCTGGGGGAGAAGCTGTTTCTCAAAGCGGGGCGAGGGCTGGCGCTGACGGACGTCGGCCTGACCGTCTTCCAGTATGCCGACGAGATTTTCGGACTTGGTGCGGAGCTGCGAGAGGTTCTGAAAGGGCGACCGCGGGGGCGGCCGATCCGGCTGGTGGTGGGGATTTCCGACCTGGTGCCGAAGATGATCGCCTATCGGATTTTGCAGCCGGCACTGGCGCTGGGCGAGCCGGTGCAACTGGTCTGCGAGGAAGATTCCACTGAGCGGCTGTTGACCGAGTTGGCCGAACACCGCCTGGATATGGTGCTGGCCGATGAACCCATTACCGGCATGGCACGGACGAAGGCGTTCAACCACCTGCTGGGAACGTGTGGCGTGACGCTGTTTGGTGCGGCGCAACTGGCCAAGCAGTACCGGAAGGGGTTTCCCGAGAGCCTGGACGGTGCGCCGTTTCTGCTGCCGGCCAAGGGATCGGGTATGCGGCGGGCGCTGGAGCGTTGGATGGAGGAGTATCACATCCGGCCGACGGTTGCCGGCGAGTTCAAAGACAGCGCGCTGCTCAAAGCTTTCGGGCAGGCCGGGGTGGGGTTGTTCGCCGGTCCGACGGCGATTGAGGATGAGATCCGGAGCCATTACCACACGGTCGTGTTGGGGCGGGTGCCGACGGTGACCGAAAGTTTCTATGCGATTTCAGTGGAACGGCGCGTGAAGCATCCGGCGGTAGCGGCGATCTGCGCGGCGGCGCGGGGCCAGTTGTTCGCGGCTTCCCATTCATCGGTTTAACCAATGCGAAGTTCCGAAAACATCTATTAGACAAAATACAGGGTCCGCTTTAGCCTAGAGGAAGTGGGCGACGACAGCCCACCAATTGAGGAGAAGGCACCATGCAATTTCGATTGCAGTTACGTGGCGTTCTGCTCCTGGCGCAGCGCCTGCAGAACGACGCTAGAAAGGGTATCGCGGCTTCGGTCGCGGATGATGAGACGAACAAGAAACTGAGGAACCGCGGCCGACGGCGGCAGGACGGCGGAAGTTGCAGCGCCGCATGAGAGTTTCTGGATTTCTGATTCTTCTGGCGGCGGGGTTGGCGCATGGGCAGCAGGCGATTGTGAACATGCCGTCGGCGGACATTACTCCGAAAGGGAAACATTTCTTGATGCATGAGACGCAGGCGCGGGCGTGGAACCCGGGTCGGTCGTGGTCGGGGACGAACTTCTACGCCTATGGCGTTGGGAAGTCGACGGAGTTGGCAGTGACTAGTTATAACGGCGGGTCGCCGCTGTCGCAGACGTTTTCAACGGGCGTGGGGTTTAAGAGCGCGCCGCAGTTCTGGCGGGAGTCGCGGCCGGAGTTAGAGGCAAAGTTAACCGTGGGCCAGATGATGATCGTGAATCATCGGGGCGGGGGGATCGGGACCTTCACTTACAGTCATGGGAGCTTCCGGCTGCCCGGGGTGGGGACACGTCTCACGGGTGGGGGATTCGCGGGTACGCATCAACTGTTCGGGCGGAATACTGGGGGAGTATTGGCTGGCGTGGAGCACCCTTTAGGCAATCATTGGGTGTTGCTGGGCGAATGGTTCTCCGGCCGCCACGAACTGGGCTACGCGATTCCCGGGGTGCTGTTTCATCCGGACAAGCGGCAGATGATCGTGGTGGGTTGGAAGATTCCAACAGGAGCGCCGGACGGCAAGTCGGGTCTCGTATTGGAGTATGGCATCACGTTTTAAGGGGTGATAAAGAGCGGCTGGGTGTTCTGGATGCGGATCTTGCGGAGGCGGACTTTGCGCAGGGAGGGGCCTTTGAATTCGGCTTCGGCTACGAAGCCGTCGTTGGTGTTGGCGATGGTCTGGTCGAAGACCAGGTTGCCGAGCGAGTAGCAGATGACTCCGGTGCGGTAGTCTTCGCAGGGCTGAGTAACGTGCGGGTGGTGGCCTATCACTAACGCCGCGCCGGCTTCGATGGCGGCCTGAGCCATCTGGCGCTGCTGGGCGTTGGGTTGCTTGGCGTATTCCGTGCCCGCGTGAAGCGAAACGATGGTGACGTTGGCTTTGGCGCGGATGGCTTGCACGTCTTCGCGAAGCCGGACCAGGTCGAGGCCGTTGATGCGTGGATCGTCGTCCTTGTGGTTGCCGTTGCGCTGATCGTAGGTGTAGCCGAGGAAGCCGAACTTCACGCCCTGGCGTTCGAGGATGACGCCGGCGCGGGCGGCGGCTTCATCGCGGCCGACGCCGGTGACGGCGATGTTGTTCTTCTCGAGGAGGTCGAGGGTGTAGAGCAGACCGTATTCGTGCGAATCGCGGGTGTGGTTGTTGGCAAACGAGACAACGTCAATGCCGGCGAGGGTGAGGCCGGCGATGTGGGCCGGGTCCGTGCGGAAAACCATGCCGGAGAGGGTGGGCTTGCCCTTGTCGGTGAAGGGCGATTCGAGATTGACGAAGGCGATGTCAGCCTTGGCGAAATCGGCGGCGATTTCGCGGAAGGGCCACGCGGGGTCGCCCTTGGCAGCGATGACCTTGCCGACGTGGCGGGTGAGCATCACATCGCCGCCGAACAGGAGCCGGTTGATGGGCGGAGGGACCTCTGGCGGGGGCTCCTTCTTCTTGCGGGGCGTGGGCGGCGCGCAGGCGGCGAGGAGGAGAAGGCTAAGCCAGAGGGCGGGCTGCCGCTTCATCGAGGAACCAAATGACTTCACCGCGGTGGTGGCGGGTGAGCTGCGCGGGGAAGTTTTGAATGCTTTCGGGGCCGTCGAAAACCGTGGCGAGGGCTTGCTGCTTATCTTCGCCGCAGACGAGCATGAGCGTATGGCGGGCGGCGGCAAGGACGGCGGGGAGCAGGGTGATGCGGGCCGCCTTGAGCTTGTCCACATAGACGGCCGCGGCAACACCGGTGGTATCCAGCACGGCGGGTTCGCCCGGGAAAAGGGACGCGGTGTGGACGTCGGCACCCATGCCCTGCTGGATGATGTCGAAGACGGGGATCTGCCCGTCTTCGAGTTGGAAGAAGCCGCGGATATCGTCGGCGTAGATGCTGGCGGCTTCTCCGACGGGCTTTTCCGCGTGGATGCGGTGGATGTTGTCCTTGGGAAAGGCGCCGGGGGTGAGCCAATGGGTGTCGGCGAGGGTGA
This sequence comes from Acidobacteria bacterium Ga0077553, assembly GCA_001464575.1. Lineage (GTDB taxonomy): Bacteria > Acidobacteriota > Terriglobia > Bryobacterales > Bryobacteraceae. Next base: position 38,219 of record LNFE01000154.1, on the reverse strand, counting down.
AGTTCGACTGGGGGTCGCCCGGGGGGACGGCGCGTTCGTCGACCCAGAAGAGATGGACGCGGGACCAGTCGAAAGGCTGCTCGGCGAGCCAGGCGAACAGGAGCTTTGGCGTGGAGCCGCCGGAGATGGCGAGCGTGGCTTCCGGGCGTTCGGCGAGGGAGTTCGAGAGGAGTTCGAGGATGGTTCGACCGCAGGCCTCGGCGGCGGCGGCGGGGTCAGGAGAGATGTCCTTGCGGAAGTTCATTGGTTGAGCGGGGCGGGGGCGATGGTGGCGGACAGGGTAGCCTCGTATATGGAATCGTTGCCCAGAATGGACAACTCTTCTTCGATCAGGTCGGCTTCGGCGCGGGCTGGCGCGAGAACCCGGCTGGTCAGGCTGTTCGTGACAATTTCCAGTGTCGCATCGTCGACGGCGCGAAGTTCGAGCTCCTGCACGGTGGAGTGGAAGCGGAGAGCTTGGAGGTTTCCATTGCGGCGGGGCGGGCAGGGCACGAACTCAAAAGTCGCCTGGGGAAGGCGGGCGGCGAGCCAGGAGCGGAGGTAGAGGCCACTGACGGAAGGGTTGGCGCCGGCGTAGGCGATTTCGACTTTGGTGATTTCGGGGATGCGGCCTTGGAGGCAGGTGCTTTCAAAGGCCTGGGCGAGGGTTTCGCGCCAGGCGGTGCAGCGGGTCCACGCGAGATCTTTGACGCGCCAGCCGGATCGGCGGCGGTCGTTGAGGGCCGGGAGGATGCTGGGGCCGAGCGGGACGGAGTCGACCAGGATGGTGCGCGCCAATTGGAGCATGGGCTGGAAGCTGGACTCCTGGACGAGGCGGATATCCTTAACCCAGAGCATGACAGGGAGGTCGGCGACGGTGAGGCCGAGCGAGGCGGAGTAGACATCGGCGAGACGGTCGCGGGAGGCGCGGATTTCGATCATCTCGCAGCAGAGCTGCTGGCGGCCGCCGAAGGCGAGGAGGCACTGGGCGGTGACTTCAGCGGAGAGGACGGGATCGGGCGTGTCGACGATGCGAACGATAATCATGCGGCCGGGATGGGCGCGCATGAGGTCGGCGAGGGTGTTCTTGAGGTCGACCTCGTCCTTCGGGTCGGTGGTGGCGACCAGCATGGTCATCGAACAGGCGCGGAGCAGGGCGTCGGCGGGGTGGCCTTTGCCGAGTTCGGCCCATACGTGTTCCAGCTCCTTGAGCAGTTTTTCTGGCTGGACGGCGGTGATCATGGCACTCTCCAGACGTGGCCGCGGGCGGCGAGCATTTCGTCGGAGGCGGCGGGTCCCCAGGTGCCGGCGGCGTAGTTGGGGAAGGGGTCGGGGCCGGTGCGGTTGCCCCAGGCGTCGACGATGGGTTGGACGGCGGCCCAACTGGCTTCGACCATGTCCTGGCGGGTATAGAGGGTGGGGTCGCCGGCCATGGCGTCGACGAGCAGGGTTTCGTAGGCGGTGGGGGTGCGCATGCCGAAGCTGGTGCCGTAGTTGAAGTCCATCGAGACGGGGCGGAGATTCATGCCGGAGCCGGGCTGCTTCGACGAGAAGCGGAGGGAGATGCCTTCTTCGGGTTGGATGCGGAGGATGAGGAGATTGGGCCGGGCGGATTCGTTGGCGAAGAGGGAGTGGGGGACGGGGCGGAAGCGGATGGCGATATCGGTGACGCGTTTGGGCATGCGTTTGCCGCTGCGGACGTAGAAGGGGACGCCGGCCCAGCGCCAGTTATCGACAAGGAAAGTGACGGCGGCGTAGGTATCGGTCATCGCCTGCGGGTTTACGCCGGGTTCACCGCGGAAGCCGGGGACATCCTTGCCGCCGATGGCGGCGGGGCCGTATTGGCCGGCGACGGCGTGGGCGTCAACGTCGGCGGGTTTCAGGGGACGGATGGAACGGAGTAGCTTCGCGCGCTCGTCGCGGACGGCGGTGGGTTCGAAGACCGCGGAGGGCTCCATGGCGACAGTGGACAACACCTGAAGCAGGTGATTTTGAATCATGTCGCGGAGGGCGCCGGCTTCCTGGTAATAGGCGCCGCGGCCTTCGACGCCGATGGATTCGGCGGCGGTGATCTGGACGTGGTCGATGTACTGGCGATTCCAGAGCGGTTCGAAGATGGGGTTGCCGAAGCGGAAAGCGAGGATGTTTTGAACGGTCTCTTTGCCGAGGTAGTGGTCGATGCGGTAGAGCTGGTCTTCGGTGAAGTACTCGTGGAGCGCGACTTCGAGTTCGCGGGCGGATTGATCGTCGTGGCCGAAGGGCTTTTCGACGACGAGGCGGCGCCAGCCGTTGCCTTTCGCAAGGCCGGCGAGACCGCGGGCGACGGTCGCGTACTGGCTGGGCTGCGTCGAAAGGTAGAAAAGGATGTTGCCCCCGGTCTGGCGCTCTTCAGAGACGGTGGCGAGGCGGGCGGTGAGTGCGGTGTAGAGTTCGGGAGAGGCGAGGTCGCCGGCTACATAGTAGAGGCCGCGGGCGAACTCTTCCCAGACGGCTTCATCGAAGTGGGAGTTTTCGAGGTGCTCGCGGACGGAGGCTTCCATCTTTTCGCGGAAGGCCTCATCCGACATCGGCGTGCGGGAGGTACCGACGATGGCGAATCCCTGGGGCAGACGCCTTTCGATGGCAAGGCGGTAGAGCGAAGGGACCAGCTTGCGCTTGGTCAAATCGCCATTGGCTCCAAAAATCACTACGGCGCAGGGGGGGACCCGGCGTTCAAATCTTTGCGGGTCCTGAAAAGGGTTGGCATCAGCCATGACCTTAAAAATAGCATTCTGGCTATGCTGAATTGGTGAGCAGAGAGTTACTAGCGATTGTGGAGGACTTGTTTTTCGCCGTGAAGATACAAGCGGCGGCGAAGCAGGCGAGCGTGGCGGTGCGGTTTGTGAAGACAGCGGAGGCGGCGCGGGCCGGGGCGGCGGGGGCGGACCTGATTGTGCTGGACCTGAATTTGAAAGGGCTGGACGTGTTGGGGCTGATCCGGGAGTTGCCGGGGGAAAAGTTGATTGGGTTCGTTTCGCACGTGCAGACGGAGCTGCGGCAGGCGGCGGCGGAGGCGGGCTGTGGGCGGGTGCTGGCGCGCAGCACTTTCAGCGACCGGCTACCCGCGATTCTGCAGTTTGCGGAGGACGCCGAGGGCGGCGCCGGAATCGAGTGACGTGCGGGCGGCGGCGACGGCGTCGCGGGGCGATAGGCCGCGGGCGACCATGAGGGCGGCTGCGGCGTTGAGCAGGACGATGTCGCGCTTGGGACCCTGATCTTCGCTCGTGAGGATGGCGGTGGCGATGGCGGCATTGTGATCGCGGTCGCCGCCGAGGAGATCGGCGAGCGAAGCGCGAGGAAGGCCGAAATCTTCCGGCCGCCAGACCTCTTCGTGGATCGTATCGGCGATGCGGAAGACGGTGGAGGAGCCGGTGGTGGTGAGCTCGTCGAGGCCGTCGGAGCCATGGACGACGAGGGCGCTGCGGTTGCCGAGGGCATACAGGGCTTCGGCAATGTGGGAGGCGTCCTGCACAGAGGGGGCGCCGATGAGTTGGACCGAGGCGCTGGCGGGGTTCGCCAAGGGGCCGAGGAGATTGAAGAGCGTCCGCATTTTGAGTTCGGCGCGGATGGGGCCGACGTGCTTCATGCCGGGATGAAGGACGGCGGCAAACAGGAAGGCGAAACCGGCGCGTTCGATGTCGGCAGCCATCAGGGCGGGGTCCGTGTGGATGGGGACGCCTAGGGCTTCGAGGATGTCGGCCGAGCCGCACACGCTCGAGACGCTGCGGTTGCCGTGCTTGCCGACTTTGACGCCGGCGCCAGCGACGACGAAGGCGGTGACGGTGGAGATGTTGAACGTGCCGGTGCCGTCGCCGCCGGTGCCGCAGGTATCGAGGAGCACTTCGCCGGGCAGAAGATTGACGTTGACGGGGGTGAGATGGGAACGGAGGCCGCGGGCGAAACCGGTCATGTCCGGGCCGGAGAGGCCGACGACCCGGTAGGCGGCGAGGAAGGCGGCAAGGGGCACCGGGCTGGCGTGCCCTTCGAGGATCAAATTCATGGCCGCTTCCGCTTCCTGCTCACTTAATGGTTTCGCTTCAGTTACTTTGTGCAGGAAGGGTAAAAACGCCATGGTAAACTTTAGAGTTTAGCGTATGAAAATCCACGAGTACCAAGGCAAAGCCATACTCGCCCGCTACGGAGTGCCCGTGCCGAAAGGCAAGGTCGCATTCACCGTAGAAGAGGCTGAGGCAGCAGCAAAAGAGCTGGGAGGGTTCGTCGTCGTCAAGGCGCAGATCCACGCAGGAGGCCGCGGAAAGGGCGGCGGCGTGAAGGTCGTCAAGACGGTGGAGGACGCGGTGACCGCCGCGCGGAACATCCTGGGCATGCAGTTAGTGACTCACCAGACGGGTCCGCAGGGCCAGAAGGTGGGTCGGCTTCTCGTTGAAGAAGCGCTGCCCATCGAGAAAGAGCTCTACCTGGGAATCACGCTCGACCGCGCCAGCGGGAAGAACGTTTTCATGGCGTCGAGCGAGGGGGGCATGGAGATCGAAGAGGTCGCCCACCATACGCCCGAGAAGATTTTGAAGGAAGTGATTGAGCCGGGCATCGGCCTTTCGGGCTACCAGGCGCGGAAGATGGCTTTCGGGATTGGGATTCCGGCCGGCAGCGTGAACGCGGCGGCGAAGGCGATGATGGCGCTTGCAAAGGCGTACGACGAGATCGATTGCTCGCTCGCGGAAATCAACCCGTTCATCCTCTTGAAAGATGGCCGCGTGATGGCGCTCGACGCCAAGATCAACATTGACGACAACGCGATGTTCCGGCATCCCGAGTTCGCGGACCTGCGCGACCTGGCCGAAGAGGATCCGCTTGAAGTGGAAGCGTCGAAGTTCAGCCTGAACTACATCAAGCTCGATGGCAACATCGCTTGCATGGTGAACGGCGCTGGCTTGGCGATGGCTACGATGGACATCGTGAAGTACGCGGGCGGCGAGCCGGCCAACTTCCTGGACGTGGGCGGCGGCGCCAACGAAGAGCAGATCAAGAACGCGTTCCGGATTCTGTTGAGCGATACGGCCGTGAAGGCGGTGTTCATCAACATTTTCGGCGGCATTCTGCGCTGCGACATCCTGGCGACGGGCGTGGTGAACGCGGCGCGCGAACTCGGCATCAGTGTGCCGATCGTGATCCGCATGGAAGGCACGAACGTGGCCGAGGGCAAGAAGATTCTGGCTGAGTCCGGCTTCAACTTCGGCGTGGCCGACGGGATGATGGACGGGGCCCAACAGGTCGTGAGGGCGGCACAATGAGCGTACTCGTAAACAAGAATACTCGCCTGCTGGTGCAGGGCTACACCGGTGCGCAAGGCACCTTTCACGCGACCCAGTCGATCAACTACGGCACCACCGTCGTTGGCGGCGTGACGCCGGGCAAGGGTGGCAATACGCATCTTGACCGTCCGGTGTTCAACACCGTGGCCGATTGCGTGAAGGAGACGGGCGCCAACGCGAGCGTGATCTTTGTTCCGCCGCCGTTTGCGGCGGACTCGATTATGGAAGCGGCCGACGCCGGCGTCGAACTGATCGTCTGCATCACGGAAGGCATTCCGGTGCGGGACATGATCGCCGTGAAGCAGTTTCTGAAAGAGCGGAACGTGCGGCTGATCGGGCCGAACTGTCCGGGGATCATTACGCCGAACGAGTGCCGCATCGGCATTATGCCGGGGCACATTTTTAAGCCCGGCAATATTGGCGTCGTGAGCCGCTCGGGCACGTTGACGTACGAAGCCGTGGGCCAGTTGTCGGCGCTGGGGATTGGCCAGTCGACCTGTATCGGCATTGGCGGCGACCCGATTATCGGGACGACGCATCTCGACGCGATTCAGCTGCTGAACGCCGACCCCGATACGCATGCCATCATCATGGTGGGCGAGATTGGCGGCAATAACGAAGAGATCGCGGCGGCGTGGATTAAAGAGAACGTGACGAAGCCGGTGATCGGTTTCATCGCTGGCCAGACGGCGCCGGAAGGCCGCCGGATGGGCCACGCGGGCGCGATTGTCGCCGGCGGTTCGGGCAAAGCGGAAGACAAGATGGCGGCGATGGAAGCGGCGGGGATCACCGTGTGCGCTTCGCCGGCCGAGATTGGCCAGAAAGTAAAGGAAAGATTAGGACTGTAATGGAACGTACATTTGCCATGATTAAGCCGGACGCCGTCGCGACCGGCAAGACCGGAGCGATTCTGAGCGTGATTGAGCAGAACGGCTTCCGGATTGTTGCGATGAAGAAGCACACGATCAGCCAGAAGGAAGCCGAGGGCTTCTACGGCGTGCACAAGGAGCGCCCCTTCTTTGGTTCGCTCGTTTCGTTCATGACCTCGGGCCCGTCGGTGCTGTTGGTGTTGGAGAAGGAAGGGGCGATCAAGGCTTGGCGTGACCTGATGGGCGCGACCAACCCGGCGAACGCTGCCGAGGGCACGATTCGGAAGATGTTTGCCGAGTCGATTGAGCGGAATGCTTCGCACGGCTCCGATGCGCCGGAAACGGCCGCGGGGGAGACGGTGTTCTTCTTCTCCTACTCTGAATTGCTGTAACTATGCGTTGGCTCCTGGTCAGTTGGGCGGCCATTTCGGTGTTGTGGGCCGAAACGGTCGCCTTTGACCGGGTAGCGGATGAAATTCTGGACCGCCGGTTAGAGGCGGTGCAGCGGAAGAACCCGGACCGCAAAGAGGCGATGGCGGCGATGTTCTTCGAGGCGGGGTGCTCGGGCGACCAGTATTCCGAGCGAATGGTGAAGGGCTCCAAGTTGCCGAATCTGGTTTGCGTTCTTCCAGGTTCGAGCGATGAGATCCTGATGGTCGGCGCGCACTACGACAAGGTGAAGGCTGGCGACGGCGCGATCGACAACTGGACGGGGGCTTCGCTGCTCGCGAGCCTATACGAGAGCCATAAGAAGTATGGGCACCGGTATACGATCTGGTTTGTGGCGTTTACCGATGAGGAGGCGGGGCTCATTGGGTCGAAGGCGTTTGTGAAGAATATGCAGCGGGAGGAGTTGGCGCGGCTGAAGGCGTTCGTGAACATCGACAGCGTGGGTACGGGGAACTTGAAGGTGTGGGCGAAGCGGGCGCACCGGCCGTTTTCGAATCTGGCGGCCACGGTTGGGAAGCAGTTGCAGATTGAGATTTCGGCGATGGATGTGGATGCGGTGGGGGATTCGGATTCGCACCCGTTTGTGGATAAGAAGGTACCGGTGATTGACTTCCATTCGCTGGATGAGAAGTCGTTCCGGATGCTGCATACGGACAAGGATGTGCTGGCGGCGGTGAACCGGGAGCGGTATCGGGAGACGTACCGGTTTTTGACGGTTTATTTGGGGATTTTGGATCAGTGGATGGGGAAGTTAGCGGACGGGGGGTAGGACGATGCTCGCCAGCCGGGTGATGTGATGGAAGTGCTGATCGAGGGTGAGCAGGGGGGCTCCGTGGCGGATAGCCGAGGCCGCAATCCAAACGTCGTTGGGCGGAATGGGTGTTCCCTGCTTGCGTAGGGCGGTTATCAGTTCGCCATAGATGGAGGCGACCGACTCGTCGACGGCGAGAACTTCGACGGCGGGATGACTCAGGAAGACCTGCAGAAGGTTGTGGTTCTGGCGAGATTTGGTGCCGCTTGAGAAGCCGGCAAATAGCTCGCCGAGCACGACGGCGGGAACACCAATCCAGACCGCTTCATCCAGGAGGTTCAACATTCTCGGATCTTCGCGGCGAAAGGCGCTGTAGGCGCTGGTGTCCAACGCGTAGCGGCTCAACGCCACATCTCGGGATCGATTTTGGAGAACTCCGCAGTGTTGCGTTCGAACTCTTCGGCATCGGCCTCGCTCCAGCCCCCAGCCAACTTAGCGATTCCATTGGAACGCCGCGTCTGGACGCCTAAGCCTCGCTGCAAAATCCCTATCACAGTGCTGTTCAGGCTCTGACCACTCTCGCGCCATGCTTGGTCCAAGGCCTCCGCCAATTCCGGTGGCAGATTCCGAACGGTCAGGTGCTTTGCGTTCATAAGATGCATTCTATCACGATCTGAAATGAATGCAGATGCGGCTAGGGGTGGAGCAGGCCTTCGGTCCAGTGGGTGAACTCGAAGCCGGCGAAGGTGACGTCAGCGGTGAGGACGCCGAGTTCGGTGGCACCGCGCTTGGCGAGGTTGAGTCGCGCTTTGCCTTCCGTGCGGGCCGGGACGCGGATGGTTTCGTCGGCTTGCTGGATCGCCCAGCCGGGCGGGACGTGCCACTTCACTTGGAACGTTTGGTCGACGTTCGTATGGTTCATCAGGCGCAGTTCGATGGGCTCGCCGGAAGAGGCATAGGGGTAGACGCGCGCCCAGCTTTCATCGACGGCGTAGTTGGCGTGGGGCAGGGGAGTGAGTTCGGCGAGTAGCTTCGCCCGCTGGCGGAGTTCGAGGCGCATGCGCTCGACACGCGCGGCGTCGTAGCGGAACATCGGCAGCACGTGCTGATTGATCAGCCACGGGTCGCCGCCGAGCTTTTCGAGTAGACGCAGGCAGTAGAGATATCCTTCGTCCTCGCCGACAAAGTTCCGGTTCTGCAGGCAGTAGTCGTCCGTGCCGGAAGGGGTGAACGAGCGTTCGATGTGTAGGCCGCCGTGGTAGAGCGTCTGGCCGGGGAAGAAGTAGCTCGCCATGCGGAACTCGCGCCATTGCCAGGAGTCGGCCTCGCCCTTCGCTTCGCCCGTTACCGGGTTCGTGGTGAGGCAGGGCATGCGGTACCGGCCGGGGTTCTCGACGATGTCCTGGATCTTCGCGCTATAGAGCACTTTGGCGCCGAAACGTTTGGCCACCTTGCTCGCGAAGTCTGTATGGTCGTCGTGATAGTGTGTGATCCAGAGGCCTTCGAGATTTTTGAAGCGACCCGCGGCTTGGAGCTCTTCGAGCTTTTCGACAATTTGCGGGTAGCCGGCGTCGAGCAGAAAGGCCGCGCCGGTGGGGGAGACGAGCAGGCGGGAGTTGCCAATGGGGATAATCCAATCGGGCAGGTCGCGTTGCTCCGACATCGGCATGGGGGCCGAGGGCGCGTGTCCCATCGCCAGCTTGGCGCGGGTCTGCCAGCTTTCTTCGCCCCAGTACCAGCGCAGGGCGTCGGTGGAGAAGTGGCTGTCGAGCAAGCGTTGGAGGCGGGAGATGAGCAGGGCGATCTCTTTTTGCGGGTCCTCAATGGCCGGTCCGCGGGCGGGAATCAGCCGGTCTGGCTTCTGCGCCGCCACGGCCTGGAGGCTGCTGATCAGTTGACCGGCGCGGGCGGCGAAGCCATGGTAGCCGCGAGTCTTCGTCTCCGGCACTTCGTTCTGCAGGCTGTAGAGATCCAGGATGCGGCCGCCGGAGTAGATGAGGTCGCCGGTGGCGATGACGCGTTTGCCGTTCTGCTCAAACAGGTACGAAACGGCGGCCGGCGAATAGCCCGGCGTATCGAGGACCGTGATGCGGGTGGGACCAAAAGTGAGGACATCGCCACCGCGCACGGTGCGCTCGACCGCTCGGCGAGCCACCGGCACCTTTGTCGTTTTCTGCGCGTAGTCGTGGAACCGCAACTGCGAGAACAGCCGCCAGAATTTGGCTGGGTCTTCGAGCGCCGCCGCCTCACCGGCCGGGACGATCAACGCGCCTCCGGCGGGCAGAACGTCGCGGCGCGTGGACGTAACGAGCACGTGCTCCGCCTCGCCCGAGTAGATCGCCACCCCGCCCGGAAGCAGGATGCTGTTCAACGCAATGGCGGCCAGCAGGATCATGAGAGTTTCCAGGGTTTCCGATACTTTCGCATCACCATCTTATTCGCTGCCGAGTCGCCGATAATCTGTTCCTTCGTATCATCCCAGGTGATTCGCCGGCCGGTGCGGAAGGCGATGTTGCCGAGCAAGCCGCCTTTGGTGAGTTTGTGGCCGTACTCGACGTCGCAGGTGGTGAGCTTGCGGGACTTGACGGAATCGAGGAACTCGCGGATGTGGCCGGGCGAGTCCGGGATGGAAGGCGCTGGACGCTGGAAGTCCATTACCGGTTTGCCCTTGACGAACAACTGATGCGAGCCGTAGTCGACGAACAGGCTCCCGGCGCTGCCTTGGAAGATGCAGCCGATGCCTTTGTCTTCGAAGCCGGCCGGGGCCATCGGGTTCAGGCCCCAGGTGAGGTTCATGCCGGGGTACTCGTAGACGAGATCCATATAGTTGGGCGTTTCGGCGTTGTCGTCTTCAATCTCGCGGCGTCCGGTGGCGACCACCGACTTGGGCGCTGTCAGATCGAGGGCCCAGTAGGCGACGTCGGTTATGTGACACCAGAAGTCGATAAACATACCGCCGGAGTAGTCCCAGAAATAGCGGTAGTTGAAGTGGGCCCGGTTCGGGTTGTAGGACCGGCGCGGGGCGGGGCCGAGCCAGGTTTCATAGTCGAAGCCGTCCGGGGGCGGCGCGTCGGCGGGAGCGCCCAGGCCCTTCGATTCCGAGGTTTTCCAGACGTGAACCCGCTTCACTTTGCCCACCACGCCGCTGCGGATGAGTTCGACCGCGCGGCGGTAGTTCGGCAGGTCGTTGTGAATGTGATTGCCCATCTGCGTTACGCGTTGATGCTTCCGCGCGGCAGTGACCATGGCTCGGCCCTCACCGATCGAATAGCTCAGCGGCTTCTCGACGAACACGTCTTTGCCGGCCGCGCAGGCCTGCACGGTGGGCATGGCGTGCCAATGGTCTGGCGTCGCGATGCAGACGGCGTCGATCTCCTTCATTGCCAACAGTTTTCGGAAATCCTTCATCACGGGCGGTTCGACACCCCGGCTGGCCTTGACGATCCCCGTGGCGCGGGCGAGGTACTTGTCATCCAGGTCGCACAGGGCGGCGACGTTGACGTCGGGGTGTTTCAAGAAGCCATTTAGCCGGCTGGTCCCCATGTTCCCGACCCCGATAAAGCCCACATTGATCCGATCGTTGGGGGCGGCCAGGGCGGCCCCGGTTGCTGCTAGAAATGTTCGGCGAGTCACTCCGCTATCTTACTGAATCGTTCCTTGCGATAGTCTAAAAAGCCTGTGACCCGCGCACTTTTGCTGTTCTTCGTTCCCGTGCTGGCTGCCCAGTCGCCGTACCCGTGGCTCGAGGGCATCGCGCAGCAACAACTTGCCAAGCGACGCGAAGTGGTGGCTCAATTGAAGACCCCGGCGGAGATTCGGGCCTATGGGCAGCAGGTCCGGGAGAAGCTGTTGCGTTGGATCGGTGGGTTGCCCTCCGAAAGGACGCCGCTGAACGTTCAGCTCACTGGCCGGATTGAGCACGCTGACTACCGCGTGGAGAAAATCATCTTTGAATCGCAGCCAGGCTTCTTTGTTACGGCCAGCCTCTATATCCCAACGAATCGCCCCGGTCCGTTTCCTGCCATTGTCCAGCCGACTGGCCACAGCCTCACGGCGAAGGCTCGGGAGCTTTATCAGAGCCTCTCTATCGGCTTTGCCAAGTATGGCTTCGTCGTCTTGACGTATGATCCGCTGGGCCAAGGGGAGCGCCGGATCTTCTTTGACCGCGACCTGGGCGATTCCAAGGTGGGCGGTACGACCATGGAGCATCAGATGGTGGGGATTCAGTCGTTGCTCGGCGGCGAGAGTTTGGCGCGTCTAATGATCTGGGACGGCATGCGGGCGCTCGATCTGTTGGCGTCGCTGCCGGAGGTGGACCCGAAGCGTCTCGGGGTGGCGGGCTGTTCTGGAGGTGGGACGTTGACGGCTTATCTGGCGGCGCTCGATCCGCGTGTGCAAGCGGCGGCGCCGGCCTGCTACATCTCTTCGTGGCAGGAACAACTCGGCGGCACGGGCCCGCAGGACGCGGAGCAGCAGTTTCCCGATCAACTCCGTGACGGGTTTGACCACGGCGACTTCCTGATTGCGGCCGCGCCGAAACCGTACCTGATTGCATCAACGACGGAGGATTTCTTTCCGCTCGCCGGCGCCCGGCGGACGTTCGAGGAAGCGAAGGCGATCTACAATCGCTTCGGAGCCGAAGACAAAATCGCCTGGTTCACGGCCCCCGGCGGGCACGGCATGCGTGCTGATACGCGCGGGGCGATCTATGCGTGGATGCGAAAATGGTTGCAGAACGCGCCCGGCCCCGCGCCTGAGCCACGCTTCACCGTCGAACTGGAGGAGGACTTGAACGCCTCGCCAACGGGCCAAGTGGGCGGCGAGACGGCCAGCACGTTGAACCTGCGCAGGCTCGGCGCATTGCGCGCGACCCCAGGCGGCCTGCCGCGAAAGATTCGGGAGGTGACGCGCTACGAACCGTACACTGGACCGCTGGCCATCCAGGGCGTCGTCGCCGAGCGGTTCACGTATGAGTCCGAACCTGGCCGCCGGGTTCCCGCGACGCTCCATCGGCCGGTTACTGCCAATGGTTCAGTCGTCCTGCTTGCCGGGGACGCGGCGGCCGCCAAGGAGCTGGTTGCGGCCGGGTATACGGTGCTGGCCATCGACGTTGCCTTGACCGGCGAAACCGTCCATCGGGCGGGTAGTTACTCAAACGAATGGTTCCCGCAGGACAAGGCGATTTGGTTGGCGCTGATGGTGGGCCGCACGGCGACCGGGATGCGGATGGCCGATATCGTTCGCGGACTGGATGCGTTGCAGGAGCGCGGAGTCGCGACGCCAAACGGTGTCATTGGCTTCGCGCGCGGTAACCCCGGAGTGGCGATGCTGCATGTGGCGGTGCTGGATCCGCGGTTGACTCAGCTGGTCGTTGAAGATCTGCCACCGACTTACCGCACCCTGGCGACGACGCCCGTTCATCGCCAGGTTTTCGACGTTGTCCTGCCGAATGTGCTGCGGCACTATGACCTGCCGGATTTGGCGGCGGCGGTGAGCCCGAGGCGGGTGGTGATTGGCCGCACGGCGCCGGCGCGGCCGGAGCCGTACACCGGCGCCAATGTGCAGACGATCCGCCGCCGCGAGTTGGCGGGTCTGGTGGACACGTACTTAGTAAAGCCGCAGGGTGGCCAATAGCGGGCGATGGTCGCTCGCCAGAATCTCCGGCAGCACCGTGGCATCGCGGAGGGTCCACGCTGCGGTTGGCCGCGCGAGGATGTAGTCGAGCTGCACCTTCGGCTGTTCCACGGGATAGGTATGCAGCTCGGCGCTCGCGCCGCTGATCATCCAGGTTCCGCTCAGAAACTTCACGGCGGCATTGGTGGGGTTGGCGTTGAAGTCGCCCGCCAGAATGGCTGGCAGGTCGGGCGAATCGTTCGCCAATTTGTTGGCCAATTCCGCTCCGGCCATCCGGTCTGGCTGCGACTGATGGTCCCAATGGGTGGCCATGATGAGAATCGGGTGGGCGCAGTCCCGCAGGCGGACTTCCGCGCGAAGGATGGAGCGCGGCTCGCGGTTCGGCGAAGCCGGAATGGGGTGGACGCTGTGGCGGAGGATGTTGCCGCGCACGAGCAGGGCGTTGCCGTATTCGCCGCCGTCGTAGCTCATGGACTTGCCGAACAGGGGCCGCCGGTTGGTCAGTTCGCCGAGTGCCGCGAGCGTATCGACGCCCCCAACGCGTTTGGTGCGTTGGTCCACCTCCTGCAGCGCCACGATATCGGCACGGCTTTGGCGGATCACCTTGGCGATGCGTTCGAGGTCGAACTTGCCATCGATCCCTTCGCCATGGTGGATGTTGTACGTCAGCACGCGGACCTCTTTGCAGGCGCTCCAACCGAGCAGCGGCAACAGCAGGGCCAGAAAAACTCGCATGCCCGATTGTGGCACTAATGCTGGCAGCGAGGGCAATGGAACGTGCTGCGGCCCGCCTGCACGAAGCGGGCAATCAGCTCGTGGCAACGGCGGCACGGCTCGCCGCTGCGGCCGTAGACGAAGCAGGCAAGCAGGTCCGCTTCCGGGAACTCATCAGCCGAGGCGGTGACCCGGAAGGTGTTCTCGATGGCTGCCGCCAGCGTCTTCCGAATCGCCTTGTGGAGCGCTTTCCATTCCGGGTCGGTTAACCCCGGCAGGGGCCGGTGGGGCGCGATGCGGGCAGTGAACAAGCTCTCCGCCGCCCAGATGTTACCGAGGCCTACGACCTTGGACTGGTCGAGCAGGAAGGGCTTCACCGGTCCCTTGGCGCGGGCGGCGCTGGCCTTTAACTGTTGCCAGGTGAAGGCATCGTCGAGTGGCTCGGGCCCGTAGGCGGCAAACACGGCGGGCAACTCCTCCGTCCGGTGGACGTGCACGTTGCCGAAGGTCCGGGAGTCTTCAAATACAAACGCGGCGCCGCCGGGCAGGGCGAACCAGACGCGGGTGAAGCGCGGCAACTGGCGGGCATCGGGGACCCAGAAGAAGTGGCCGGTCATGCCGAGTTGCACGCGCAGCGTCCAACCCTTATCGAGGTGCAGGAGCACGTTCTTCGCCCGGCGGGCGTAGCCGAGCACTTTGCGCCCCTGCACGGTGGCCGCGAGTTCGTCGGGCGATTGCGGCGCGATTAGGCTGGGCCGCAGGATGGTGACCTCGCGAATCTTCGTAGCCGGGGCGCACTCGGCGAGCCGGCGGACCATATATTCCGCCTCGGGCAGCTCCGGCACTAGCGCTTCTCCAACTCGCCGAGCGGGTTGTCGAAATCAAAGCCGAACAGGCGCGGGTTCTCGCCGATCACAGCGGCCGAAACGATATAGAACACGTAGTCGTAGGTCTCCTGCGGAATGTCGGACCGGTATTCGGTCAGGAGCCGCCAGAAATTGCGTTCGCGCGCGTTGCCAGGCAGGCTCTTAATGCGTTTGATGACGCGGCCCTCGCCCCAGTTGTAGGAAGCCATGACCAATAAGCCGCTGGCCAGAGCGTCGGTGGAATAAAGGTCCTTCAAGTAGCGGGAGGCCGCTACGGTGGCCTTCTCCCAATTGTGGCGATCGTCGCTCGTATCGGGCCGCCGCATGTCCGCGAGCGGTCCGATCTGCAAACCGTATTTCGCGCCGGTTTCCGGGATGAACTGCCACATGCCTTTGGCGATGCCCATGTAGGTTTCCGGCCCGCTGATGAACGGATCGAAGTTGCTTTCCTGCATGGCGAGATAGAAGAACTGCGGCGGCAGGCCCTGGCTCAGCAGTTGGTTGGTGATCCGCGGGGTATAGCCGTTTTCCTTGGCCCGTTGGACGGCCGCCTTATACCGGCCCGAGCCCTGCCACTTCTTGATGTAGTTCTCGACCTCTTCCTTGAAGCCGGGCGGCATGTCGAGTTCGCATTCGCCGAACACCCGCGAGATGCGCATGATCAGCCGGTCCTGCTCGCTCATCTTCGGGTCGTAGACCTTCAACGTGGTGAGGAACTTTTCGTAGTTCTTCTCCATCTCCATCCGGCGGGAGCGGTACATGGCGACGTTCTCGGACCGGACATTAGCGATGTCGACATCGAGCGCCTTCATCTGATAGAACAGCTCTTGCGCCAGCGCCTTCCGTTCGCTCAACTGCCGATGTTGATAGTAGGCATAGCCCGCGATGCCGCACGCCACCAGCGCCACGCCGCCGAGCGCCAGCGCGAACTTCGAACGCTGCTTCTTCTGCACCCGTTGAAAGGCGCTGCGGATCATCATGGTCTGCTGGCCCACGACTTCGTCCTTGCCGCCGGGGGTGAGGTACTTTTCGGTGTACTTCTTAAGCACCATCGTTTGACTGGGCGCGGCATCTGCCGCGGCAGGCGGGGCGGCAGGCTCGGGGGCCTGTTCCAGTTCAAACCACACCCACGGGCCTTCGAGCCCCAGCCGGACAGTGAGATTCGGCGCTACCGGCGCGCCCGGTATTCGCTCGCCGTTCACGAGAATGCCGTTGGCGCTGTTCAGATCCTGCACCCACCACTGCCCCTGCTGAAAGGAGACAATCGCATGTTTGCGGCTGATGTGGCTATCGGCGATCTTGAGTTCACACTCATCGGCCCGGCCAATGTGAAAAGTAGTCTGAAATCGCCAGGTTTGCACGTCGCTCGCATCTGTACCGGTGTGCACCCGGAGAACTGGCACGGAACTCATCGCTTCTATCTTGCGATATGCTAGGGCCGTTGTCCAAACTCCTTGCGCTGCTGCTTGTCTTTGTCGCCGCGCCGGCGGCGTTTGCCGCTGCCGAACCGTTGCGGGAGAACTGCCTGGAGTTGCGGCTGCAGCAGGAAGTGAACTCGTACTCGTCGAAGGCCGGGGACCGGGTGCAGGCGGTGCTGATTGCCCCGTTCCGGGTGGACGGTTTGGATCGGATCTCGCCGGGGGCGCGCGTGTGGGGGGATGTGGCCGAGGTGCGCCGGGTAGGGGTGGGCTTTGTGCGGGAGACGGCGGCCCTGACGATTCGGTTCACCGAAATTGAAATCGACCAGAACGTCAGGCTGCGCATCAACACGCAGGTGTTGACCATCGATAACGCCCGGGAGCGGGTCGATGGGACTGGCCGCATCCGCGGAATCCGCTCGACCAACACCCCGGGCTTCCGCGCGTCGGGCCTGCTGACTTCGCTGGCCGCCGTGGATCCCATTGCGTTGGCCTTTTCGACGGCGGCGTTCGCCACACTGCTCCGATTCTCCGAGCCGGAGATCCGTCTGCAGGCCGGCACGGAACTGGTGGTGGAACTGCTCGAACCGGTGGACCTGCCCCCGCTGCCGCCGCCGCTGCTGGGCCTGCCGGAGCCGCTGCCCGCGGATCTGCTTGAGCGCCTGCCTTACCGGACGCAGACAGTGGAACGCCGGCTGGAATCCGATGTCACGAATCTGATCTTCGCCGGTGAGGCTGCCGCTATTGACCGAGCCTTCCGGGCCGCGGGCTGGCAGGTGCCGGAGGCGCTGAATTCGGCTACCCGCTACCGCACGCTGCGCGCGATGGCCGAAAATCAGGAGTATAAAGAGGCGCCGATGTCGCTTCTGCTATTGGACGATCAGCCACCGGTCCAGGCGTGGGCCAAGGCGCTGAACACATTTTCCAAGCGGCATCATCTCCGCGTGTATGCGACCGAGGAGCGGTGGTTGGACCGGCCGGTGTTCACGGCCGCGGCCACGCAGGACATCAGCATCAACTTCTCCCGCGGGCGGGACTTGTTTACTCACCTGATCGACGAAAACATCGACCGGGAGCGCAGTAAGGTGGTGAACGACCTGCTGTTTACCGGCTGCGTGGAATCGGTTGGGCAGGTGCCTCGTCCCTGGCTGCCGGAGCAACCCTTTAACTCGACCGGCCAGACTCTGGTCACCGACCGCGAAGCCGCCGTACTGGTTTTCAACGACTGCCTCCGCGGACACAGGTTTGACGAGCCCATGGCTGCCGCGCCTGGACCCTATCGGGGCAATCGGGTCTCGCGCATCGTCCGGCAAACCGTGCTGACCTTCCGCAACGACATCTATCGCGGGAGCCTTTGGTATGAGGGGGCTTCCATTCTCACGCAAGGCTTCCGCCACTATCGGAAAGCCAAGCAATCCATCCGGCCTGTGCCCGGACCGACCATCACCGGAACGCCGGCGAAGGCGCCGAAGGTCTTGAGCGATCCCGCCGATTGGGCGCCGCCAACCGTTGAGCTCAGCGTGCAGGCGGGACTGATGGTGTTCAGCCACTCGTCCATTGGTGCGGAGGGGTTGCTGATCTCACATCCCCATCATCCGGACAACACCTTGACGCTGCGCGCCGCCAACCGGGTCGCGCCGGCGTTCGCCCTGGGTGGGGCCGTCACGATCAACCAGTTCCGCTGGTTTTCTCACGAGCTTGGCTTCGGCTACCAGCGCGGGGATTTTACGATGGACCTGGCGGGCGTGCCGGGGATTAGCGAGCAACGCAGCGGATTCCTGACGCGCCAATTCAGCTATAACGCGCTGGTCCATTTGCGCCCTCGTGAAAGCCGCTGGCGCCCGTATTTCGCGGCTGGTCCTGTGCTGCAACTGGTCCACCTGACCGATGCGCCGTTCACGAAGGCCCGTGGCATCTTTCGCTTCGGGTTGAACAACGTTGGCATGTTCCGGGCGGCCTACGATTTTGGCAGTGTGCCTCCGCTCGAAGGTGGCGGCATCTTCCAAACGGGACTGCAGGTCGGGGGCGGGGTGCGCTACCGGGTCAGCCCGCACTGGACAGTGCGTTTCGACTACCGCAATACCTGCAGCCCTCGGCCGGATTTGTTACGAAAGTCGCTCGAGCCGCAGATCATGCCGGAACGCCTTGAACGCGGAAAGATTTCCCAGCAACGGTTGAGCTTGGGCTTCGCGTTCACCTTCTGAACGGGACTGGCGGATTTCGGGCAAACTGTCCGATTTGGGGCACGGCGCAAGCTGAATAGGGCCAAAAACGGGGCCATTTCGGTTGGCACGCGGATTGCTACCCCGTTTCTATATGGAGGTTTACGATGCCCTGGTTACACCTATCGCAAAGTTTCCTATCCTCTCTCCCACAATCCACAGGCGGAATCGATGCGCTGTTCCAGCACGCTTCTGATTTCGTCTCCAACTTCGACGTCCTCTGGTCGAATGTCGATGCCTTGGCCCAGAGTGCCACCGACTCTTTCGAGTGGTTATTCGCGCGGCTTACGAAGTGATAGCTCCGCCCCGGAGGCATAGCTCCGGGGCGGCCGTCCGTTCCGATAGATGTGGGCCGCTCCTTTGCCCACTACCCGGCCGATGCCGTCCGGCGCCAGGAGCACGGCGGTCTTCTCATCGATCCCCAACCCCATCACGTCTGGCCCACCGATACGACGGACGAAGACGGCGAGCCGGCCCTGCCGTTTCCGCTCGCTGAAATGGCTATCGGTAATGACTTCTTCCAAATGAGGCACGCGCAGGAAAGCCTTTCCGAGGGTGATCTTCGGGCTGGCCGGATCCGCTTCTGCTTCGGCCGAGGTGATCGTGTCTAACTCGGCGGAGAAGTAGTGTTGGCCGAGAACCGCCAACCCGGCGCTAGTCCCGCCCACGGGCATCCCCGCGTCGATGCGCTCCTGGATGGCGGCCGCCAGCGGCGTGCCCTTCCAGAGCCGGATGTAGTTCCATTGGTCACCGCCGGCCAGGAAGATCGCCTCCGCTTGGCGGATCTTTTCGACGACGAACGGGTCCGCGGCAGCCTCCCGCGTCCGGACGATCAACGTCGCGGCGGAATTAGCCGGGCCCTGCTTGAGAACGAAGGGATTATAGGCGTCCGTGCCGGTGGCGCGTAGCACCAGGAAGTCGCCGTTGCCGCTGCGCTCGATCATCCAGGCAAAGGCCTCAGCCACGTCCGTACTGCCGCCCATCAGAACGCAGCCGCCGTTGCCCTTGGGGCGCACGTCGTCCACCGCGCCGGCCCGAAAGTAGGAGTGCGGCTCCTGCGCCAGCAAGGACGAACCCAGTAGAACTCCGAGAAGTAGTTTCATGCTTTCCCTCTTTGCAGGGTAATGCCAGCCACCCAAGTCAGCGCAATGGCGCCGGCGATGGCATAGAGCGGCAGGTCGAACGAATGGGTTCGTTCCGTAATTACGCCCACCAGCCACATCACGATGGCCCCGGCCAGGCTGCCAGTGCCTCCCAGCAGACCCATCGCCGTCGAGACAGATTCCTTCGAGATCTCTTGCGTGAACGTCAGGTACATCGCCATCCACATCCCGAGCCCGAAGTTCGAGATCGCCAGCAGCGCGATCAGCTCGGTCCGGCTGGTGGCCCACGGCACCCCGGAGGCAAAGGCCACCAGCACAGTGGCCGCGCTGAAGACCAGCGTTCGCGACACCCGCAAGCAGGCCAGCCCGAAGGCGATGTAGCCCAGGTCCAGGGCGAGGAAGATCGCGGTCAAGATCCATTTCATCTCGTCGGACCCCGCCGCCATGCCTCGCTGCTGATTGAAGTACGTCGGCAGCCAGTTCACATTGAAGTAGAGGATCGGGTTAACAGTGCTGGTGATCACGACCACGCACCAGAAGGCCTTGGTGCGCAGGATGGCTCCGTAACTCGCGGCCACGCCGCCGGCCGGTAGAGGCGGCCAGATGGAAGCGAACTCCGGCCTTCGGGTGTACCAGACCCAGGCGCCGAACCACACGACGCCCAGCAAGCCCACTGCTGCGAAGCCCATTCGCCATCCGGCCGCCTGCGCCACCGTCAGGATCAGCAGGGGCGCCAGCAGCGCTCCGACGCTTTGCCCGCTCGTGAAGATGCCGTTGCCCATGGGCCGCTCTTTTTCCGGCAGCGCGCGAGAGACGATTTTGAGAGCCCCGGGCCAGTTCGGCGCCTCGGTGATTCCCAACAGAATGCGGAAGATCGCCAGGCTGGCATAGCCAGTGGCGAAGGCGGTCATTAATCCGACCAGCGACCAGAGCAGGACGGCGCCGCCATAGCTCCAGCGCAGATTGCGCCGGTCGATTAATAAAAGAAGGAGAACAGCAGCCCGAGCTTCTCGTTGTTCAAGTTCAGCTCTTCCCGCATCATGGGCGCGAGCAGGCTGAGCGTTTGGCGATCCAGGTAGTTGATCGTCGTCCCCGCCAGCAGGAAGCCGCAAAGGACCCACCGCGATGGCGAAGTGAGCATGAGGGTTATTCTACAGAGAGTGCCTGCTTACGACGCAATCCTCTTTGACTTTGATGGAGTTCTGGCGGACTCCGAAGTGCTTCATTACGCCTGCTGGACGGAGATCCTTTCGGCCCACGGCATTCCGCTCACCTGGGAAGACTACCGCGCCAACTGTATCGGCATCACGGACCGGGCGATGCTGGAAGTTCTGCGCCACCGGGTGGATCCGCCCTACGATATCGACCTCTTGTGGCCGGAGTATCCTCGCAAGAAGGCGCTCTTTCGCGAGAAGGCCGCGGCCAATCCTCCCATCACCGCCGAGACCCGCGAACTGATTCTAGGTCTGACGGAGCTGCCGATTGCGGTCGTCAGTTCGTCGGGCCGCGCTGAGTTGGAACCTGTGCTGGCCAAGGCTGGCCTGCTCCACCGGTTTGAAACGCTCGTCTGCTTTGAAGATGTCACCCGCTTGAAGCCCCATCCCGACCCGTACCTCGAAGGCGCCCGGCGGCTCAACGTAACGAACCCGCTCGTCGTCGAAGATTCCGACGCGGGCGTGGCCGCGGGGCAGGCCGCGGGATTCACTGTTCTGCGGCTCGATCATCCCGACAACTTAGCCACGGCGCTGCGCGCCCACCTCCGCGAAACCGGCTTGACGATCGGTTAGACTAAGAGAGCCCGCCTATGCTGAACGCTCGCCTTCTGTTGACTGCCGCGCTGACGGCAAGACTGTTCGCTGCAGATCCGCACTGCCCGCGGTATCCCGACGCCGTTCGGGCCGAGCAGTTGGAGTTACTGGACCTGGACCGCTCGTTTCAGGCCTACAGCCGTCGCGCTCAGTTCGGCGCTGCTGCCCGGCGGGAGGCGGTGACCCGGACGAACCTCGTCGATCAGCATCTGTTTGCCAAGATGGCGGCTGACAATGTCCGGCCGGCTCCAGCGGCTTCCGATACCGAGTTTCTCCGCCGCGTTCACGTCGATTTGACCGGGCGCATCCCCACGCCCGAAGTGGCCGAAGCTTTCCTGGCCAACCCCGCGCCGGACAAGCGGGCCAAACTCATCGATCAGTTACTCGCCTCGCCCGCCCACGCGGATCAGCTCACCACCTTCTGGGCCAATAAGTTCAAGGTCACCCGGACCCACGAGAACATCGGCACTATCGGACGGAATACTTTTTATGAGTGGCTGCGGCAGTCCATCGCCGCCGACCGTCCCTACGATTCTCTCGTCCGCGAGTTACTCTCCGCGTCTGGCGAGGTGGACTCTGTCCCCGGCACGCAGTTCTTTGCACGTTGGATGGACCCCGCGGGGCCGATTCAGGACTCCTGGGACGACACGACCGACAAGATCACGACCACCTTTCTCGGCTTCAAGACCGAGTGCATCTCCTGCCACAATGGCCGGGCTCATCTTGAAAAGATCAACCTCTATCTCACCCGGCGCACGCGCAGCCAGTTTTGGCGCATGTCCGCATGGCTCTCGCGGATGTACTTCGTACGATGGAGCGATGACAATATTGGGTTCCGGCCGCGGGTGATTGTCAACGATCGGACCTATGGTTCGTACACCGGATCCGTCAACCCCACCAATCCCGGCAACCGCCCCGCGCGCCTCGGCGCTATCGTGGAGCCGGAGTTCATCCTGAACGGAGCCAAGCCGCGGACGGGAGAATGGCGCCGTGACTTTGCCTCGATCCTCACTGCCGACCGCCAGTTTGCCCGCGCCACCGTGAACCACATCTGGGCCTATCTGTTCTCGCACGGGATTGTGGACCCGCCGGAGGCCTGGGACTTTGAACGCACCGATCCGAAGCGGCCACCGCCGGGCGATTGGCCGATCCAAAACACCCACCCGGAGCTCCTCGAAGCGCTCGCCGATTTCTTCATCCAGAACAACTATCAGTTCCGGCCGCTCTTCCGGCTGCTCGTTTCGAGCGATGCGTATCAGCTTTCGAGCCGGTATGAAGGCCAATGGCAGCCTGCGTTCGTCAAGTACTTCGCCAAGCATGAGCCGCGGCGCCTTTCCGCCGAAGAGATGTACGATTCGTTGATTACCGCGACCCGCACCGAGCAGCCGATGCTCGCTTCCGGCATCAGCCGTCCGCTGCTCTACGCCAATCAGCTTCCGGACCCCACCGAGCCGGCCACGGATTTCCGCGTGACGGATTTTCTGAACCAAGCGGGCCGCGGCAACTGGCTGACCATCGATCGCGCCGGGGAACCGTCGATACTCGGCTTGCTCTACTCGATGAACGATACGCAAAACGTGAATCGCTCGCTCGGCAACGCCACTTTGGCGGTTAGTTCCCGGAACCGAGTTCTGCAAATTGATAGCTCTCCTATTGCGGACGAAGAGGCGATTCGCCGCATGTTCCTGGCGACGCTCTCCCGGCCGCCTTCCGAGTCGGAAACGGCGAAAGTGCTGACTTATCGCAGCGGCTTACGCGCCCAATGGCTGAGCGACTTGCAATGGGCTCTGCTCAACAAGTTGGACTTTATCTTTAACTACTAACGGAGGCTGGCCCATGAAAATCTCTCGTCCCCTATGCGCCGGTCACACCCGCCGCCATTTTCTGTTCGGCGCGGCCTCAGCGTCGTTGCTCGGCGCTCATGCCGATGCGGAGGTCACCTCGCTGCGCGGCGTCACGCCCCGGGGCTCAGCCCGGGCGTGCGTGTTCGTTAACCTGAACGGCGCAGCCAGCCATCTCGATACGTTCGACCCCAAGGACGGCGCGTGGAATCCGCGCGACGCGGACATTCGCGATTACTCCGGCGGACTCCGCCTATCGCGCCGTTTCTTCCCCAAGCTCTCAAATCTGACGAACGATCTGTTGGTTCTTCGCTCCTGCGCGAGTTGGGAGGCGGCCCACGAACGGGGCCAGTTTTATATGCAGACGGCGCACTCGCAGAACCCGGCGCTGGCCGCGGAGATGCCGCACATTGGCGCCGTGATCGCCCGGGAGAAAGGCGCCAACGGGTTGATCCCCCCGTTCCTCTCGTTCAATCAAACGAATTTGCAGGGCGCGACTTTTCTCGGCGGCCTCTTCCAGCCGATGATGCCGCCCGCCGCGCGCACCGGCATCGGCACCCTGACCCACAACTTTTTCGGCAACGCCACGCAGAGCCAGGAGCGGTTTGAACGCCGCTTCCAATTGCTGAAGGATCTGGACGAACCCCTTCGCCAGGCACCCTACAACGACGCGATGGCCGCCTACGGCAGCTATTACGAACGAGCCAAGGCGATGATGTACAACCAGGCTGTCGATGCCGTCTTTAAGTTCGACGCCACCGACGAGGGCCGATACGGCAACACGGCCGTGGGCCGCTCACTTCTGGTCGCCCGTAACGCGGTCCGCGCCCGGAACGGAGCTACCTTTATCAATGTCACCCAGGGAGGCTGGGATACCCACGTTGGCCAATTCGATACGGCGCAGGGCACTACGATCTACACGCTCACCAACGACCTCGACCGCGCCGTTGGTTCGCTCGTCGAGGACTTAAAGGCAAGCGGCGACTTCGACTCGACGCTGATTGTTCTGATGGGCGAGTTCGGGCGCACCCCCGGTGTGCTCAACAGCCGCGGCGGGCGGGACCACTACCGGCCCGTTATGTCCGTCGCCCTGCTCGGCGGCGGCGTCCGCGGTGGCCGCGCGATTGGGGCCAGCGATGCGACCGCCGCCAATATCACCGACTATGGCTGGTCCGGCAACCGGGCCATCTACGTCGAAGATATTACGGCTACCATCTACTCTGCTCTGGGTGTGGATTGGACCAAGTCCATTGTCGATACGCCGTCCGGCCGCCGGTACGATTACATCGTGCAGTCGCCGGAGTACGATTTCCGGCCGGTAAACGAGGTTTTCGGCTGATGCGTTTGTTGTCGTTCCTGGTTGCGCTCACGGCCGCCGCGCAGACGCCGGCGACGTTGCAGATCCTGAGCGACTCCTCGCAGGTGCTGGTGGGCCGCACCCTCACCCTCCGCGCGGTGGCCCGGGACGCTTCCGGCAACCATCTGCCGAACGCACCGATCGCTTGGTCGGTCAACAACACGCTCTTCGCCGCTATCGATAGCGCCGGGGTGCTTTCGGCGCGTGCGTTGGGCACCGTGCGCGTCACGGCGCGGTCGGGCTCGATCGCGGCGGAAACCGCCATTCAGACAATACCGGGCGAGGTGCGAATCGAACCGTCCGAAGCAGATGTGGACGTCGGCTCCACGCGCCAGTTTTCGGCGACGGCTTTCGACGCTGACGGCAACCCGATCAGCGGGGTCGGCTGGACTTGGACCGTCACCAATCTCCGCAACGGGACCACGCAGACTGCGCGGATCAATAACCAAGGCGTGATGTCGGCGATCGCTGAGGGCGCCAACATGGTGCTCGCTACCTATTCTTATAACGATCTGCAGACGGGGCTACAGCGGCAGTGGCAGGTGGCGGCCCGCGTGAATACCAATGTTCCGCGCACGTATCAACTCCGGCGTTTGTTCCACAACATGAACCAGCAGCGGAAGGAATTTGAACTTCGCTCCCGCCCATCGATGCTGTGGGCGACGGACGACGGCGACGTGTTCTTTAACGGCTCCCTGGGCGGTGTGGCCAGCGGGCTCCTGAACTGGCGCAATGGCCAGTGGAGCCTGGTGACGGCGACGGGCAGTCCGCGTTTTGCCTCCGGCAGTTTCGCCAACGAACTGTTTACCCACTCCATCACGCGGCAGGGCCAAGTTCTAACCTACGAAGATACGAACAATAATGGCCGCCAACTTTCGATCGGCGACCGAACCGGCGTCTTCCCGGTGTTTACCAACAATACGCCCCTCGGCGCCACGGAGGCGACCGGCAACATTTTCATCACCCGCAATTCGCTCTCCTCGACCGGAGCAATTCTGGCTCGGGCCACTTTTCGGTTTGAGAACAATCCCACTACCTACACCGGCCTCTTTCGCTCTTACGACCAGCGCGACTACGAACTCCTGATCTCCACTGCGGACCGGCTTCCTGATTTCGGCGCGAATGCCTTTACCGTCGATACCGACTTCGGCATCGCCGCCGACGGTACAGCCTACTACGCTCTTTTTGTGGGTACGAATCGCATCTTTTTCCGCCATCTGCCCACCGGGGAACGCGAACGGGTATTCGGCGTGGGCGACGCACTGGGCGGGTCCACTGTCCGGGGGTTCTCCGGGGGACGGGCGAATCAACCTGCCTTTTGGATCGACGAGAATGGCGATCTGCTTTGCTCCGTCATCCTGAACAACAATACAGTCCACTACGTTCATATCGACCGCCAGAATCAGTTGCAGTCCATGCAGTTGAGTGATCACGCAGGCATTCTGTCGTATCATCCCAACCACGGCGCCCTTTTGCAGGTGAACCCATTCAGCAACCGGGGTAACGGCGTCTATCTCTGGAAGCCGGGCAGCGATCCGCAGCCGCAGTTTCTGTTCTCGAAACCGGCGCTTGGGGATGTGTCGGTGCAGTCGATCGAAAGCGGCGCCATCAACTCGCGTGGCGAGATCTTTCTACTGGTGCAGACGAGCACTATCAACATGGCGTTGGTGCGGCTCGGCCCGGAACCCGATTTTCTGGCTTGGTCGGGAATGACGATGCCGGTTACCGCGCCATTGAATTTGATTACCTTCATCGGCGGCGCTCGCGAAGGCGCTCCGCAAGTGTTGGCGGGGGGCACCACCGGTTCGGTGGCCGAATGGAACGGCGCGGATTTCGATGCGCCGCTCGCGATTGGCGAGCGCCTCTTCGGTTCGACAATGTGGTTCGGTGGTTCGCATGGCGCTACCTACAATGTGCGGCGCGCTGCCAATGGCGACCTTTACTTCATCTCGGGGCAGGGAATTGCCCGTCTTGTCCGTGGTGGTTCTCCGGAACTGGTTCTCCGGTTCCCGCTTCGCATCGGCACGCTGACGGTGAACAATCCCGGTCAGTTTGACGTCAACGCCAACGGCGAACTGCTGTTCCACTCTTCCACCAACGCCGGCGACAATCGGCTCTTTCTCTGGTCCAACGGGGAAGCCCGACAGCTTCTGGTCTTGAGCGCTTCAGCCGCCACGGCAACGAATCTCGACGGTCGGACTGTCTCCAGTTTTGATTCGTTCGCGCTCGCCGATACCGGCCAGGTGCTGTTGTCGCTCCGGTTCCGCAATCTCAACGTGCCGGTGCTTCACCTGTGGAATGGCCAGGCTTGGCGCCGCTTGGCGGAGCCGAACGTCACTCGCGTCGGCGCCCATCTCATCACCGGGATCGCAAATCTTCACCGCGTCGGAGGCAGCCGCCTCTTTGCCGGGCTCACCATCGCCGCGGGCGGCAACATTCTGGCTGAATGGACCGGCGCTGACTGGCAGATTATCGTCAACAACTCCTCCATCATGCCGAATGGCCAAGTGGCTAACAGCATTGTGGCCAGCGATGCGAATCGGAATGGCGACCTGCTGTTTCAACAATCAAACAACAATAATTTCCTGCACGTTCGCCGGGGCGATCAGATCCGCCAGGTCATCAACCTCTTCCGGCCTACCCAGGAAGGCGACTACCTTGTCCGGCTGAACGCGATCGACTTCCGCGACGACGGCACCGTCTATTTCCTCGCGATGACCTATGACGATGAGACGGTCCTCTACGAAGCGAAGCCGATTCTATGAGCAACCCCTACGCGAAGTACCTTGGCGATCTTGATCCTTTGGCTGTCCTTTCGGAAACGGCGTCCCGCCTCGCCGCCATTGATCCGGCGAGCTATGCCACCCCCTGGGCTCCGGGCAAATGGACCTACGGCCAGATCATCGCCCACATGGCTGACTGCGAAGTCGCCTTCGCCTTCCGCCTCCGCCAGGCGGCCGCTGAAGATCACTATGTCGTGCAGCCCTTCGACCAGGACCGTTGGGCCGACAGCTATTCCACGGCCGACCCCGCGGCCGCGCTGGCCGTCTTTACCAGCGTTCGCGCTTGGATGCTCGCTTTCCTGCGCGCCCTGCCTCCGGAAACGTTCGACAAGCCGGTGACCCATCCCGAGCGCGGCGAGATCACCTTCCGCACGATCGTTGAAATCATCGCCGGGCACGACGGCAATCATCTCGCGCAACTATAATCACGGGATGCTCCGCATCGCCCTGTTTCTGTCCGCCTGCGCGTTGGCTCTGCCCGCCGCCGTGAAGAAAGAACCCTTTGGCCGTACCCCCGATGGGCAAGCCGTCGAGATCTATACCCTCTCGAACCCTGCCGGGCTCACGGCCCGCATCATGACGTATGGCGCGACGGTCGTCTCCCTCAAGACGCTGGACCAGTTCGACGTCGTGCTGGGGTTCGATTCCCTGCAGGGCTATCTGCAGGAGCAGCCCTACATGGGCGCGATCGTCGGCCGGTACGGCAACCGCATCGCTAAGGGCCAGTTCCAACTCAACGGCAAGCCCTATCGGCTCGCGGTAAACAACGGACCTAATGCGCTTCACGGCGGGCTGCGCGGCTTCGACAAACGCGTTTGGAAGGCGGAGGCGAAGGCCGACGCGGTGGCGTTCACCTACAGCAGCGCCGCCGGCGAAGAGGGATACCCCGGCAAGCTCGATGTCACCGTCACGTACACCCTCACGCCGGCTAACGAACTCCGGATTGAATATCAAGCCGTCGCCAGCGAGGACACGGTCGCCAACCTCACCAACCACGCTTACTTCAACCTCTCCGGCGAGCCAACCATTCTCGATCACGTGCTTCGTATCGATGCCGACCGCTTCACGCCGGTAGACGCCGGCCTGATCCCCACGGGCGAACTCCGCGATGTTACCGGCACTCCGTTTGACTTCCGCAAGCCCACTGCCGTTGGCGCCCGCATCGACGCCCAGGACCAGCAGATTCAGTTCGGCGGGGGCTACGATCATAATTGGGTGCTCAACGGCGCTGCCGGAACCCTGCGGAAAGTAATCGAAGCCTATAGCCCCCGTTCCGGCCGGGTGTTGACCATCTCCACCACCGAGCCGGGCGTGCAGTTCTACACCGGCAATTTCCTCGACGGGAAACTGACAGGCAAAGGCAATCGGAAGTACGTCCGCCGCGCCGCTTTCTGCTTCGAGACGCAGCACTTCCCCGACTCCCCGAACAAGCCAAACTTTCCTTCGACGGTCGTGAAAAAAGGCGTGCCGCTGCGGTCCACCACGGTCTGGCAGGTGACCAAGCGCTAAAGGTGCGATTGTACAATCTGGTCGAAGGTTGACCGCGGCACTAGTTCGAACTTTACCCGCAGCTTTGTGTATGGCTGCAGCATCGCCGGTAGCGTCTCGGGCGGCGCTTCCGGCCCGGCGACCACCAGGTGGCCCTGCTCCACCCGCACGGGCACCACACGATGCTCGCGCACCACGTGCGCCGGCAGGGAGCGGGCAATGTCCCGCGAAACCGTCTCCGGGCTCGCCAGGCTGATCGGCATACAGAGCTGCAGGCTCAGCGCCTCGTACAGGTCGCTCTCGCTCAGGCGGCCGCTTTCGACGAGCCAGTCCTGCAGCCGCCGGCCCTCCGGTTTGCCCGTTAGCGCCTCTTCGGTCAGGTAGCCGGACTTCACGAGGATCTCGGGCAGCGTGGGCCGGTGCGCTTCGAGCGCGAACCGGTTCGGATACTGGTGCTGCGTCTTCAGCCACACCAGAGGTTCCTTCTTCCAACAGGCCTTGGCGTATCGCATTGTGGCTCGCACCCCGGCCGATGCATTGATCCAGTTCGCCACCGGAATGCGCAGCGGAGCCGCGAGCGCCATGCGCCAGCCGTAGAACCGCTGGACGATGCCCACTCGCACCGTTGCCTGAAACACCGCCATGAAGATGGTGAAGGGAAGCCACTCCGCGCCCGGAAGGACGAGCGTCCGGTCCGGCCAGACCAAGCCGTAGGCAAAGAGGAAGTTGCAAATCACCCCGATCGGGTTCCCCACCAGCCCCTTCCGGTCCCGCCAGTGCCACCACCACTGCTTCCATCCGCCCTGCCACCCGTGGCGCTCCCAACCCTGCCAGGCGATCCCGGTCACCCATCGTGTCCGCTGCTTCACGGCGGCTTTCCAGGTCCGGGGAAAGTACTCGCGGGTCGCCATCGGGATGCCGTTTGCCATCCGCACCGGCAGAAACGTAGACCGGCAGCCCAGCGCCCGCAGACGGAAGCCGTTCTCGTAGTCTTCGGTCAAGCAAGACGGTTCAAAGATGCGGTTCTCGGCCGTGACGGCCAGCGCCTCCAGCGCCCGGCGGGAGAAGCCGGTTCCGACGCCGCTGCCGGGCAGGAATCCGCCCAACGCCTCGCGCACTTGCAGGTCTCGCGTTTGAAACTCGCTGAACTCGTCGATATAGACGCCGTGCACGAACTCTCGCAGCGGCGTGGGCAGCGCCAGCACCGGCACCTGCACCATATCGTAGTCGGTCAAATAATGGCTAATCCATTGCAGCGAATCGGGATGGACCATGTCCTCGGCGTCGTGCGTTACGATCCCATCGAAGCGCGTACCGTGCTGCTCTTCATGGAGCATCATGGTTTGGAAGGCCCAATTGAGACAGTCGGCTTTCGAGGTCGGTCCGTCGTGCGGCACCAGCGACAGATGCACGTGCTGGAACTGATCCTCCATGGCGCGGATCTCGTCGAGGGTTTCGGTGTCGTTCGGATACCCGCCGATAAACAGGTGGTAGTTCGAATACCGGATCGCCGTGACGTTGTGCGTCACCATCTGCCGCACCACTTCGTGTTCCTGCCAGAGCGGCACAAAGATGGCCAGCGTCTTCTCCGGTTTGCCGCCAATCTCCGGGGTCGCTTCCTTGGGGCGGAACCGGAGCCGCAGCCAGAATAGGTTCAAAAGCAGGTCATCGACGCCATTCAAGACCAACCATCCCATGACAGCGGGAAACAGAATGGCCACGATGGCGTCGAGCGCCGCTGAGAACCCGGAATACACTCGTTAAACTAGTGTTCGCCCGGTCGTGAAATCTCACTTATGTTTACTCTCTCCCGCCGCCACCTTTTCCCCGTTCTCGCCGCCGCTGCCGTGCCGGCAGCCGCCGCCGGAACAAACGACTACAGCTTTGCCCTGATCGGCGACCGCACCGGCTCCGCCCGCCCGCAGATTTATTCGCGCGTCTTCCGCGAGGTCCTGCTGGCTGACCCCGCCTTCGCCGTCACCATCGGCGATGCGATTGAAGGGGTGAACGATGCGCAGGCGCCCGCGCAGTGGGCGCAGATGCAGGCGCTGTGGAAGACCGCCCCGTTTCCCATCCGCCATACCCCCGGCAACCACGACATTTGGAACGACGCTTCGGCCGCGGCCTTCCCGCAGCACACCGGCCATCCTCCGCAGCACTCCTGGGTGCATCAGAACACTCTCTTCGTCATTCTCGATAACAGCCGTACGGAAGGTCTCGCCGCATCCCAACTCGCGTTTCTTGAGAAGGCTCTGCAGGCAAACGCGGGCTGCAGCCCGAAGATGGTCTTCCTGCACAAGCCCTTCTGGATTCCCCAGGTCGCCGTCGGCAGTGGCGATTTCGCCCTCCATCAGATCGCGAAGAAGCATGGCGTCACGCATATCTTCTCCGGCCACGGCCACCAGTTTGTGCATCTCGAAACGGGCGGCATTCACTACACCGAAATCGGATCGAGCGGCGGCAACATCGATCGCGGCCTGCTCCGGGGGGAGGGTTTCCGCCACGGCTGGTTCTATCATTATTTTTTGATCCGCGTGGAAGGTGAACAGGTCCGAGTTACGGTGCGGGAGTTGCCCCCTCCGTTCGGCCTCGGCCGCACGTTCCGCCTGGAACAGTGGAACGCTTCCGGTCCGCAGTTTGATACGGGCGATCCGGCATTGACCGCCAAGCCGCGCCTATAATTTCACTATGCGGCTTGGAATCCTGATCCTGTTGTCCCTCAGCGCGGCCTTCGCGCAGACCCCCAAGCGGTTGGCTGTTTCTTCCACGCCGGCGACCCTTCAGATCCGCCCCCACAGCGAGGCCATTCTGCAGGTCAAGGTCTACGGCGACGTGCCGGACGGTGAAGCCACCAAGGAAGCCCGGCTGCGCCAGGCGGGTTGGTCGGTCAACATCGTCACCCCCAACGGTGGCTGGGTCTCGAAGCCGTTCCGGTTTCAAGGCGCCGACTCCGAGCCGTTTTACGAACCCTCCACCGGCCTCGCCGGTTCTCTCTTCCGCCAGCTTTCCGGCCAGTTCACTATTAAAGACGCCATTGTTTATCACGCCCCCGAAGCGCCCGGCAAGTATACGGTAGAGTTCCGCCTCGGTGAAGTTCGCACGGAAATTGAGATCACCGTAGACCCTGCCGCCGCGCCACTCGTCGAGCCGGCCGAGAAGTGGACCTTTGGCCCAGAGACCCCCATCGCCGATCCTTACCGCAAACTCGCCGAACACTATTCCCCGTTCATCGCCCAGGAGACCTGGTTCGACTGGCGCGCCGACGCCATCTGCCGCGTCGACTACGATAACGATTGGGACGGCGGGAATAACTGGGATAACTTAGGCGCCGGCTCGACGCAAGCCTATGTCTACTACGCCGCGATTGAATCGCGCTCGCACTGGTTTCTGATCTATAACTTCTTCCACGCCCGCGACTACTCGGACAATTGCGTCGTGGGCACCTGCCACGAAAATGATAACGAAGGGGTGATCGTCGCCGTCCGCAAGGACGGATCCGAGTTCGGCAAGATTGAGGCGATGGAAACGCTCGCGCACAACAACATTTACTCCTACACGACGGGCGACTCCGGCATCCGCAATGGCGCCCACAACGTGGACGGCTCCCTCTTTCTGCGGAATGGCTCCCACCCGGTAGTTTTCCTCGAAGCGGGCGGCCATGGCGCCCTGGGCGGCGGCGACAAGAAGTCGTTCTTCGACGGGAATAACCTCGATTGGAAACAGAACACCGGCATCACGTACACCTACAAAGGTGTGGCCGAGCGCCCCCGCCATGGCGTCGACCAGAATGTTGGTTACGAGTTACTGCCGATATACCACCACTGGTGGGCGCGCGCTACGCAGGAATCGAACACCGAAGAGCGGATGATGAGCGCCTTCTACCGCTATACTCCTTTCGGCAACCGCCCCCGCATGCGTGCCGCCAGCATCGCCGGATCGTTCTATGGCGTCAAGCACGGCCGCGACAAAGCCAAGCCCTTCTGGGGCTGGCATGACGTCGCCACGCAGCGGAAAAAGGTCCTTGCTACCGGCCAGTGGGGCGCCGACCCCGCCTATGGCTTTTCGCAGAACCTGCGCTTTCCGGCAGACCGACCGATGTCGTTGGACTACGTCTTCAACCCCTACCTCGACGTCGCCGGCCCGGAGCCCGAGTTTGTCGCTATTGTCCGCAATTTGACGGATAATCCGGTGGTGGTCGCCGCTACCCCGGTGACCCCGGCGGGCGAGCCAAATGCCCTTACCCCGGGCGAGCCTCCACCCGCGGCAGTCCGGACGGGGAGTTGCACGGTGGAGGTGGCGGTTGATGGCAGCGTGGCGGTCCAGATTGTCGGGGATCGGCCGAGCTACGAGGTCCTGGTTGGCGCGCCCGAGCGGGTGATCAGCCAAAGCTGTACGGCGCCCATTCCGCGCTACTACAGCCCTCAGTACCGGCTCGAGAAGACCCGAGGGCGCGGCGAGGTGAAGCTGGTCGATCCGGCCGCCGGCCGCATCGAAATTCGGGATCCCGCCCGCGGCGCCGATACCTACCGCTTCACGATCCACTGGGAGATCACCGGCTAAGCCGGTTGCTGCTGGGTCATGCAGTGCAGGGTTCCCAAGCCCAGCACGAGGTCGCTGCAATCGATACCCACTACGGTTCGGCCGGGAAATAGGTCCGCCAGGGTATTCAGGGCGTGGCGGTCGTTCGGGTCGTTGAAGGTGGGCACCAGCACCTGTTGATTGGCGATATAAAAGTTAGCGTAGCTGGCGGGGAGGCGCTGACCGGCAAACCAGACCGGCGCGGGCATGGGCAGTGTCGCTACGCGCAGCGGTTTGCCGTCCTGGTCGGTCATCTCTTGCAGCCGCCGCAGGTTTTCCAGCAGCGGTTCATGGTTGGCGTCGGCCGGGTCCGGCTCTACGACGGTCACCACCGTCCGGGCGTCGGTGAACCGCGCGAGGTCGTCCACGTGGCCATGGGTATCGTCGCCCGTGATGCCTTGGTCGAGCCATAGCACCTTGGTCACGCCGAGATACTTCCCCAATACGGCCTCAATCTCCGCCTTCGTCAAATGCGGATTGCGCGCTTGAATGGGGCTCAGCAAACATTCTTCGGTCGTCAGCAGGGTGCCCGCGCCGTTGACGTCGATCGAGCCGCCCTCCAGCACCACGGGCCGCTTCTTCGCTACCGGCGCCACGCGCGGCAGTCCCAGCTTGGTGGCGACATACTCTGGCAGCGCGTCATCGTTCTGCCAGTTGTCGTACTTCGCCCAGCCATTAAAGTGCCAATCGGTGACCTTCAGTTTGCCGCTGTCCGATTTCACGAAGATCGGCGCCGTGTCCCGTAGCCAGCTTCGATCCGTCGCCACGAGATGAATGTCCAGAGCCGCGAGGTTGGCATGCTCCTGTTGCGCCGCCTTCACCGCGGCCTTGGCCGCGCGTTCATCGGCGCAGACCAGGTGCACCATTTCATAGCGAGTCAGCTTCGCGATCAGTTTTCCGTAGAAGTGCGGAATGGGCCCAAATTTCCCCGGCCAATCGCTCTTCTCATGCGGCCAGGCGATCCAGGTACCTTCGTGCGGAGCCCACTCCGCGGGCATTCTCCAGTTAGCGGCCATTAGTCCAAGAACCTCTTCGTGAGGCCGCCATAGGCGTCGATGCGCCGATCCCGCAGGAACGGCCAATTCCGCCGAACTTCGTCCTGCAGCTTTGGGTCGCACTCGTGCACGAGAATCTCCTCCTGGTTATCGGAGGCCTCGGTCAGCACGCGCCCAAACGGATCCGACAGGAACGAATGGCCCCAGAACTCGAGCCCCGCATCGCTCGGCCCTTGCTCGAAGCCGATGCGGTTCACCGCGGCCACGTAGATGCCGTTGGCGATGGCGTGGCTCCGCTGGATAGTCTTCCAGGCGTCCAACTGCGCCGGGCCGTACTCTTCCTTCTCCGCTGGATGCCAGCCGATGGCGGTCGGGTAGAAGAGAATGCTCGCCCCTTGCAGCGCTGTCAACCGAGCCGCCTCTGGGTACCACTGGTCCCAGCACACAAGCACGCCGATGCGCGCAAACTTCGTGTCGAAGTTCTTGAAGCCCAGGTCGCCGGGTGTGAAGTAGAACTTCTCGTAGAACAGCGGATCGTCGGGAATGTGCATTTTCCGGAACATACCCAGCATTTCGCCGCCCGCGTCGTGCACCGTGGCCGTGTTGTGATAGAGGCCGTGCGCCCGCTTTTCAAACAGCGAGCTGATGATGACCACGTCCAACTCTTTGGCCAGTTTGCCCATCACATCCGTTGCCGGACCGGGAATGGGCTCGGCCAGATCAAACAGGTCCGCCTTCTCTTCGCGGCAGAAGTACTGCGAGCGGAATAACTCCTGCAGGCAGATGATCTGCGCCCCGCGTGCGGCAGCTTCCCGCACTTTGCCGGCGGCTTTTTCTAAGTTCTCTTCCGGCGACAGCGAGCAGGACATCTGCACGAGGCCAACGCGGAAGCGCTGGTCAGAGGCGTTTGACATCCTCCAATTCTCGCCGATGTCCTGCTCCCCCCGCTACATGTACATGCCGCCGTTCACATCGAGCACGTGGCCCGTAATGTAGCTGGCCCCGTCGCCGGCTAGGAACTCAACCGCCGCGGCGATGTCGTCCGCTTGGCCGAAACGGCCCAGCGGGATGATGCCCTTCATGCCGGCCTTCTGCTCGTCGGTCAGCACGGCGGTCATGTCGGTTTCGATAAAGCCCGGCGCCACCGCGTTTACGGTGATATTCCGGCTCGCCAACTCCCGCGCGAGAGACTTGGTCAGGCCAATCAGCCCGGCCTTCGAGGCGACGTAGTTCGCCTGTCCCGCGTTGCCCATCTCGCCGACCACGGAGACGATGTTGATCATGCGGCCCCACCGCTCTTTCATCATCCCTTGCATCACCGCTTGCATCGCGAAAAACGCCCCGCTGAGGTTGGTCTGCAGGACGATGTTCCAGTCCTCCGGCTTCATCCGCAGCGCCAGGCCGTCTTTGGTAATGCCGGCGTTGTTCACGAGAATCCCGATGGGTCCAAAATCTTTTGCGGCCTGCGCGAAGGCCGCCTGAATCGAATCTCGAGAGGACATATCGACGGCCAATGCCAAAGCCTCGCCGCCCGCCGCCCGGATCTCGGCGGCCACCTCTCCACACTTCTCTACATTTCTTGCTGCGACGATCACCCGCGCGCCGGCCTTAGCCAGCCGCAATGCGCAAACCCGGCCAATGCCGCGGCTGCCTCCAGTGATCAGAGCGTTCCGATTTACCATGGACTCATCATATGGCATATAGCGATTTGCGCGAATTTATCGCGGCCCTCGAAAAGGCCGGCGAACTGAAGCGCATCCCCTTCGAAGTCGACCCCCACCTCGAGATCACCGAGTTCGCCGACCGCGCCGTGAAAGCCGGCGGCCCAGCGCTGCTTTTTGAAAAGCCCAAGGGCTACAACGTCCCCGTGCTCATCAATAGCCTGGCCAGCGACAAGCGCATGCAGATTGCCTTGCAGGTCGACCAGTTCCAGGACATTGCCGACCGGATTTCCGAGTACCTGCAGATGCAGATGCCCCAGGGCCTCCTCGGCAAATTGTCGATGCTGCCCAAGTTGGCCGAGATGGGTTCGTTCTTTCCGAAGAAGGTGAACTCCGGCCCTTGCCAGGAGGTGGTGCTGAAGGGCGATCAGATCGACCTCCGCCAGATTCCTGTGCTCACCTGCTGGCCGCAGGATGGCGGCCCCTACATCACCCTGCCGATGGTGTTCACGAAGAATCCGGAGACCGGCAAGCGCAACTGCGGCATGTACCGCATGCAGGTTTATGATGCCCGCACCACCGGCATGCACTGGCAGGCGCACAAGCAGGGCGCCGAGCACTATCGCCGCCGCTTCAAAGCCGGCGAAACAAAGATGGACGTCGCCGTTGCGATCGGCGCCGACCCGGCCGTGATGTATTCCGCCATTCTTCCCCTGCCGCCTGACCTCGATGAGATGATGATCGCCGGGTTCCTGCGGAAGAAACCCGTCGAAATGGTGCAGTGTCTGACCGTGGATGTCGATGTGCCCGCTAACGCCGAGTACGTGCTCGAAGGCTATGTCGAACTGGGCGAGCGCCGCACGGAGGGCCCCTTTGGCGATCACACCGGCTACTACTCGCTCGAAGACGAATACCCGGTCTTCCACGTCACCTGTCTGACCCATCGCAAGAATCCCATCTACGCGACCACGATCGTCGGTCCGCCGCCCATGGAGGACTACTACATGGGCAAGGCGATCGAACGGACGTTTCTGCCGCTGATGCGGATGCAGATCCCCGAGATCCGGGACATGTGCCTGCCGGCCGAAGGAATCTTCCACAACCTCATGCTCGTCCGCATCCGCAAGTCGTATCCCATGCAGGCCCGCAAGGTGATGCACGCGATCTGGGGCCTGGGGCAGGCGATGTTCACCAAATGCATCGTGGTTGTCGATGAAGAGGTGGACATCCACAACTACAGCGAGGTCGTTTGGAAGGCGCTGAACAACATTGATCCGCAACGCGACATTGAGTTCGTCACTGGTCCCATCGACTCGCTCGATCACGCCAGCCGGATGATCAATTGGGGGTCGAAAATGGGGATCGACGCCACCCGGAAATGGCCCGAGGAAGGCTTCACCCGGCGGTGGCCCGACGTGATCGAAATGACCCCGGAAATCAAACGAAAAGTGGATGAATTATGGAGGAAGGCCGGCTTGTAATCGAATCGTCAACCTCCCTTGTTAGTGTAAGATCTGGGAGTCTATGCGATTTACACTTTTTTTGTTCAGCCTCGTTTCCGCTGCTTCGGTCCTGTCTGCCCAAACGGCCACCGGTACAATCACTGGAACCGTAACCGATAGCAGCGGCGCCGTCGTCTCTGGCGCGAAGGTAGCCGTGATCAACACGGGAACCGCCGGCCGCTTCGAGATCGTCACGAATGAATCGGGTAACTACACCGCGCCGCTGCTGCAGCCGGGTTCCTACGAAGTCAATGTGACTGCCGCTGGATTCAAAACCTTCACCCAGTCCGGCATCGTGCTGCGGGTGCAGCAGCAGGGCCGCGTTGACGTCGTCCTGCAAGTGGGCGGCGTGAACGAGTCGATCTCCGTGCAGGGCGACGCTGCTGTTGTCGAGGCCACCACGTCCTCCATCGGCAAGGTGGTCGACAACAAGCGAATTCTTGAACTTCCCCTCAACACCCGCAACGTCTACTCTCTCGTCAACCTGACCCCGGGCGTGACCGGCGGCATCGGGAACGCTCACAACCAAGTCAGCTTCTCCGTCAACGGAGCCCGCGGCGGAACCTTCGACGTCTTGGTTGATGGATCCAGCGCCGCCTTCCCCACCGTCAATGGCTTTGCCGGAATTTCAGTTTTCCCGTCGGTGGACGCCGTCGCCGAGTTCAAGATGCAGGCGCAAAACTTCAGCGCCGAGTTTGGCCGCAGCATCACTGCCGTGCTGAATGTCGTGTACAAATCCGGAACGAACCAATTCCACGGGTCTGCTTACGAGTTTCTGCGCAACTCCGTGCTCGACTCCAACAATTTCTTCGCCAACTCGCGCGGCACCCCGCTTTCGAGCTTCAAGCGGAATCAGTTCGGCGGTATGGTCAGCGGTCCCATCATCAA
>LNFE01000153.1 GCA_001464575.1 Acidobacteria bacterium Ga0077553 | reverse complement strand
GCTCACCACTGTTCCCACCGCGCTCGAACGCGCCGGCAACTTCTCCAACACCCGCGCTAACGCCACCTCCATCATCAACATCTTCGATCCGGCAACCACGATGCCGAACCCCAACGGTTCGGGCTCCATTCGCACGGTTTTTCCCGGCAACATCATCCCGGCCTCCCGCTTTGACCCCGTCGCTGTCCGGACGATGGCCTTCTACCCGCAGGCGAACCAGCCGGGCGATCCCGGCACCTTCCGCAACAACTTCTATAACAACGGCGCCGCCAAGATCGACACCAACAACTTTGACGTTCGTATCGACCATAATCTCTCCGACACGCAGCGCCTGTTCGGCCGCTTCTCCTATCGCCGATCCTTCAACGGTCCGCCGCAGCTCTTCCCCGGTGATCTGGGCATTGCCGAAGGCCGCGTCAACAACAACGATTTCGGCCGTAATGTCGTCGTGGACTACACCAATACCCTCTCGCCCTCGATGCTGTTGAACCTGCGGACCTCCTTTGCGCGCAACCGGTTCCTCTTCGATAACCAGGGTCTGGGCTTCGTCCCTTCGAGCCTCGGCCTGCCGCGCGACATCGACTCTGCGGTCGACCGCTACATGTTCCCCCGCTTCGACGTCGCTGGCCAGACCTCGCTCGGTGGCAGCGACCATCGGCAGAGCGGCTTCAATAACTATGGGCTCGCGGGCAGCCTGAGCAAGATTACCGGCAAGCATTCCATCAAGATGGGCTATGAGGGCCGCATGCTCCGCATCAACGTTTGGGAAGCGCGCGCGGCTGGCACTTTTGGCTTCACCAACCTCATGACCCAGGGCCCCAATCCCAACGCCGCCAGCGCCACCGCCGGCTATGGTTTTGCGTCCTTCCTGCTCGGCACCGGCACCAGCGGCAACATCTTCCAAAACTGGAAGAACGTTGCTTCCCAAAGCTTCTACAACGCCTTCTATATCCAGGATGACTTCCGCATCACCCGCAAGCTGACACTGAACCTCGGCCTGCGCTACGACTTCGATACGCCGCGCACCGAGCGGTACGACCGCATGAGCTGGTTTGATCCGTCGCTGGCCTCGCCGCTCGCCTCCGCTGTTCCCGGTCTCACCGGGGGTCTTCGCTTCGTTGGCGTCGACGGCGGCAACCGCAGTCAGTACACCGGCGATTGGAACAATTGGGCTCCGCGCCTTGGTTTGGCGTACCAGGTCGATAGTAAGACGGCCATCCGAGCGGCCTTCGCACAGCTGTTTGGCCCCAGCACGCTATCGGCGCAAGGCACCGTCGGCCCATATGGCTTCCGCGTCGAAACTCCGTGGGTTGCCACGCTTGACGGCATTACCCCATTGAATCGCCTCAGTAACCCCTTCCCCGGTGGCTTCCAGCCCGTGCCCGGCGCTTCGCAGGGCGCGCTGACGGCCATCGGCAGCAACCTCGATGCGCCCCTCAGCAACACTAACACTCCCTATACGATCCAGTACAACCTGACCGTGCAGCGCGAACTGCCCGGCGCCGTCTTGCTTGAAGCTGCCTTCGTTGGGAATCGCGGCCGGCAGCTTTCCCGGGGCGGGGAAGGCGGCTTCTCTCTGAATCAGGTCGACCCGCGCTTCCTCAGCCTGGGCTCACAGCTGAATCAGCTGGTCGACAACCCCTTCTTTGGGCGCGGCGGTGCGGGGATTCTCGCGAACCGCCAGGTCTCCCGGGCCCAGCTCCTTCGGCCCTTCCCTCAGTTCAACAGCATTTACCCGATCTTCTCGCAGGGCGCTACATCCGACTACAACGCTCTGCAGGTGACCTTCAGCAAGCGCTTTGCCCAAGGCTTGGTGTTTGAAGGCAATTATGTATGGGCGAAGGCGATGGATGACGGCACCAGCCATCAGGACAGCTTCAACATTCGGGATAGCCGCGCCGTATCTAGCGTTAATGTTCCGCAGCGGCTCGTTTTCTCCGGCGTCTATGAGCTTCCCTTCGGCCGGGGCCGCCGGGTCGGTGCGAACATGTCCCGCCTCGCTGACGCCCTTGCCGGTGGCTGGCAAATCAATGGGATCTGGACGGCCCAATCCGGCAGCAATCTGGGTATCGGCGCCAACAACACAGCGGGCATCTTTACCCAGGCCATGCGGGCGAACAACAACGGCAGAAGCGCGGCCCAGAGCGGCCGGGCTCATGACCGCCTCGACCGCTGGTTCGACACGAGCGTATTCAGTCAACCGGCGCCCTTCACGCTTGGAAGCGTCTCGCCGCTCATCGGTGACCTGCGCAACCACCACACCAACAATCTGGACTTCTCCCTGTTCAAGCAGTTCCAGATTCTTGAAAAGTTGAAGCTGCAGTTCCGCACGGAAGCGTTCAACGCGCTCAACCGGGTGCGCTTCGGTAGTCCCAACACCACCGTCACCGCTGGCGCCAACTTTGGCCGCGTTACTACGCAGGCTAACGATCCCCGGCAGATGCAGTTCGGCCTGAAGCTTATCTGGTAAGCCGCAGTACGAATCCCCCGCTGACCACCACGTTCTGTTGCGTGCCGGTCAGCGGGGTGTTCAACCGTGGCGACGGCGTCACGAAGTTCCGCACCTCTCCCCGTACGGCTAACCACCGCAACACCTGTACGTCCATTCCTC
This sequence comes from Acidobacteria bacterium Ga0077553, assembly GCA_001464575.1. Lineage (GTDB taxonomy): Bacteria > Acidobacteriota > Terriglobia > Bryobacterales > Bryobacteraceae. The sequence goes on along the minus strand of LNFE01000153.1, from coordinate 51,831 downwards.
CCCCGTAATTCCCACCCCACGTATGTTGACGGTCTCGAACGGGACTCGGCGCACCGTTCTGCAGCAGTTCGCTCGAATGGTACTGCGCGTAGCCCACTCCACCCGCCACGAACGGCCGCCAGCGCCGCTCTGGCCCGAACTGCAAGCGCAGCCCCGGCATAAGATAGAGCGAGGCGAAGTCCCGCGCCGCCCGCGGGTTCGCCGTCGTCACCTCCCGGAGAGGCGAAGCCAGCAGGTGTCCTTCGCCGAATAGGGCCAGCCCTTGCCCAGTCCACACCCGCTTCCCATAGTTCGCTTGCAAGGCCAACCCACCCTGCAAATCCAACTCGCCCCGTTGCCGCGGCAGAATCCTGCCGAGCGTTAAGCCCAATTCGGTGCCTTGCGCGTACAAACCCGACACCACTAAAAACAAAAGAGACAGTCGCATGGACTGTCTCTTCGCCGGTCACCACCGGAAAGTTACGTTACTCCCAAGGGCGTTTCGTCACGCCGTGGTCGCGGTCCTTCACCCGGTCATAAACATGCCCGGCGCAGGTGCTGCCCAACGACTGGTTATACAAGCTTGTCGCTCCCAGCGCCTCGGTCAGATCTTCCTTGAACGCATGCACCGCCTTCAGGTGTTCCGCCAACGCGGGATGCTTGTGCCCATCCGGCGTAAGGAAAAACATCTGATAGCCGCCGTGCATCAGCCGCGCCACCTGCTTGCCGCTCAGAATGCCGTGTTCGACGATCTCGGCTTGGCCGTCCGCCGTCTCCTTCACCAGGGCGGCGCAGCCCTTCCGGGTGACGAGATAGCCGCCGGCAACGCTCTCACTCGCAAACCCTTGCGCTTTCGCGGCGTCCAACTTATTGGCGAAAGTGCTCACTACTTTTGCTGCGCGCTTGAAGAACATATCTCTCCATTATAATCGGCGGGTGCGTTATATTCTCTCCCTTGACGAAGGAACCACGTCCGCTCGTGCGGCGCTCTACAATCAGGAGGGCCGGCGCCTGGCCATGGCGACCGTTCCCATCCCCTGCCGCTACCCCCAACTCGGCTGGGTAGAGCAGGACGCCGCCCAGATCTGGACGGCCCAACTGGATGCCATGCGCCGCACCCTGGCCGAAATTGACGCGCAGCCGCAGGAAATCGCCGCCGTCGGCATCACCAACCAGCGCGAAACCACGGTCGTCTGGGATCGCCATACCGGCGCACCGATTGCTCCCGCCATCGTCTGGCAGTGCCGGCGCACGGCCGACCGTTGCCGTGCCCTGGCCGATTCGTCCGACGGCGCCCGCATCACGGCCAAGACCGGCCTAGTCATCGACGCCTACTTCTCCGGCTCTAAAGTCGAGTGGATCCTCGACCATACCCCCGGCGCCCGGGCCCGCGCCGAAGCCGGTGACCTGTTGTTCGGCAATATTGATACGTGGCTGATCTGGAATCTGACGGCCGGTGCCGTGCACGTCACCGATCCCACCAACGCCTCCCGCACCATGCTGATGGACCTTGCCACCGGCGAATGGGACGACGAGCTGCTTGCCCTCTTCGGAATCCCGCGCACCATGCTGCCCCGCATCGTTCCATCGAGCGGGGTCTGCGGTCAGGTGGCGGCCTCGGTTCTCGGCGCGGAGATTCCCATCGCGGGCATCGCTGGAGATCAGCAGGCGGCCCTCGCTGGCCAGGCCTGTTTTCGCAAAGGCCTTTCGAAGAACACCTATGGAACCGGCTGCTTTGCGCTGCTGCATACCGGTGGGGAGATGCCCGTATCCACGCATCGGTTGCTTGGCACTCGAGCGGCCAACCTCGGCTCTGGCGCGCAGTTCGCGGTCGAAGGGTCCATCTTCATCGCTGGCGCGGCCGTTCAGTGGCTGCGGGACAAGGTCGGTATCATCGAGTCTGCCCCGGAGACGGAGCAGATCGCACTTTCCGTCCCGCACACCGGCGGCGTCTATCTCGTGCCGGCCTTCGTCGGCCTCGGCGCACCCCATTGGGACGCCGCCGCCCGCGCCAGCCTTACCGGCATGACACTCGCCACCGGCCGCGCCGAACTCGTGCGCGCCACCCTCGAAAGCATGGCCTATCAAACGCGCGAACTCGTGCAGGCCATGGAGGCCGACTCCGGCGCTCCGCTCACCGAACTCCGCGTCGACGGCGGCGCGGCGCAAAACAACTTCCTGATGCAGTTTCAGGCCGACATGCTCGGGTGTCCCGTGGTGCGCCCGCAGGACAACGAGACCACCGCCCTTGGCGCCGCCTACCTCGCGGGGTTGGCCGTCGGCTATTGGGGTTCGTTGCCGGAGGTCGAATCGTTCTGGAAAGCCGACCGGGTTTTCGAACCCGCCATGCCTGCCTCGCAGCGGGACGCCCTGTGGTCCGGTTGGAATGAGGCGGTGGCCCGCACCCGTTCCTAACTTGTTAATTCTTGGCGCACCCTGCTGTTAACGAGCATCAAGTGGGATATTGTCTGGGTATCCAGGGTATTCCATGAAAAAAACTATAGCTGCTCTTTTTGCGCTCGTCGCGTCTGCCTTCGCGCAACGTTCCGAGACCGTCACGTTCCTTGCTTCTCTCTCCCCAGCCAATGAGGTGCCCCCCGTCAGTACTGACGCGCGCGGCACCGCCCTCCTGTATGCCCATGTCATGAGGGACGCTCAGAACCAGATTGTGTCTGGCTCTGTGGACTTCGTGATTCTCTACACGTTCCCCGGCGAAACCACCTTTACCGGGCTGCATATCCACTCCGGCGCCGCCGGCGTCAACGGACCGGTGACCGTCAACACCGGCATCGCCGCCGGAGCCAACTCCGTCACCATCGCCGCTCCATTTCGCGGCATCCTCTCGCGCCAAGCGCAGGTCACCCCGGACAACACCGCGGGCCTGGCCACGCTGCGCGGCATGTTTGAGAATCCGGCCGGTTACTATGTCAACCTGCACTCCACCGTCAACCCGGGCGGCGTGATTCGCGGCCAAGTGATGCGCGCCGAAAGCACGACTTTGCTCGGCCTCATGTCCCCGGCCAACGAAGTCCCGGCCATCACCAACGTCACCGCTTCTGGCGTCGGCGCCATTGAAGCGGTGCGTGCCTATGACAACGGCCGGCTGGCCGCTGGCGTGGTGACGTTCGACGTGAACTACACCATCCCCGGTGACAGCACCATCACGGGCCTCCACATCCACTCCGGCGCCGCGGGCGTCAACGGCCCAGTCATCATCAATACCGGCATCACCGGCGCGGCCTCGGTTACCGCTCCCGCCAACGGCATGGGAAGTTTGATCTATCCGGTCGAGGTGAACACTGCGGTCGCCACCCAAGTCTCGACGTTGGAAGGTCTCTTCGACTCTCCGGGCGACTACTATGTCAACCTGCACACCAGCGTGAACCCCGGCGGCCTCATCCGCTCCCAGCTTTTCGATACGGAACCGATTTCGTTCCGGACGATGATGTCTCCCGCCAACGAAGTGCCGCCCATCGCCGGCCTGAACGCCTCCGCCATGGGCAATGCGCTGATTTACGCCCTGCGCGATCGGACCGGTAACGTTACCGCCGCCCGGTTTATCTTCGACGTGAATCATCGGTTCCCCGAGGCGACCACCTTCACTGGCCTCCACATTCACGACGCCGCCGCCGGCGTCAACGGCCCCGTGACGATCAACAGCGGTATCGCCGCCGGGGAACGCAGCGTCGTCTCGGCCACCGGCTTCGGCAACATCTGGCGGCCCATCAACGTCATTGGCGGCCAGCCGCTCACGTCGCTCAATTCGGTCCTCCGCAATCCGGAAAACCACTACCTCAACCTCCACACCACCGTGAACGCCGGTGGCGCCGTGCGTGCCCAACTGGCTCCCGCGAATACTCGCATGCCCCGCATTGTGGACATCATCAGTGCCGTCAGCGATACCCGTGTCCGGACCCTCGCGCAGGGCGGACAGTTCACTATCTTTGGCGAGGACCTCGCCAAGGTCTCCACCAACCTCAGCGGTCTCGTCGGCTTCCAGCTTCCCACGGCGGCCAACGGCACTTCCATCACGATGGGCGGCATTCCGGTGCCGATCATCACCCTGGGTTTCGAGCCCCGCAACAACCCTTCCGGTTACATCGTCGGTCAGGTTCCGTTTGAAGCCCCGGCTGGGAATCATGATGTCGTTGTGACCTCCTCGAACGGCGCCTCGAACCGCTTCCAGGTCACCGTGGCGCCCATCGCTCCCGCGATGTTCTTCGATACGGTTGGCGCGTTTGCCGTCCGCGTGGCCGACTTCTCCATCGTCCGGCCTGAAAGCGCGGCGCGGGCAGGGGAGACCATCGCTTTCGTGACCACCGGCCTCGGCCAGACCATGCCGGCTTTGGCAACGGGGCAGATCCCGGATTCGGCCAACATCGTTGCCGCGGCTGCCTCTCTCACCATTGGTGGCCGTGACGCCACGGTGCTTGGCACGACGACGATTCCTGGTTTCCCGGGCATCTACATCGTGCTGGCTAACATCCCCACCGGGCTCACGCCCGGCCAAGCCAACGTCATGCTGCGTGTCGGGGCGGCTACCGCCAACGTCACGTCGCTCGCAGTTCGATAGGTACGATAGTCAGTGATGCGCTACCTCAGCCTCGTTTTTCTGATCGCCGCATTGCTGGCTCAAACCCCTGCCGCCCCGGTTGCGGAGCGTCTCGCGACGCTCCGCAACCTCGGCAAGGCCTTCTACGAAAACCCCACGACCGGAAAGGAAGCGGTCGGGGAATTTCAGAAAGCGCTGGCACTCGCCCCGGCCTCGCCCCGCGAACGGCTGAATTTTGCTCTGTCTCTCCTTCGCACCGGGGAAACGGAGCGGGCCATGGCGGAGCTTGCCAAGGTGCAGAAACAGGCCCCGGCCCTCCCGCACACCTGGTACAACCTGGGAATCCAGTGGAAACGCCTGGGCGAGACGGACAAGGCGCTGGCGCAGATGGAGCAGTTCGTCAAGCTGGTGCCCCTCAACGCCGGTGGCCACTACAACCTCGGCGTGCTGCAAAAGCAGAGCGGTCAGACCGATGCGGCAATGGCTTCGTTTCGGCGTGCCGCTGAGCTTGACTCCAACATCTTCGCCCCTCACTTTCAACTGTTCAACCTCCATCGCCAAGCCGGCCGCAAAGACGAGGCCGCGGCGGAGTTAGCCGCCTTCCAAAGGATCAAAAGGGAGCAGGAAGGTTCGGCGATTCCAGAAGACATGGAGTGGAACTTCTACTCAGAAATCCTTGATGACGCCGAGCCCGTCCCAGCCTCCCCGGCGCCCGTGCCCGTGCAGTTCGTCTTCGAGAAAGCAGCGGCCCCGGCCGCGTCGAGCACCATCCTCCTCGACTACGACCACGACTACGATCTCGATGAGTTCGTCCTCGGTCCGCAAACGAAACTTCTCCGCAACCAGGGCGAGGCGGGCAAGGTGGATCGCACGGCGGACTTTCCCTTCGCCGAACCCGCTGCCATCGGCGGCATGACATTCCGCGCCGTCTTCGAGACAAAGGGTATGGATCTCGTGCTGATCCATCCCAACAAGGGTGCGGTGCTCTATCGCGATCAACTCGCCGGACGCTACGAAGCGGAGCCGCTGCCGCCCATCGGCCTGCCGCAGGCCTTTGATCTGGCGAACCGCGCCGAAATGGATCTGCTCCACCCCGGGGGCATTCTAAGGAACAAAGAGGGCAAGTTCACGCCCGTTGACGGCCCCGGCGGCCTCACCGCCGTTGACCTCGAAGGTCGCGGCATGCTCGATCTCGTCACCTCTCAGGGTATCCGCCGCAACGAAGGCAATTACCGCTGGGGCGCCTTGGTCACTCCAGCCAACTGGCCCGCCGGCGTCACCGCCGCCACGGCGGCTGACTTCGATAGCGACGGCAAAATGGACCTCCTTTTGCTCACGGCCAACGGAGCCGTCCGCGCGCTGAACCGGACGCCCGCCCAAGCTAACTGGCTCCGCATCAAGCTCACCGGAGTGAAGAACCTGCCCCACGCTCCCGGCTCCGAAGTGGAGGTCAAGGCTGGGGGCCTCTATCAGAAGCGCCTCTATGACGGTACGCCGATCACGTTCAACCTCCGCCAGTACAAAGAGGCGGACGCCATCCGCATCACGTGGGCCAACGGCCTGATCCAGAACGAGACCCGCATCGCCGCCAATAAGGCCCACGAGTTTAAGGAGGCACAGCGTCTCTCCGGCTCCTGTCCGATGGTCTGGACGTGGAACGGCCGTGAGTTTGAGTACATCACCGACGTTCTTGGCGTTGCCCCTCTCGGCGCTTCCTCCGGCGATGGCACCTTCTTCCCAGCCGATCAGGACGAGTACATCCAGATCCCGAGCTCCTCGCTTGTTCCCCGGGACGACCACTACGAAGTTCGCCTCACCGAGGAGCTCGCCGAGGTTGCTTACCTCGACGAGATCAAGCTCATCGCCGTCGACCACCCCGCGAAGGTCGACCTGTATACCAACGACAAGTTCAAGTCGCCGCCGTTCCCCGAGTTCCGCCTCTTCGGCGTGGAAAAGGCCATCCGTCCCCGCACGGCCCGCGACCACGGCGGCCGCGATGTGCTTCCTCGCCTTCTGGCGCGGGATGCGCAATACGTCGACGGTTTCCGCCGTACGATCGACGGCTTAGCCGAACGCTCCCACGTCGATCTCGATTTCGGACCGGTCGCGGCCAATGGCCGCGCGATTCTCGTGCTCTCCGGCTGGGTCGATTGGGCTGACGGCAGTACCTTCCTCCGCGCGGCGCAGTCGGCTCCGGATCAGCTTCTGATGCCGCAGCTTCAGGTGAAGAACGCACAAGGCCGCTGGCAAACCGTGATCGAAGACATGGGCATGCCCGCGGGCAAACCCAAGACGATCGTGGTGGATCTGACGGATAAGTGGCTCTCCGCCAGCCGCGAGGTCCGCATCGTCTCCGGCCTCGCTCTTTATTGGGACGAGATCTTCCTGAGCGAGCAGACCGAAGCGCCCACCGTCCGCCAGCATGAACTCACCGCCACCGCCGAACTGCAGTTCCGCGGCTTCTCCCCGGTGACGGTCCATCCGCAGCGCCTGCAGCCCGAACGCTTCGCTTATGAACCGGTCCGTGCCACGTCGATGTGGAATCCGACGCCCGGCCTCTATACCCGCTACGGCCCGGTCGCTGCTCTGCTGAACCAAGCCGACGACCGCCTGGTCCTGATGGGCTCGGGCGATGAGCTCCGTCTGCGGTTCCCGGCGCTGCCCCCGCCACCAGTCGGCTTCCGCCGCGATTTCCTGCTCAAAGTTCAGGGCTGGGCGAAGGACCAGGACGCCAACACCGCGTACTCGAAATCTACTATTCCCCTGCCATTCCGCTCCATGAAACAATACGGCGAAGTTGGACCCGATACCGGATGGACCCGCGAATACAACACGCGGCCGGCCCTCCGGTTGCTCCGGCCCCTCACTAGCTCCCGATGAAGAAACTCAGCGCCATTCTGTTCGTCGCGCTCCTGGCCAATACCGCCTACATCGCGGCCTTCGCATCGCCGACGATTTTCTACATGGCGAATGTCCTGCTGCATCTGGGGCTCGGCGGCGCTGTCTTCTTCATCGCCTTCCGCTTCCTTCCGCGGCCGCTGCAACTGTTCGCCGTGGCCGTCTTCGCCACCGGCGCGTGGCTCACTTACGCGGGCGCCGTTACGGAGAACAACCGGCTGCTGTGGGCCCACATGGCCCTTGGCGCGGTCGCCGCCCTGTGGGCGCTGTATCATTTCCGCCAGCACCTGCTGAAGTACGCCGCCGTCCCCGCCTTTGCCCTGCTGCTCTCACCGCTCGCTCCCCAACCGGCTCAGCGTATTCTCAATCCCAAGGTCGTCCCGGCCTCAATGGAAGAGGAAGGCGGTGGCCCAAAGAGCCCCTTCTGGCCCAGCTCGGCCAAGACCAACGTCGGCGGCACCATCCCTTCTGACTTCTTCATGGACTCGAAGCTCTGCGGCGAGTGCCACGTCGACGCCTACAAGCAGTGGGACAGTTCCGTCCACCACTTCGCCAGCTTCAACAATCAGTACTACCGCAAGTCCATTGAGCAGATGCAGGAGCTGAGCGGTACGCAGGGCAGCAAGTGGTGCGCCAGTTGCCATGACCACGCCGTCTTCTTCAACGGTCGTTTCGAAAAGCCGATCAAGGATCAAATCGACACCCCCGAAGCGCAGAACGGCCTCGGCTGCGTCTCCTGCCACTCGATCACGGCGGTCGAGGGCTCGATGGGCAACGGCGGCTTCACCATCGAGTATCCTCCGCTGCACGAACTGGCTTCGAGCCGGAACCGCTACATCCGCGCCTTCGATAACTTCCTCACCTACCTCGACCCCGAGCCCCATCGCCGCACCTTCATCAAGCCATTCATGAAGCAGGACTCGGCCGAATTCTGCTCGGCCTGCCATAAGGTCCACCTCGATGTTCCGGTGAACAACTACCGCTGGATTCGCGGCTTTAACGACTACGACAACTGGCAAGCCTCAGGCGTCTCGGGCCAGGGCGCGCGCAGCTTCTACTACCCGCCCAAGACCTCCACGTGCACCGACTGCCACATGCCCCTCGTCGATTCGAAGGACCCCGGCAACAAGGACGGCAAAATTCATAACCACCGCTTCCCGGGCGCCAACATGGCCGTCGCGCACGTCAACAAGGACCAAGAGCAACTGGAGGTGACCAAGAACTTCCTCACCTCCGGCTTCATCTCCGTCGACATCTTCGCCGCGTCGCCCATCAAGGACGACGGCGCCCTGCAGATGCAGCGGCGTTCGGGCGAAGCGCCGATGCTGGCCTCGCTCAACGTGGTTGGGGAAGAGGCTGAATCCGGAGGCGCCACCATGATCCGCGAAGTCGGCGACCTCGCCGCGCCGCTCAACGAGTCGGGCGCCTCGTTTCAACCGGGCCAGACCATCCGCCTCGATGTCGTAGTCCGCACGCGCAAGATCGGCCACTTCTTCCCCGGCGGCACCATCGACTCCTTTGATATCTGGCTGGAGCTCGAAGGCAAGGACGCCACCGGCCAAACCGTCTTTTGGTCCGGTTCCCTCGAAGAGGACGGCGCCGTTGAACCCGGCGCGCATTTTTACCGCTCCTTCCTCCTCGACGGTGAAGGCAACCCCATCAACAAGCGCAACGCCTGGCAGGCCCGCAGCGCCTTCTACGTTCGCGCGATTCCGCCGGGCGCTGCTGACACGGTCCACTACCGCGTCAAGATCCCCGAGAAAGCCAAGGGGCCCCTGACGTTTACGGCCAAGTTGAACTACCGCAAGTTCTCGCACTACTACAACCAGTATGCCTACGCCGGAAAAGCCGAATCGGGCCAAGCCAGCGTCCACCACGACAGCCGCGAGTACTCGTTCGATAAGGCAAATATTCCCAAGAATGTTTCGGGCCAAATCAAGGGCGAAATTCCGGTGCTGCCGATTGTCACCCTCGCCGCGTCCCGCGTTGAACTCCCCATCGGCCCCAACTCGACGCAATGGAAGTCCGTCCCCAGCCGCGCGGCCCGCGAACGCTGGAACGACTGGGGCATTGGCCTCCTGCTGCAAGGCGATCTGAAGGGCGCTGAATACGCCTTCAAGAAGGTCACCGAAGCCGAACCAACCTACGCCGATGGCTGGCTGAACGTGGCCCGTGCCCTGATTCAGGAAGGCGAAACCGATGCCGCGAAGCCCTACCTCGCCAAGGCGCTCGACATCGACCCCTCCCTGGCCCGCGTCCACTTTTTCCAAGCCCTTGTTCAAAAGGCCGACGGCAACTTCGACGACGCCCTCGCCAGCCTCGCCAAAGTCGTGGACAAGTACCCGCGGGACCGCGTGGCCCAGAATCAGATCGGCCGCCTGCTGTTCCTGCAACGGAAATACCCGCAGTCGGTGGCCGCGCTCGAAAAGGTGCTCGCCATTGACCCCGAAGATGTCCAAGCCCACTACACGCTGATGCTCGCCTACCGCGGGCTCGGCGACACGGCCAAAGCCGATCGCGAAGAGAAGCTATTCCGCCGTTTCAAGGCCGACGAATCGTCGCAGGCCATTACGCAGAAGCACCGTCAACAGAGCGCCGAAGACAATAACGAGCGCCAGATGATCCACGAACACGAGTCCATCCCTTTACCCCATGCTCCGTCGACTACTCCCCGTCACGTGCATCGTCACGACCCTCCTCAGCGCGCAGCCCAGCCCCGTCCGCTTCCTCGAAGTGACCAAGGCAGCCGGCCTCAATTTCGTGCACAACAGCGGCCGAGCGGGCAAACGCTGGCTCCCTGAAACGATGGGCGCCGGCGCCGTCTGGTTCGACGCCGACGGCGACGGCTACCCCGATCTGTTTCTCGTCAACTCGAAGGACTGGACGCCCAAGGGCCGCCGCTCGCTCAGCGCCCTCTATCGCAACAACAAGAACGGTACGTTCACCGATGTGACGGCCACCAGCGGCCTTGCCGTTGAACTCTTCGGCCTCGGAGTTGCCGCCGCCGACTATGACAACGACGGCCGCGAAGACCTCTATGTGACCGCCCTCGAAGGAGATCGCCTTTTCCACAACGAAGGCAACTTCAAGTTCAAGGACGTCTCCAAGGCCGCCGGCATCAATAACGCCAACTTTGGCACCTCGGTCGCCTTCCTCGACTACGACAAGGACGGCCACGCCGATATCCTGGTGGCCAACTACGTCCAGTGGACCGCCAAGGGCGACCTGTTCTGTTCGATGGATGGCAATACGAAGTCTTACTGCACTCCCGAGTCGTACAAGGGCGTTCCGCCGAAGCTTTACCGCAATCGCGGCAATGGCACGTTCGAAGAGACTTCAGCCAAAGCCGGCATTGCCGACCCCAATTCGAAGGCCCTCGGCATCGCGGTCTTTGACGTGAACAACGACGGCTGGCCTGATGTCTTCCTCGCCAACGATACCCAGCCCAATCGCCTCTACCGCAATAACAAGAACGGAACCTTCACCGATATCGCCGTCTCCGCCGGCGTCGCGTTTTCGGAAGACGGCGTCGCCCGCGGGGCCATGGGCGTCTCCGCGCGCGACTACGATGAGTCCGGCCGAGCCAGTCTCGCAGTCGGCAACTTTTCGAACCAAATGCTCGGCCTCTATCACAACGAAGGCAACGGCCTGTTCGTCGATGAAGCCCCGCGGTCGACCATCGGCCGCTCCAGCCTGCTCAGCCTCACGTTTGGCCTCTTCTTTTTCGACTACGATCTCGACGGCCGCCCCGACCTGTTCGCCGCCAACGGCCACATCGACGAGGAGATCGGCCGGGTGCAACCGAAGATCCAGTTTCGCCAGGCCCCCCTCTTATTTCGAAACGAAGCCAACGGGAAGTTTACTGACGCGACGAAATCTGCGGGTCTCGTCACCCCCTACGTCGCTCGCGGCGCGGCCTACGCCGATTATGATCGGGACGGCGACTTGGACGTGATCATCACCAACAATCACGGTCCCGCCGTGCTACTCAAGAACGAAGGCGGTAACGCGAACAACTACCTTTCTGTGCGCCTGCAGGGCCGCAAGAGCAACCGTAGCGCGCTTGGCGCAGTGGTCCGTATTGGCAAGCAGTGGCAAACCGTTACGAGCGGCGCCAGTTATTGCAGCCAGTCGGATCTGGCGCTGACCTTCGGCCTTGGCAAGGAAGCCACGGTCGCTAAGGTCGACATCGAATGGCCCAGCGGCAAGCGCCAGACCTTTATGAATGTGAAGGCGCGGCAACACCTGGTAGCCGTCGAGCCTGAATAAGCAGCCCCGCCGCGGCGACCAGGGTCAGCAGGCCTACGTAGCCGGCACTGTCTTTCGAGTAGCCGGCTAGAAGCATTCCTACGCCGCCCGAGATCCCGCCGGCCATGTTGAGTAGCCCGGCCGCCCACCCATGCCGCCCCGGGCCCACCAGCGCGAACGCCGCGGCGAACAGGTTCGACATCACCAGTCCGGCTCCCAGGCCGAAGCCGATCGCCGCCGCGATGCTCCCTTCGATCGCCGGGGCCGCAAAGACGAAGTACCCGAACACCGGGCTCAGCAGCATCCCCAGCGCCGCCAACTCCAGCCGCCGTCCAGTGCGGTCTCCCCAGAAGCCGCCAATCAGAATGCCCGCGAACGAACTCCCCTGCAGGAACACGGTGCCCCGCCAGCCGGCTTCGGTCATCGAGAGGCCGAAGCGTTCGCCCAAGTGGCTCGGCAGCCAGGCGTACAGCATCCACAGCACGCCGCAGTAGCCGAAGAAGGCGGCCACCAGCCAGCAGAACGCCGGGGTCCACATCGTCCCCGCGCTTCCGGCTTCCCGGTCGGTCCGCTCCGTCTTTGGCAAAACGAACCCAAGTACGAAGGCATAAACAATCCCCGCTACGGCTAACGTCGTAAAGCCGGTCCGCCAGCCCGGCCCGTCGGCGCTCCAGCCTCCGTACCAACCGCCGATGGCCCCGCCGAAGAGCTGTGCGCTTTGGTGCAGACCCAGCGCCCGGCTCCGCGTTGCACCGGTGTGCAGGCTGGCGATGAAGCCCGCGGCCGCCGGGAAGTACATCGCCTCCGTCACGCCCATCATGCCCCGCCAGAACAAAAACGAACCCACGCCGCTCGCCGAGGCTGAACCCCAAATGCACACGCTCCAGAGCAGCATGCTGGCCGCAATCAGTCGCCGCTTATCGGTCCGGTCCGCCAGTCTGCCGGCCAGAGGCAGCGCAAGCGAATAGCTCCAGAGAAACACGGTGCCCACCCAACCCAGTTCTGTCGCCGTAAAGCCCATTTCCTGCCGTAGCGCCGGAAAGATGGAGAAGGCCACTTGCCGGTCCACGTAGTTCAAACAGAAGGCGATCCACAGCAGCCCCACCAGGGCCCAGGCGCGGCTCATACCAGTTGGGGCACCGGGGTGCCGTAGACGTCGGTCAGCCGCATCTCACGGCCGTTGAACCGGTAGGTCAGCTTCGTGTGGTCAAGTCCCAGCAAGTGAAGAATGGTCGCATGGAAATCGTGAACGCTCACGGGCTGCTCCTCGGCCTTGTAGCCGAACTCGTCGGAACTCCCGATCACCTGTCCCCCGCGAATGCCGGCGCCGGCCATCCAGATCGACATCGCGCCGGGATTATGATCCCGGCCGAGGCCCCGCTGCGAAATCGGCATCCGGCCAAATTCCCCGTGCCAGATCACGAGCGTGTCCGCCAGCAGGCCGCGGGCCTTCAAGTCGGTCAACAGCCCGGCGATGGGCGTATCGGTCGCCGCCGCGTGGCGCGTGTGATTGGTCTTCACGTCTTCGTGCGCGTCCCACGTATCGAGGTTCTGAATGCCCAAGCCGCCATGGTACATCTGCACGAAGCGCACGCCGCGCTCGACCAGGCGCCGGGCCATCAGACACTGCCGCCCGAACGGCTCGGTATGCGCTTCGTCCAAGCCGTACAGCTCCTTCGTGGCCGCCGATTCGCTTGCCAGGTCCACCGCCTCCGGCGCCGCGCTTTGCATCCGGTACGCCAACTCGTAGCTTTCGAGGCGCGCGGCCAGTTCCGTGTTGGAGGGAGTCCGCGACGCGTCCAGGGCGTTCAGTTTCCGCAACGCCTCCAGACGCTTCCGCTGCTCCTCGCCGGACATTCCGGCCGGTGGCTTTAAGTCCAGAATCGGTTCGCCGGCTGAGCGGAACACCGTGCCTTGATACGCCGCCGGCATGAAGCCGGAGGTCCAATTGGCCGGCCCGCCAAACGGTCCTCCGCGTTGGTCGTAGAGGACAACATAGCCCGGCAGGTCCCGGTTCACCGAACCCAGCCCGTAGGAGACCCAAGCTCCCAGGGAAGGGAAACCCATGCGGATCTGTCCGCTCGACAACGCGTAGTGGGCCTGCACGTGATCGTTCGATTTTGAAAACGCGCTCCGGATGAGCGCATACTCGTCGCATAACGCGCCGATCTTGGGGAACAGCTCGCTGACTTCGAGCCCGCTCTGTCCGTGGCGCCGGAACGCGAACGGCGACGGCATCAACGGCCCCGGATGCCCTTGCCGCACGACCACGTCGCCCTTGCCGGAGAGCGGTTGCCCAGCGTAGCGCGCCAGGGCCGGTTTCGGGTCAAACGTGTCCATGTGGCTCACCCCGCCGCTCATGAAGAGCGAGATGACGCGCTTGGCCTTCGGCGCATGGTGCGTAGCCGCCTCGAGCGAGGTGAACGCCAAGGCGCCCATGCCGCCGCCCGCTTCGAGCAAGAATTTCCGCCGGTTCATCATGGTCACCGCAGATACAGGAACTCGTTCAAATTCAAAACCACTTGCGCGAGCGCTTCCACCGTTAACCCGGCCACGGCCGCGCGCTCCTCCGCCCTTGGCTCCCGGGCCAGGGCAAGCCGGAAGGCGGTCGCCACGGCATCGCCGCCCGCTTCATTAATCCGGTTCGCGAACAGCACCGATTGCCGCACCAGAAACGGATCGTTCATCAGAAACAGGGCCTGCGTCGGCACCGTCGACACGTTCCGCGCCCCGCACGCGATATTCTGGTCGGGCAGGTCGAAGGTCTCGAACATGGGGAAGGGAAGTCCGCGTTTCCGGTAGACGTAGACGCTGCGCCGCCAGGTCTCCGGTCCGTCCGGCTGCCGCTTCCAGATGCCCTTGTTGCTCGATGCGAGCAGCTCCTCGGGCAGCGGTGGAAACACCGCGGGGCCGCCGCTCGTCCGGTTCAACGCGCCGCTTACGGCCAGCACTTGGTCGCGCACAATCTCGGCTTCGAGACGCCGCATCGGAAACCGCCACAGCAGCCGGTTGGCGGGGTCTACCGAGGAGCCGCTTTCGTCGGCGGATTCGCGTTGATACGCCTCGCTCGTCATGATCAGCCGGTGCATCGCCTTGATGCTCCAGCCCTTGGCCTGGAACTCGGCGGCCAGATAGTCGAGCAGGGCCGGATTCGATGGCCGGTCGCCCATTTTGCCGAAGTTGTCGAGCGAAGCCACCACGCCGCGGCCAAAGTGATGATGCCAGATCCGGTTCGCCATCACGCGCGCGGTCAGCGGATGCTCCGGCGCGGTCAGCCATTTGGCCAGCGCCAGCCGGCGTCCGGCGGTCTTCCCGCTGGCCGTCTCCAGTTCGGGGGACACTCCGCCCCAGTCGACAACACGCGGAAAGCCCGGCTTCATCGGTTCGGCCTTGGCGTGCATATCGCCGCGGACGAGGAGAAACGACGGCGGTGCTATATAGCGCCCCGGACCCTCATGCAGAAAGGAACCCGCGATGGCTTCGGCCTTAATCCCTTTTCCGGGAGCGGGCTCATCGCCGGCGCCGTCCGGGGTGAACCGATAGTCCCCGTCGGTCACGCCCATAGCCAAGGCCGGCGCGGAGGGCCGCTGCTTCTCGAGCGAGGCCATCTCCCGTTGGATCTGCCGCCGCGTCGTGAGGTCTTCCGGCGAACAGATGCGGTCAATCTCGGCTGGGGTGGCGCGCGTGGTCCGGATCACCTGATTCGCCAGCAGCACCTGCCCCGGCGTCCGCTTCTTCTCCGGGATCGCGATGGCCTCCTGGACGTTAGCGGGGAATCGCTTGTACTTGCCGGGCAGAATCCTGGCGGCGTAGGGCGCTTCGATCTCGCGCAGCCGGTCCCGCAGCGCGGCGATTGCGGCATCGACACGGGCGTTGCCTTCGCGCCAGGCTTTCGCTTCAGCGGGCGGGGCCAATGGATGGTCCACCTCGACATAGCCGAAGAGGGACGCCTGCATCCGGTAGTAATCCTTCTGCGAAATCGGGTCGAACTTATGGTCGTGGCAGCGGGCGCACTGCACGGTCAGGCCCATCACGCCGCGGCCAACGGTGGCGATCATGTCGTCGAGATACTCAAACCGAAACTCCGGGTTGTCCTTCTCGCGATAGCCTACTTTGGCGTAGCTCCGCAAAAAGCCCGTTGCCGTCAACGAGTTGTAGGTCGGCGATTCGATCTCATCGCCGGCCAACTGCTCGGTCAGAAATACGTTATAGGGTTTGTCTTCATTGAAGGCCCGGATGACATAGTCCCGGTACCGCCAGGCGTTGGGCCGGTCGAAATCGTGCTCGTAGCCGTTTGAATCGGCGTACCGCGCGACGTCGAGCCAATGGCGGCCCCAACGCTCTCCGTAGTGCGGCGACGCGAGCAGGTGGTCGATGAGTTTCGGCCAGGCCTGCGGGTCGTTGCTCCAGATCGAGATACGCTCGCCGGACCAACGTCGCCCGTCCCGCCCGCGGCGCGGGCTTTACGCTCGCCTTCGCCATGGGTTCGTTCAGTAGTGTGTCGATGGTGCCGCCGACGGTCCGCACCGGCTGAAAGGCCCACCATTTCCGGTCTCCTTCGCGCAAAGGCGGCTCCGGCGTAAAGCCCGATTTCTGCTGGGCGACCAGCGTTCGGTCTGGATACTTCGCTCCGGCGGTAATCCATTGCCGCAGCACTTCGATTTCGCCGGCGGCCAATGTCCCGCCGAGCGGCATCCGCGGCGTATCGAGGCCGCTGACCATCCGGATCAACTTACTGGTCGCCGCCGCACCGGGGACAATTGATGCTCCGTGTTCGCCTCCGCGCATGGCCGATTCCCGCGTGCGGAGATCGAGCTTGCCCAGTTGCATCCCACCGTGGCAGTGCAGACACTTTTGCTCGAGCAGAGACGCCGCATCTTCCTGCGCCCCTAACGCCACCGCCAATGCTATGCCGAGGCTAAGCCGCCACATTGCTGCGGCTTATCCTATCACTAACAGGGGAACACGTCACCCGTCTCGGGGATCGTCACGGGCACGTTGTACATGCTGCGGATCATCGTCGCCAGCGTCTCCTGCTGCAGCGGCTCGCCGTGCACCAGAAAGACGTGTTTCAGGCCCTTGGCGATCGGCTCCATCCATTCGAGCAGCTCCCGCTGGTCGGCGTGTCCGCTGAGCTCGTTGAGCTTGTAGACCTCGGCCCGTACCCGGTGCGGTTCCCCGAGAATGTTGACCTCTTTCTGGCCGTCCAGCAGCTTCCGTCCCAGCGAATTGGCCGCCTGGAAGCCGGTGATCAGTACGGTGTTCCGCGGATCGCCCACGCTGTTCGAAAGATGATGCACCACGCGGCCGGCTTCCGCCATTCCCGAGGCGGACAGGATCAGACACGGCATCCGCAGCGAGTTCAGCGCCTTCGATTCCTCAACGTCGCGGATATACCGCAGCCGGTGGAATCCGAACGGGTCGTCGTGGTCGGCCATGAACTTCGCCGTCTCGGCGTCGTAGCATTCGGTGTGCGCCCGGAAGACGTCCGTGACGTTCACGGCCAGGGGGCTGTCGACGAAGATGGGCAGTTCCGGGATCTTGCGTTCCCGCATGAGTTGATTGATCATCATTACCAACTGCTGCGTCCGCCCAACGGCGAACGCCGGCGCGATGATTTTGCCGCCACGCTGCGCTGTCCGGTTGATGATTTCGGCGAGCTTGAACTGTGCGTGTTCCATCGGTTGATGCAACCGGTCCCCATAGGTGCTCTCCATGATGAGGTACTCGGCGGGCGGCGGCGGTGCGGGATCGCGGATGATCGGCAAATTCTTCCGGCCGATATCGCCCGAGAACAGCAGCCGAGTTGATCCGCCTTCAACCAACACGAAGGACGAACCGAGCATATGTCCGGCTTCGTAGGCGGTGTAATGCAAGTCGCCCACTACGCCGGTCCGCTCGTTCAAGCCAGTGGAACGGAACAAGGGAAACGTGGCCGTGGCGTCCACCATCGTGTACAGCGGCTCCACTTCGCAGTCCGGGCAGTCCGGTTGCAGGCGGCGCTTGCGCGAGGTGCGCCGGTTGAGAAACTCGGCGTCCTTTTCCTGAATGAAGGCCGAATCGGCCAGCATGGCCTTGCACAGATCGACGGTCGCGGGGGTTGTATAGATCGGTCCGCGAAAACCACCCTGCACCAGTTTTGGCAGTTTGCCGCTGTGGTCGATGTGGGCGTGCGAGAGCACGACGGCGTCCACCTCCTTCGGCGAAACCCCGAACCAGCGGTTCTTCTCGTTGGCTTCGGAGCGCCTCCCTTGGAACAATCCGCAGTCTAATAAGATGCGTTTTCCCGCGTGCTGAATCTCGTGGCTCGAACCCGTTACCGTGCGGCAAGCGCCGCGAAAAGTGATCTGCATCGTTACTGGTATTCTAGTCCTTCCCTCCATGTATCGTTTGCTTCCTTGGGCGCTGCTGCTCATCGCCCTGCTCCCGTCCGCTTGGTTTGCGTTCGCCGCGCGGGAGCTTCCTCAACTTGGCGCGCGCGGCGACGATAGCCATTACTACAATGCGGCTCTCTCGTTGGCCGAAGGCCGCGGCTATCGTGCGGCGAGTGTGCCCGGCGAACCACGGTTGACGCGCTTCCCCCCGGGCCTACCCGCGTACGCGGCGCCGTTCGTCCACAACCGCGCTCTGCTCAGCCTGCTGCTCTGGATGCTGGCGCCCTGCTCGGTCGCCCTCGTCTTCTTTTGGGGGCTCCAGCAGGGGCTCGACTCGACTGCCGCCGCGTTGCTTTGCCTGCCGATTGGCGCTTTCCCTGCCTTTGTCCAGGCCAGCGCGAACGTCCTGCCCGAACTGCTGGCGTTCGCCCTGGTGTTGGCCGTGGTCTACATCGTGGAACAAGATTCCCGTGCCGCGACCGTCCTCGGCGCCTTGGCCGCCGCCGCTGCCTATCTGACGAACGATGGTCTCCTTCCTGGTCTGGTCGCGGTGGCTTTCTATTTGGTCTATCGTCGCCGCTATTTGCAGGCCGGGCTCTACGCCGCGGTGCTCCTGCTGACCACCCTGGCCTGGCTTACCTTCGTACGCGCGCACGCCGATCCGTTGGCCGAAGGCCTCGTCCGCTGGTATCTCGGCGGTCCTCCCGCGCTGCACTTTTCGAACTTTGCCTGGGACTTTCGCGTTCCTTTGCTGCTGATCGTTCTCGCCGCCGCCTGGCGAACCAGCCGGGTTCACCAGCTTTCGGCCTTCGCCTGTTGCGCTGTCGCGCAGGCCGCCGTCCTGCCTTTTGCCGACTCCGCGCAGAATCTGCTGGTGTTTCTGCCCGTACCCCTCGCGGCGATCACCACTCTCCCGCTGTATCCGTTCGTCCTCGGCGCGGCTTTCCTCGGGTGCCTGCCTTCGCTGCCCGGCGCTCTGGCGGACCTGAATCGCCACCGCGCGTTCCACCCGGTCCGCAGTCAGGCCTATTTCTGGATCGAAGCCAATACCCCCGCCTCTGCGCGCTTTCTCGCCACCAACGACGCTCTTCTCCACGCCGTCACCCGGCGTCACGGCTTCAGCCCACGCGACCTGCCTCATCCCACGGCTCTGGCGTTGCGCTCCGGACTCGACTATCTCCTGGCGACCCCCCTCGATCCGGCCGCCTATCAGGCCGCTGTCCGGGCCGAGCCCTTTTACGAAACGGTTTACGAACACGACGGCGTTCTCATTAAGCGCCGCCGCCCTTGATCCGGCATCATGAAGGGATGCGTCTTTTCGCCGCCTTCGCCGTCTGTTCCGTTCTGCTCGCCCAACCTAAGCCGGTAACCCTCGACGCCGTCTTCGAATACAAGCCCGACCCCCTCCCCGCCACTATCTGGAATCCCGAGGGAGGCCGGCTACTGCTGATCCAGGGTAAGACTTTGCGCCTGCTGAACGCGGACACCGGCAAAACTACTGACCTCGCAGATCTAAAAGACATCGAGTCGAAGGCCGTCGATCCCAAGCCCGGCCAGAAGCCCTTTGGCTGGCAGAATCGCCGGGTGGCGTCGCCGCGGCCGGAATGGTCCGCGGACTCCCAACGTCTCCTGATCGTGCAGGGCGGCGACCTGTTCCTGCTCGACGTGCCCTCCCGCCAGTGGACCCAACTGACGGCCACCCCGGAAGCCGAGGAAGACGCCCATCTCTCCCCGGACGGCCGCACGGTCGCCTTCCGCCGTGGGCCGGACCTCTACGCCGCCGACGTCGCCAACCGCCGCGAACGCCGCTTGACCACCAACGGCTCCGACACGCTGTGGAACGGTAAGCTCGACTGGGTGTATCCCGAGGAGTTGGACCTGGGCCGCGCCTGGTGGTGGTCGCCGGATTCGCAGTCGATTGCTTACCTGCAATTCGACGTTTCCGTTGAGACGGTTCACCCCCACGTCGACGCGTCCGGCATTCAGGCCCTGTCCGAACCCCAGCGCTTCCCTAAGGCCGGCACCCCGAATGCCAGTGTCCGCCTCGGTGTTCTCCCCGCCCGGGGTGGACGCACCCGCTGGATGGAAATCGGCCCTACGGCGAACACCCTGATTGCCCGCGTCCAGTGGCTCCCGTCCGGCAAACAGCTGGCGGTGCAGCGCCTGTCCCGCATTCAGGACAGGCTGGAGCTGCTTACCGCGGACGCGGCCACTGGCCGGGTGCAAACCTTGCTCGAAGAAAAGGACCCGGCCTGGGTCAATCTCCACGACGCGCTGCACTTCTTCGCCGATGGCCGCTTTCTCTGGGCGAGCGAACGGTCCGGCTACCGGCACCTCTACCTGTATTCGGCCACCGGACAATTGGAGCGCCCACTCACCTCCGGCAACTGGGAGGTTTCCGCCTTCGATGGCCTCGATTCCACTTTTGTCTATTTCACGGGTACAAAGGAGTCGCCGCTGCAGCGGCACCTCTACCGGGTTCCCTTGGCCGGAGGCCAACCGGCCCGCGTGACCATCGATCCCGGCACCCACACGGTATCAATGGCCCCCAACGCGGCCTTCTACATCGATACTCACTCCAGCCTCACGACGCCTCCGAGCCGGACGCTCCGCCGCTCGAACGGCGCCACCGTGGCGGTGCTTCACGAAGCGAACCGCAAAGTTCTCGCCGAGTTCGCCGTCCTGCCCGTCGAGCCCGTGCAGTTTTCGGCCAACGGCATCGATTTCTACGGCCAAGTCATCAAACCGGCCGGCTTCACGCCCGGTCGCAAGTACCCCGCTATTGTGATGGTCTACGGCGGTCCGCACTCCCAAACTGTCCGCGATGCATGGCCCGGATTGAACTGGGAACAGGCCCTCGCCGCCCGCGGCTTCGTGGTGTGGCGCATGGACAATCGCGGAGCGGGTGGCCGCGGCCACGTCTGGGAGACCCCTCTACATCGGCAGTTTGGCAAGACGGAGCTGGCCGACCAGTTGCTCGGTGTCGACTACCTGATGAAGCAAGGCTATGTGGACGAAAAGCGCGTCGGCATTTACGGGTGGTCCTATGGCGGATACATGACGCTCTATTCGCTCGCCAATGCGCCCGAGACGTTCGCCGCGGGTATCTCGGGCGCACCGGTCACCGACTGGCGACTCTACGACACCATCTACACCGAACGCTACATGGGGCTTCCCGCGCAGAACGAGGAGGGGTACAAGGAAAGCTCAGCCGTCACCCATGCCTCCAAGATCAAGGGCAAGCTGCTCATCGTCCACAACTTTCAGGACGACAACGTGCTGTTTCAAAACGCTCAGCACATGATCGATGCTCTGCAAAAGGCGAACAAGCCTTTCGAGCTCATGTTCTATCAGCAAAAAAGTCATGGCGTCGTGGGTTCAGCACGACGCCATTTACTCGAGACAACTACCAGTTTTTTCGAGCGGACGCTGAAGCCTTAGTTGGCCTTCCCGCCGCCGCCGCCACCGCGAACTCCGCCGCCACCCACGTCGCTGCGCGCGGCCGGGGGCGCCGCTGCGGCTCCACCGCCGGCCGGGGCCGAGGGCGCAGCCATGCCACCACGGCTGTTCGTGTTGTAGCCAAGATTGCTGTCAAAGCGCGGTCCGGTCATGCCGCCGCCACCGATGGACGGGGCCTGGACCGGCATCGCAGCTTGGACGTACTGGTTGTAGTACCGATTCACTGCGCCGGGGCTGTAGTATCGGAAGCCGAAGGGGCTGTTGATCATGCCCGACAGCGGTAGGTAGGTGAACATGCCGAAGTAGGGGTTGTACATCCAACCACTCTGCAGATATCCCATTCCCATCCCGGAGCTGCCGAAACCGCGCTGCATGGCCTTCGCCGAGGCGATGTTCGCCATTGCGACCATCTCGCTGCGTCGGCTGGCCCAACGGTAGAGCGGGTCGGTCTCGTTTTTGTCAAACTTGGTCATCGCGAAGGTACCCGTGGCGAGCATTTGCCGGCCCTCCCGCAGAATTTGCGCTTCGCCGCCCGAAATCACCTGCGCTTCCCCTTTGTACATCTTGATTCCCGTCTGCGCGTCCAGCGAAAGCAGGGCCATCTTGCGCAAGCCCACCGCCGCCTCGCCTACCAGCAGTGTCACCGCGTGCGCTTTATCGATTTCGGTCGCTTCCACTACGGCGGTTCCCGACACCAGCTCCACCCGGGTATCCTCAAGACGATTGGCAATCATCTTGATCGACGAATTCTCGCCCACGCGGAGAATCACGCCCGGCGTCAGCAACACTTCCGCCCGGCCCTCTTCTGTCTTTAAGGTCTGTTCCGGCTTCATCTCCGTCAGACGGCCGCCCAGTTTCAGCGCGACCTCTTCCTGGCCAAGCAACACTCGGCCCTCAATATAAGACACCAAGCCGGACTTGGCCGAAATCGCCATCTGCGCCATTGCGCCAGTGGCCAGTAGCGTGCCCAATGAGAGAGCGGTCAGTAGTTTTGCCATCGTCAATTCCCCCAGTCTCGATCATGCGCCTAACCCGTTGTGGCGTCAAGCAAACTCTCTGTCTTGTCGGACGTGTGGCCTTATGTTACGGTTTCATTACATCGCTGTAAAGAGTTATTTGGTTACAATCGGCCGTGCGGCAAATTTTTTACGTCCTCCTTTTCTTCACCCTCTCCTGCTCCCAAACCAAACTCGGCGATGGCGGTTCGGTGATCTCGGGTTCCGGCGGTAGCGCCGGAGCCAAGGGTGCTGCCGTGGAGCTGCCCCGCTGCGAAACGCCCATCGCCACCGTTGCCCTGGTGGAAGATCCGAATGGCTACGCCTACATGTCCCGGTACTCGCTGCCCTCGCCGGTCTCGCTGCTTCGGTTGCTGATGCAGCAGTCGAACTGTTTCCGGGTGGTTGATCGCTCGGCCGGCTTGGCCGCCAGCGAGCGGGAACAGGAGTTGGCGGCCCGCGGCGTGCTCCGCCCCGGCCAGACGGTTCGCAAACAGCAGGTGGTCGAAGCCCAGTATTCGCTGCTGTCGAGCGTCGTGTTCAGTGAACAGAATGCCGGAGACTCCTTTGGAGGACTGCTGGCGCAGATCCCCGTGCTGGGACGTTTTGCCGGGGCGCTGGGCAATGTGAACTTTAAGGAGGCGCAGACGGTGGTCTTTCTCACCGACAACGAGACCTCGGAACAGGTCGCCTCGGCCACCGGGTCCGCGCGCGCCACCGACCTCGGCGCAGGCGGGCTGCTGATCGGCGGGCTTTCGGGAGTCGCCGGCGGGTGGAGCACCAGCAATGAGGGGAAGGTGATCGCCGCCGCCCTGCTTGATTCCTACGCCAAACTGGTCCCACAAGCGCGCGTTCTGGCCCAGAAGGAGCTGCCGGAAAAAGTGCGCACCCGCTAGTGGCCCCCAATGTGAAATAATTCCGCCGACTCGCATATGTACTATCCATCGACGGATTATGATCTCTCCCGCGTTCTGCTCTGGAAGGAAGCGTCACGACCGGTTCCGAGTTTCGACTCCGATCCCGGCCTTCTGGCGCTGGGCTTGGTTCGCGTCGTACGCCTCCAGCCGTTGCTGGAACTGCTAAACGCAAAGTGGTCGTTCCACTTTGCCCGGCCGTTGTCTCCCTCAGCGTTGGCGGACGCGTTCCGGCGGATCACCGAGCTTTCCTCCCCCGCCACCATTCTCGAACTGGTTCCCGCCCCGCGCCGCTTCTTCGCCTGCGCCCCGTCGCCTTGCGGCGCCAAGAAACTTGCCCGGCGCGCCTGGGCGGCGTACCCGCCGACCTGGCATCTGGACGCACTCGATGCCAAACGTCCACCCGGCGCTCTGTCCGTCAAAATTGCCGTGCTTGACTCCGGCGCCGACCCCACTCACCCCGCGCTGTCCGGCCTCCTCAAGAGTAGCCAGCCGCTGGTGGACCTCGCTGGCCATGGCACCCACATCGCCTCCACCATCTGCGCCCGGCCCTGGGGCACCCTGCCCCCGGGGACGTTCGATCCGGATTACCAACTCGGTTACGTTCCCCCGGGAATCCTCACGGAGCGCCCAATCTCGATCGCCAACATCGCCAAGCCAGCGGCGGTGTTTGAAGTAGATATCGATCGATACCTGATTGCGCTGGCCAGTTTCCTGGTCGATCGCCATCAGATCCTCAATTTGAGCTTCGGTGGCCCGGCTCCTTTCCTGATGGAACAGGATGCCCTCAAGACGCTGGCCCCGTTCACCCTGCTTGTTGCCGCCGCTGGCAACGATGCCCGGCCCGTTTTCTATCCGGCCGGATATCCCGAGTGCCTCTCCGTTGCCGCCTCGACCCTCGAAACGGCGAACCTCCGACTGCCCTTCATTCCCTGGGACCGGAACAACGGCGCCGTCAATTCGCCGGAGCGCCAATTCGCCGGGTTACCCTCCGTCGACCTCTATGCCCCCGGCCGCAATATCGCTGGCGCCGAGCGGATTACCGCGGCCAACGCCTTTCGCCCCGCCGGCTTCCGCTCCGGCACGTCCATGGCTACAGCCTGCGCCACGGGCGTTTTTGGCCTGCTGTACAGCCACACGACGATCTCCAAGCCGCCGCTGCAGGACGCCGGCGAACGCATCAAAAAGCTGAAATCTCTGTCGAACGGCGGCCAGCATCTGGTCGACCTGGCCGCCCGGGGATTCTTCCAGTAACTACGGCGCGCTAGGCCTGCCTCCGCCGTTATCCCCTTCTTGACCGCCGCGGCCTCCGCGCACGGCGCTGGGCAACTGGTCGTTCGGCAGACCACTGGCCAGCGCCGCGTTGACATACAGATCGTACAGCCCGTACAGGAACTTTCGTTGCGCCGAGATCCGCTGGGCTTGCGTCAGCATTTCGTTCACCGCGCACACCCCTTCCGCGCCGTTTGTCGCGGTCGCCTCCCGCAGAACTGGCCGCAGCAGGCACTTCAGCTGCGTCTCTAACTCCTCGGTCGGCTGCGGGTCGCAACCGCACTCGGTTTTGGCCTTGATCGCCGCCTCGGCTTCCCGGCGTTCGCAGTCCGTCAGCGCCTTCTTGGCTTCGCCCAAGAGCGTCATCAGGTGCCCCACCATCCCTGGGCCTAAGCCTGGAAAGGCCGTCAGGATCTCTTGCTTCCGGCCGGCCAGCCCCTCCAGGAGTTTGCGGGTCGAGTCCGGTATTCCCGCTAGCGACGCCAATCCCATGGATTGCCGCAATAACTCAAACTCTTCTTCGTTCATCGTTTTCTCCTCTTCACTGCAAATTCAAACCTGCCGCGTCCACCCACCGCCGGACCGGCCCGCGACTCAGATACTGTCGCCGATCCGCCGCTGTCCAGCCCGCAGCCAACCGCTCCCACGCTTCAATGGCCGCCCCAGGCGTCCCTGTCCCCGCGGCCATCTGCAAAAGCCGTACGAAAAAGGCGTTGTTCCGGCTCGCTTGCCGTTCAAACTCGGCCAGCGCCCCGGCCAACTCCGCCCCGGCCAATTCTTTCTTCCCTTCCTGCAGGTATGCCTGGGCCAACGCCATCTGCACGTGCGCCAGAAAACTCAGGCTCCGGTGCGCCCGCAACTCCGCCTTCACCTCCAAGCAAAGCGGCACCGTCTTTGCTTGCACACACTCCTGCTGCCGCGCCTCGTCGCGCGCTGGTCCCTCCGGCGCCTTAGCCAAAGCCTGTCGCACCAGCGCGGCCGAAGCTTCTGTCCGGCCGGCCTCACCCTCGGTTGCCGCCAAGGCGATTTGCGCCTGCACCCGGATTTGCTCACTCTTCATCGCCGGGTCCGCCAGCAGCTCGACCAATACCTTCCGCGACTCCTCCGTCCGGCCCAGCACACTCAAAACCCGGCCCAAAGCCACCCGGCACTGGAAGTAATGCACCGGAAACTCCTTGTTCGCGCCCTCCTGCGCATACTCCGCCATCGTCTCCCGCAAGACGCGCGCCGCGTCGGGAAGCCGCCCCAACTGCATCAAGATCTCCGCCTGCAACTCCCGCGCGCGGCGCCGAATCCGCTCCTCGCCCCCTTCTTTGGCCGCCTGCGCCGTCCGCTCGTAGAGCGTTTCCGCGGCCTCCAACTCCTGCGCCGAGAAGAGAATGTCGGCCCGGATGCGCATCACCTGTAGCGCGTCTCTCCTGTACCGGTTCTCCACGAAGAACGGCTCTACCTCGTCTAGCGCCGCCCCGGCCTCCGCCTTGCGCCCGGTGTCTAACGCCGCCGCCCACGCCTGCCCTAATCGCGCCCGCTTCTCCCAGTAAATCGCCCCGGAACTCTGCGCCAGCCGCCCCGCCTCCGCGTAGGTCTCGTGGGCCACGCCCAACCGCGACTTCGCCAGATAGGCCAACCCCAAATCCACCAGCCCCGCCGCGGCCTGCGCTTCTAACCCGGCCGCCTGTGCGATCGTCAGCCCCTCTTTGGCCCATCGTTCAGCCCCATCCGAGTTGCCGTTCATCACCTCCATCACCGCCCGCACCAATCGCAGCCGGCTCCGCATCCCCGGCGTCAACGCTGCCGCCGAAATTGATTCCGCCTCCGTCAACAGTTTTTTCGCCTTTTCCACGGAGACAAACTGCTGCCCCATCGCCTGCTGCACTAGCGTCAGCGCCATGCCCTCTTCGTTCAGCATGCGTTTGTATCCCGCCGCTGCCCGTTGATAGAGCCAACCCGCCCGGTCCACCTGCAACTGCTGATCGGCCAGTCCGGCCAGTCGCAGCAGCGCTGCCGGGTGGTTGGGGCTCTCTTGGAGCACGGCTTGGTAGGTCTCAGTCGCTCCTTTTACGAACTCCGCCGCATCCTGGGCCCGCGCCAAATCCAGCCGCGGCCCCGGCGCCGGAGGAGCGAACGGCGAATCCACCCGCTGCGCCATCGCCGCCATGGCCGTCCCAAAGTCCCGCAGCACCAGGGCCCGAATACCCGCGTGCAGACGCCGGTCGTCGATATGCCAAATCGTCTGTTGCTCGGCCAGCAGCAGTTGCTCCTGCGCCTTGCGCGGCTGGTCCAGCCGCCAGTACGCCTCGGCCAGGCGCAGCCGAATCGGGACGTACTCGGTGTCCTTTTCTAGCGCCAGTTCCAGCATCCGAGCCGCCCGCGAATTGGTCCCGTCCGCCAGCGCTGCCAGCCCCATCTGGAAAAAGTTCTCGGCCCCGGGGGCCGGCCGCGGCGCCCATAGCCACCGTCCGCCCACCACCCCGAGCGCAATTCCGACTAGCGTCACCACCGCCACCGTGCCCAGCCGCCAGCTCTTGCGAAGCCGGATCCAGGGCAGCGAGTACCGGCTGGCCAGACTTTTGATGACGCCGCTCGCCTCGGCAAACCGGTCTTCCGGCTCGGCCTCCAGGCACCGCAGGATGACGGCCTCCCATCGGCTGTCCACCTCCGGAGCCACGGCCCGGGGCGGCTTCGGCTTCTCCCGCAGCCGCCGAACGGCCACCTGTAAGGGCGAATCGCCGGTGTAGGGCAGGGAACCGGTCGCCATCTCGTACATCACGAGGCCGAGCGCATAGATGTCCGCCGCCGGACCCACCGGGCGGCCGTCCAACTGCTCCGGCGCCATGAACGCCGGGGTTCCCGCGCCCATGCCCGTGGCCGACTCGGCCTCTCCCGGAGCGATGCTGCGCGCCAAGCCAAAATCGGTCACCACCACCCGGGTGCTGCCGTCCCGCTCCTGCGTCAGAAACACGTTGGCGCTCTTGAAGTCCCGGTGCACCACCCCTGCCCGATGCGCCGCCGCCAAGGCCGCCGCCATCTGCTCAATCAGCGGACGGGCCTCGTCGAGCGTCAGCCGTTTCCGCCGCCGCAGGAACTGCGCGAGCGTCTCCCCTTCGAGGAACTCCATCGTCAGGAATCCCAGCTGCTCCGATTTCACATAGTCATAAACCCGGCACACGTTGGGATGCGTAACTTGCCGGGCGAGCAGGATCTCCCGCCGGAAACGCTCTTCCATCTTCGGTTCGTGGACAATCTCCGGCCGGATGGTTTTCAGCGCAATGCGTTGCTCGAGCACCTCATCGAAGGCTTCAAACACCTCGCCCATGCCGCCCCGCCCCACGAGGCGCACAATGCGGAAGCGGCCCGCCAGCACCTCGCCCGGTTGGCAGGACCGCGGCCCCTCGGCCGCCTCGGCCCAAAGGCCGGCTACCCCGGGAGTCCGGTCTACGAAGGCCTCGACCACTGCACCGAAACCCAGTAGCCGCTCGACCTCCTGACGGATCTCCTCATCGTCCGGGCATTCGCGCAGCAGAAATGCGGCCCGTTCCGCCACCGGCAACTCGGCGGCGCACTCGAACAGATCTTTCACCCGCTCCCAGCGCTCAGGCTCCCACGGCACGATGCTGGTCTCCGGCTGATCGGGTCAATTCCGCTTCCAGCCAAGCCCGGGCCACCATCCAGTCTCTCTTTACCGTTCGTTCGGACAGGTTCATGGTGGCCGCGGTCTCCTCCACGCCCAGTCCTCCGAAGAATCGCAGTTCAACGATCTGCGCTTGCCGGGCGTCTACTAGAGCAAGGCGTTGTAATGCCTGATCCAGGGCCAAATAAGTTGCGGCATCCTCTTCGACGCGCAGCAGATCCTCTCGTAACTCGACTTTGTGGTGCTGCGAACCGCCCCGCTTGGCCGCCTGATGCTCCCGCGCGTGGTCGATCAGGATGTTCCGCATGATGCGGGCGGCAGTGGCGTAGAAATGCCGCCGGCTCTCCCAGGGCACCTTTTGCGTCCCGGCCAGCTTACAGTAGGCTTCGTTGACGAGGGCCGACGGTTGGAGCGTATGGTCGGCCCGTTCCCGGCGCATGGCCTGTGCCGCAAGCCGCTTCAGTTCGCCATAGACGATTTCTAAGAGGCGATTTTCCGACTGCTTGTCGCCCTGCGAAACGCGGCCGAGCAGTTGTGTAATTTCAGCTTCTTCCATTGCGGTCAAAAAGGATGACCGCGAGAGTATCACATCCGTCTTAGTGGTCGCCTCCGCCGCTCTTCTTGGCTGGCTTCGGCGGCTCCGGTTTGGGGACCTCTGGCTCGCCTAGCATCTTCGATGGACCTTTACTGGCTTCCGGCAAGGTAATTTTGGGCACGGTGACGATTCGAGACCGCGTGATGGGGACGACCGGGCGCTTCGGCGCTGCCGGTTTTTGCGCCGCCACCGGCTTTGGCTTGGCCACCGGCTTGGGGGGAGGGGGCGGCTGGAGGGAGGCGGGAGGCACGATGACGATGGGGATGGGCGTCACTGGCCCTGGCGGCGTCACCATCGGCATCGTCCGCACCCCGTCCCAACCCGTGCCCGCCGGTTTCACGGTCAAATGAATGGCCGTGGAGGCCGGGGCCGATCCACCCCACGCGTAAGTCAGCAAGGTGGTGTGGTACTCGCCGCTGTCGAGCTTTTCGGGATGGATAAACAAGTCCACGGCGTCCGCTTCGAGCGCGGCGCCGGGTGGGGGCAACGCTCCCCGCCGGGGCCGAATTTCGAGCCAGGGAGCGCCCGAAGCCGACATCTGATAAGGCAGACCGGGCTGACTGCCGCTTACCATCACCCGCTGCGGCTCCGGCGGCCGCCCCCCGCGCTCGCAGGAGAAGGCTAGCTCAAGGGCCGATACCCGCAGCATCGGCGCCATGCCGACTTCGAGCACCACCTGCTCCACGGCTCGGGCGCAGGCCGTGCGGATCTCCACCGCAAATCCGTACCGTCCCGGTTCCCGCGGCGTGCCGCGCAGATAGCCCGCTCCGTCCAACGCCATTCCCTCAGGCAAACTGCCATCCACCACCCGCATTCCCGTCGCACCCACCGGGCAGCGCCCGCCGCTCTCCACCAACAGCGGCCCCTGCTGATAGGGGTACCCGGCGCGCGCCATGGGCAGCGTCGGATTGCTCAAACGCAGATCCATCGCCCGCAGTCCGGACACCATCACAACAAGACCAACCACACCACGCCACATCATCTTTAGCTTTATCGCCCAAAAAATCCTCTCAATGAGCTTTTTTTGCCGATATCTTTCCTATGCGAACGTTTTTTTCCGTTCTCGCCCTCGCCGGCGCTCTTTGCGCCGCGGATGCCGCGCCGAAGTCCGCGCCGCCCCCCAAAAACCTTCTGACGAACGAAGGGGTGCTCCTCCTTGCCGAAGCCGGCCTGGGAGAACGTTTCCTGCTCGAGCTGATCGAAAACAAAACCTCCCGCTTTGACACGAGCGCGGAGGCCCTCGCCGCACTCGCTCGCCACGGCCTGACGGAAAACGTGTTGCGGGCGCTCGTCCGGAAGCAGGATCATCCGGCTTCCGCCGCCACCGGGGAGAACACCGTCGCGCTCGAACCGCACCTACTGCGGGGCAAGATCGTCCGTCAGCGGATGCTCGTTCCGGATTCCGCCGGCGGCAACGTCGCCATTATGACCATGGCCCCGGCGAAACCGGTCCCAGCCGTGACGCCGGCGGCTCCCAAAGACGCTCAGGCCGACCGGTGGTATCTCATCACCCAGCGTTAGCTCTGCAGCTCCGCCACAATCTCCCGCGCCGCCTGCCGGGCCTGCTCAATGGCCCCGGTGGGAAAGCTGATGGCGCCCACTTTCGGGTGTCCGCCGCCACCGTACCGCTCGCAGATCGTGGCCAGATTGTGCCGCACCCGGTCCCCGGCCCAAGGACTCGACCCCACGCTCACCTTCGTCCGGAACGGCTGCTCGCTCACGCTAACGGTGTAGACGTTCTCCGGGAAGAGATAGTAGGGAATGAACTTGTTGTAGCCTTCCATCCCGCTACCGACCAAGTCGAAAAAGATCACTCCGTCGGATGTCGCCGATTGCTGGCGAATCACTTCGATTGATCGCAAATGCCGTTCATACAGCGGCTGGAATAGCGCCTGAATGTCGGGCAGGGCAATGATCTCGTCGAGCGTCTTCGTCCGCATCCAACCAATGATCCGGTGGATGATCTCCGAACCGTTGGCCGCCTCAATCAACAGCGTCAGCTTCATCGCCGGAGCCGCCAATTCTACGGCCTCCTGCGCGCTCGCATATTGCGCCCCGTCGATGATGTCGGCCCACTTCACTAAGTCGGCCAGAAAGGGATTCTCGTAGCCGAACCGGTCCCGCGCAATGTGGGCTATAAACTTGGTGCACGACCGGTACGTGGGATCGAAAAAGTAATTCCCCTGCCGTTCCGTCCGAAAATGTTCGGCGTCGGCCGGGCTCAGAAAAGCGCTTTGGTGGTGATCAAACCACCACGTCAGTTTCGGGTTGGGCGCGTACTTAAAGTCGACAATCGCATTCTCGTCCCCGTCAAACAGGCTCTCGGCAAACTGCTGGTCGGCCGTGTGCGCCATGCCCGTATAGGCAAATTCGGCGGACGGACCCATCCGATCCGCATAGAACTGGCTAAAGAACGCCGCTGAAGCCGATCCGTCAAAACAGTGGTCGTGGTAAAGGACGCGTACGCGCATGGAAAAAGGGGGCGAAAGAACTAACTAGGTTGCACCATTTACTCATCCAATTGCAACCTCACCACGATAGAATTGCCCGCATGCGTCCCCATCTATACCTTCTCTTCGCCCTCTCGGCCGCCCTCGGCGCGGCCCAGACGGTCGACCGTCCGGTTCGTGCCGTCTCCGATCCCGGAACCGTCACCACCCGCCAGTCCATCACCCCCGCTGGCGTCCCCACGGTTTTTGATGGGCGCGTGTATGCGGTCGCCTTCGGCGCCGAACCCTCGGAACTGCTGGTTTCGCACGCCGCTGGCGTTTACCGTCTCGACTGGCGCGGCAATCGCGTTCTCACCCGGCACCCGATGCGGGGCCGGGCCGCGCTCCAGGGTCTCGCCTATTCCAGCGCCGCATATACGGCCCCAGCCCCCAACCGCAAGGTGCAGCTCCATAAAGACGGCCAGCCCTTCGGACCGGTGCTCGGTGAACTGCTGGCCGGCGCGCTCTCGGTGCAGGCTTCCCGCGCCGCTGTGCCCCTGATCTACAACAATCAACTGGCCGTCGTCGACCTTACGTCCGGCCAACTGATCGCGAAAGTCCCTACCGGCATCGCGCCCTTTGCCGCCGCCCTCTCGGCCGATGGCCAGACCGCCTACGTCTCCAACTGGGGAGGCCGGCTGCCCAAGTCGGGTGACCTCATCGCTCCCACCGGCTTGGCGCCCACCGCCGACAAAGTGGTCGTCGACGCCCGCGGCATCGCCTCCACCGGCACCGTCTCCCGCATCGACATCGCCACCCAAAAGGTGACCCACACCCTTCCAACGGGCCTCCACCCCACCGGTCTCCATTGGGACCACGCCAATAATCGCCTCTACGTCGCCAATTCGAACAGCGACACCGTTACCGTCATTGACACCAAAACCCAGGCCACCGTCCGCACGATCTCCCTGCAGCCTTGGGCCCAAAAGGTGAACGGCATCGCCCCGAACGCCCTTACCGTGGGGCAGGGAACTCTCTATGTCGCCTGCGGCGGCATCAACGCCGTGCTGCTGATCGACACCGCCACCGGCGCCCTGAAAGGTTCCATCCCCACCGCCTGGTATCCCAATTCGCTCGCCCTCAGCCCCGATGGCAAACGCTTGGCCGTCGGCGCGCTCCTCGGCGCGGGTTCCGGTTGGCGCGACAAGCCCACCAGCCGTTACGTTCACGCCAATCGCGGCTCCGTCGCGGTCATCGATCTCCCTACCCCGGCCCAACTCACCAACTACACCACTGCCGTCGCCGAAAATAACCACATGGCCGCCCCGCGCGCCACCACCGCCCGCCCCGCCGCCGCCCCGCAACCCATCCCCGAGCGCTCCGGCGAGCCCTCTCCCATCGAGCACATCGTCTACATCATCAAGGAAAATCGCACCTACGATCAGGTTTTTGGCGACATGCCGCGCGGCAATGGCGACCCCTCCCTGGTGATGTTCGGCAACGACGTAACCCCGAACCACCACCGCCTGGCCGAGCAGTTCGTCACCCTCGATAACTTCTACGCCACCGGCGGCAACTCCGGCGACGGCCATCAGTGGTTGACCCAAGCCAGCGAAACAGCCTACTGCCTCTGGCCCGGCTACGAAGGCCGCAGCTACCCCTTCGACGGCACCGACCCGATCGCCTACGCCTCGGGCGGCTTCCTATGGGACTACGCCCTGGCGCGCCAGAAATCCGTCCGCATTTATGGCGAATACGCCGGACGCCGCTCGGAACCCCAGTCGCTCCGCATTGACCTCCTCAACCGCTGGAAGGCCGGCGAAGACCTGACGACCCAGTGGACCACCGTCGCCCCCATCGCCAGCATGAATAAGATTCTGGCACCCCAATTCCCCGCCTACACCAACTCGATTCCCGACGTGGTCCGCGGCCAAATCTTCCTGAAGGACCTGAAACAGTGGGAAGCCGGCGGCAAGATGCCCAACCTGATCCTGTTGCAGCTCCCCTCGGACCACACCTTCGGCGCCGCTCCCGGGGCATCCACCCACAAAGCAATGGTGGCCGACAACGATCTCGCTCTCGGCCAGATCGTGGAAGGCCTTTCGAAGTCGAAGTTCTGGTCCAAGATGGCGATCTTCGTCGTTGAAGATGACGCGCAGAACGGCGTCGACCACGTGGACGGCCATCGCACGGTCGCCCTCGCCATCAGCCCGTACACCAAGCGCGGC
This sequence comes from Acidobacteria bacterium Ga0077553, assembly GCA_001464575.1. Taxonomy (GTDB): domain Bacteria; phylum Acidobacteriota; class Terriglobia; order Bryobacterales; family Bryobacteraceae. The sequence continues at coordinate 18,257 of LNFE01000153.1, read as the reverse complement.
CATGTCGACTCCACGTTCTACTCAAACCAGTCCATGGTGAAGACGATTGAGCTGATCCTCGGCCTCCCCACCATGTCGCTGTTTGACCTGATCGCCCACGATATGCGGGAAAGCTTCACCGCCACCCCCGACCTGACGCCATACGCCGCCGTCGAGCCGCAGCAATCGCTCTTCGATCGCAACCCCGCCGTCAACGCCCTGCGCGGCCCGGCCCGCCAAGCGGCTCTCGAATCGGCCAAGATGCGGTGGGATGTCCCCGACGCGGTTCCCACCGAGAAGCTCAACCGCATCGTTTGGGGCCAGATTCGCGGGTGGAACACCCCGTATCCTCAGCCCCGCAACGCCGTGTTCGCCCCCATGGCCATCGAAACCGAGGACGAAGAGGAGGAGAAGCGGTAAGGTCTACCGCTTCTCCGCCGTCAGCTGCTCGTCAAACCAGGGAAGAAAGAACTTCAGGACACTGCGCCGCATGACAACCACCTGCGTCGTAGTGTCCCCTTCTTTTTTCACCCCCATTGCCATCATCAGCCGGTCGCCGCCCATCAATCGCACCCGCACCGCCCATTGCGGGTCCTTCTCGCTCGGCCAGTAGTGCGTTTTGACGCTCTTGGCCGGAAACAACGCGTCGACGTTCACCGGCGTATGAAAGTTGCGGGTTACGCTGGCCAGCTTTCCATCGGACTTCCGGAAGACGAGCAAGTGGCTGAAATCATGCTGATCCAGCACGTCCGTCTTGTAATACCACGTAAAATACCCGGGGCTCGCTTCGCCGGTTTGCACCGGACGACCCATGCCCCGGGTCAGCTGCTCGGGAGTTTCCTCGAGCGAATACCGTAAAAGCTCCCCCACTGGGAGGAGGGTTTGGCCGGCGGTAAGCCCGGCCAAAACCCCTCCCAGCAGGACGAAACGAACCCAGCTCATTTCCCTACCGACTGCGGGAACTGAGTCGACTTCAGCAGGTCCACCAGCTTGTCGCCTTCGCTCGTGTCCGTGCTCAGGGCCGCCGCCATCTTGAAGAAGATATCGGTCTGGTCCATGTAGCCCGTGAAGAGGAACGCCCCCGGCCCTTCCGCCGTCACCGGCACGCTGGACGCCGTGTGGTCGCCGGTGCGGAAGCCGACCGACAACCGCCGGAGGCCAGCGCCGGTGTTAACCGGGTAACCCGTAGCGGCATCCATCCGGTAGGCCGGGTTGCCGAAATAGGTCGAGTAGGTGCTCGCCGCGGGATCGGTGGCTACGTTCGTTGGTGCGAACGACCCGGGCATCGCGCGGGCGCCGCCGTTGTTCGAGTTCCCCGTGCTGGCGTTGTTGAACGGCAGGCCGGCGCGGGCGTTCGAGTAGGAGTCACCGTACACCGTGAAGTTCGAAGTTCCAGCTGGGGTCGTGTAGGTCACCTGGGTGCTCTTGTTCCGGTTCAGATACTCGTCGTCCGGGGTGTTGCTGACGCCAATCAGGTGCATCGACTGGTCATGGTCGGCGGTCACCACAATCAGGGTGTCCTTTTGCGTCCGCTTGGCGGCCCAAGCCCGAGCCACACCAACGGCCTTGTCGAGCTCAATGGTGTCCCAAATCGTACCCGCGGCGTTGTTCGGATGCGACTGCTTGTCAATCGACGCCGCTTCCACCATCAGAATGAAGGGTGACTGGGAGAAGCTCGACGAAAGCACTTCGATCGCCTTTTCCGTCATCGTCTCGAGCATGGGTTGGTCGGTGAAGGTGCCCAAGTTGGCAGCCGGCTCCGAGGCCGGGCGCGGCAACTTCAGCTTGTCGTAGGCCACATCCATATTCACGTCGGCCGCCGTCGTGATTCCGTTCGAACCCGGAGCCGGCGTCGCCGAACCCTTGAACAGCCCAATGACCGGCTGGCCGAACTGGAGCGCTTTCAACTCAGTCGCGGTCGTGACATACCGATAGCCGAGCTTTTGGAGCTCGCCGATCAGGTTCCGCCGGTCAGGCCGGCCCGCTGCCGTGAACGGGTCCGCACCGCCGCCCAGGATCACGTCAAACGCCGGAGCGCCGTTCAGCATCGGGTTTTCGCGGTACTGCCGGGCGATCTCGAGCCGCGTCTGCCGGAAGCCCGAGTAAGAGCCTTGCACGGCCGGCGTCGCATCCGTCACGGCCGCCGTCGACACAATTCCGGTCCGATAATTGAAGCGCCGCTTCAAGTACTGCCAGAGGTTCTCCACCCGCGGGTTATCAAGGATGAACGGCTGAGTAGCCGCCGTGGTGATGCCGTTAAAGCGCCACCGGCAATCTGTCCCGTCTTCAAACACATTGACGGCGTTCAAAAAGCTCTTGTTGCCAGCTGCCCACGAAGTACCAGTGTTGGCCGAGTCCGGCACAATCGAGTCGGTCCCGTGGGTCATCGACATTCCAGAAATCGGCATCTTGTCCATTTCGAGCAGGTTGTCGAAGAATCCCTCGCGGAACGAGCTCTTGCCGTCCGCGTCGACGATCGACCGCGACACCAGGCGCGCCGCGTCGCGATAAGCCGTGCCCATCGCATCGCCGATAAAGAGGACAATATTCCGTCGCGAGCGGCCCGCCAGGCTGAAAGGCCGCACCGTCACCATCCGCTTATCGGTCAAGCTGGCGCCGTCCGCCGTCAGCGAAAAAGAAACCTCCACCTCACCAGTCGTTTCGAGCGATTGGAGGTTCGCCCGGATGATGAAGTCCGAGGAAGCATCACAGTCGAGCTCCGCTTTCACCGGCGCGGCGAACTTCGACGTGATGTCCACGCCGCCCGCCATCACCTTCAGGTTACTCACGGCGTTCGCGTTCCGGACTTCAATCACCATGTCAACCAATTGGCCTTGCAGCAGCCGCAGCCGCTCGGGCAACACAAATTTCGCTTGGGGCGCGGTACCTTGCGCCATCACGCTAACTTGCGCTAGAGTGATAATGAGAAGCAACAATCGAATAGGGTTCTTGTAAGACACACGATCTCCAGAGATGGCAGAAAGCCACCTTTGATCCTATGTTTCGCGTGTTAAGCCCAGACAACAGGAAGATGTCGGCTCGGTTACTTGCGTAACGCTTCGAGATCGATGGTAACTGTAACGTCGTCGCCAACCACAACGGCGCCTGTCTCCAGCACCCGGTTCCAGGTCAACCCGAACGCTTTCCGGCTGATCTTCGTCGAACCCGAGACCCCGATCATCATGGCGCCACTGGCATGTTTCACTTCCGGAGACGGCCCTTCCACCGCCAAAACCACCGGCTGCGTCACCCCGTGCAGCGTGAGATCCCCCGCCATCTTGAGCTCCGCCCCTTCCCGCCAAATCTTCGTGCTGCGGAAGGTCATCAGCGGGTACTTGGCTACATCAAAAAATTCGTCGGATTTCAAATCCGCATCCCGCTTTGGCTCTCGCGTGTCGATGGTGCTCACCTCGATGGTGGCGTCCACTTGACTGGCTTCCACCTTGGCCGGGTCGTACACAATCTTTCCCGTCACTTTCGAGAACTGCCCCCGCACGTTCGACACCATCATATGCCGCACCGAGAAAGAGGCCGAACTGTGCTTGGAATCGATCGTGTACTCGGCCGCCAGTAATGGCAGCCCCACCGCGAGAGCCAAAACGAAACGCATGGACGGTTACCCCTTGTTGTAGAAGAAACGCTCGTGGACGATCTGTCCGTCCTTCCACTTTCTCACGGCCACCTGCTCGAGTGTGGTGCGGAAGCCGCCCTGGAAGGTGATGTCCATCTTCCACTGGCTGAAGCTCACGTCGCCATTCACCGCCGAAGCCTCCACGCTCGCGCCATGGAACTCCTGCACGCTTGCCAGGAACTTCTTTTCGTTCTCCCGGTTGGCTTCCTTGCCCACCAGCGGCTCGGCCTTGTTCTCCTGCATCACCACATCCTCGGCATAAAACTTCTCAAAAGCGCCGAGAATGTCGCCCGCCAACACCTGGGCGTTCAATTGGGCATCTAACTCTGCAATGTTCATGGGTATAACTCCGGATAACGGATGCGGTCGAGATATTCGACCAGGGTTTCTAACTCTTCGGGGCGCAGGGCCCCGAAGCTTCTTTGCGACGATTCGTCCACCGGGCCGTCCAACGTCGCCAAAAGCGTCTGTCCGGCCTCGGTCAACGTACACAAAACCTGGCGACGGTCCTCCTGGCACCGCACCCGGCGCACCAGACCTTTCGCCTCCAACTTGTCGAGCAACCGGGTAACCCCCGGCTGCCGCTCCACCATGCGGCCGGCAATCTCCAGCGTCGGTAGGCCCTCAGGCCCGGCTCCGCGCAAGATGCGCAGCACGTTGTACTGCTCCAAGCTCACGCCATGCGCAGCCATCAGGACCGCCGACCGCCGCCGCAACTCGTCCACCGTCCGCAGCAGCGCCAAATAGGCCTCCTGCGACCGGTTCTGAAACGGCTTCGTCTGCCGGAGCTCTTCCCGTAACCGCTGGCTCGTCTGCCGTTCCATGTCATTACATTACCAGTCAATGGTTGACTAGTCAAGTAAAAATAGCACTCAGTCTCCGCCTGTGGTAAAACCGGAACTCCCCCATGTCCCGGTTCTCTTTTCCCGCCGCCCTTCTCCTCGCGCTCCTGTTCTTCGCCGCCGGCTTCGTCTTCATCCGCCAGGTAGGCATTCAACAAGACGAGGTGCTCTTCACCACCGCCGTCATGCCCCCCTTCGAGTTCCACTACGCCATCGACATCAATGGCAGCCCTTTCCCCGCGATGATCATGCCCTACCTCGGTACCCTGAAGGGCCAACTGTATGCCAAGATCTTTGCCCTTTGGCCCGCCGACGTCTTCGCCATCCGCCTGCCGATGATGGCCGTTAGCGCCTGTACGCTGCTGCTCTATTGGGCCATCTTCCGCCTTACCCTGGGCCATCTCGTCGCCGGCATCGTCGTTGCACTTCTCGCGCTCGATCCTCTGTACGTCCTTACTTCCACCCTCGATTGGGGACCCGTCGTCTTGCAACGCTTCTTTCTCGCCGCCGGCCTGCTCGCCCTCGTCTTCTACCACCGCAAATCCAATCCGTGGCTGCTGGCGCTCGCCGGCTTCGTGTTCGGGCTCGGCGTCTGGGACAAAGCCACGTTCTTCTGGCTTCTCGGGGCGTACTCGCTGGCTGGCTTTCTCGTTTACCCGGCCGCGGTCGTCGGCCCCTTCACCTTCCGCCGCCTGGGCCTGCTTGTTCTTGCGGGCGCCCTCGGAGCGGCGCCCTTCGTTTACTACAATCTCCACCGCCCCGCCGAAACGCTGGCCTGGACCCCGCAAGCCGAAACTCTGCCGTACCTCCACCGCGCGGTCATTATGAAGCGGACCCTGGACGGCTCGGCGCTGTTCGACTACCTCACCCGCCAGGATGCCCCTCCGTCTCCTCCGGCGAATACAAAGGTCGAATCCGCCGGCCTTGCCCTCAGCACACTCACCGGCCAGTTCCGCCACCATCTCCTCTTCCCGGCCCTGTTTCTCGCTCTCGCGGTGGCGCTCTATTTCCGCCGGACTGCCTATGCCCAGGCCACCTTCTTTGCGGCCATCGCCCTGCTCGCCGGTTGGCTGGTGATGTTCGCGTTCGCGATGGGCGCCCAGGGCTCCCATCACATTGTGTTGCTCTGGCCCCTCCCTCACCTGATGGTCGCTTGCGCCATCGCCGAACTCTCCCGCCGTCGCCTCGCGATTGCGCTCGGGGTCTCCTCGATCATCGTTGGGTCGGAAGCGCTGGTTACCAACGAATACTACGCCGAGATCGTCCGCCGTGGTCCGCAGGACTATTGGACCTCCGCCGCCGAACCTCTCCGCGCCTATCTTTCCGACGCCGCGCCCAACGGCATCTACCCCCTCGAATGGGGCATTATTGGCCCGCTTCGCGCCCTCGGCCGGGGGACCTTGCCGGTCGGCTTCACCCCCGAGTGGCTCGACGCCGGCACGGAGTTCCGGCCGCAGGACCAGGCGGCACTGAACCATCTCCTTACCGTCGTGAACCCCTATTTCGTTCGCTACGTCGATCGCACGGGCCGCTCCAATGCACCCGTCGAGCGCCTCGTCGCCCGTTCCGCCGAGCTCGGATACCAGGAACAGCCGCTTGCCACCATCAAGGATCGCCACGGCCGTCCCATGTTCCTCGTCACTCAGTTCCGCCCCACCCCCTAACTCCATGCTTCGCCGAGTTGCCACGCCTGCACTTCTCGTCGCCCTCGTCATCCTCTTCCACTGGAAGCTCACCCTCACCTCGGAATACGTGTGGTTCGACCATTCCGACATGGTTTACCTCGAGATCCCCCGCATGCAGTTCCAAGCGCACCAACTGCACAACGGTCGCTTCCCCTTATGGGACCCATCGCTCTGGGCTGGCCAGCCGCTGATCGGGCAAACGCAGCCCGGCCCCCTGTTTCCCCTGCAGCTTCTCTTCCTGCTCCTGCCACTCGATTCGCAAGGCTACCTGCGTCCGGAAGTTCTGAACTGGTATTGGGTCACTCTGCATCTGTTCGCCGGCCTGGCCTGCTATGCGCTGTGCCGCGATTGGGGCCGAAGCCGAACGGCTGCGCTCCTCGCCGCGCTCGGCTTCAGTTGCGGAGGATTTCTGGCTTCGGTGGCGTGGTCCGATGTCGCCGCCGGCGGCATCTTTACGCCTCTCGTGGTCCTTTACGCCACCCGCGCCGCCCGCGGCCGCCAACCCTGGGCCTCGGCCGCCCTCTCGGGGTTCCTGCTCGGCCTCGCTTGGCTCAGCGGCCACCACGAAGTGCCGCTGCTGGTCACGTTGCTCCTGCTCGCGTTCTGGGCCGTCGCCGTCTGGCTTCGGCCCCGCCGTCTTCCGGTGGCTGTGGTCTCTCTCCTCATTGCCGGTTGTGTGGCGTCGGCCCAACTCCTCCCCACCCTCGAATTCGGGCGCCTTTCGAGGCGGTGGGTGGGCACGCCGGAGCCCGTCGGCTGGTCCGACTACATCCCTTACACCATCGCTACCATTTACTCCTTTCCCCCGCGCGGCATCCTGCAAACGTTTCTCCCCAGCGCCGAAAGTTTTGGCGACTGCGCGTCCTTCCTCGGCCTCGCCCTTGGCGCCCTCGCGATCGCCGGCACCGCCCGCGCCCACGCCGGCCGCCGCCGCTGGGTCCTCTTGGCCACCGGCGCGGCGCTTCTATTCGCTCTCGGCGCCACCACGCCGCTTCATGGGGTGTTGACGTCTCTGCTCCCCGGTCTAAATAAGGCCCGTCTTCCCGTCCGTGCGCTCCACCTGTTCACGCTTGGCTTGTGCCTCCTCGCCGCATACGGGTACGACGCGCTCCCCCGGCACGGCCAGCTGCTCCGCCGCGCGCTGGCCGGGATCGGCGGCGTTCTTGCCGGCTGGGCCGTCCTTCACCCTGGCTTTGACGATCGCGTTCTCCTCTCGGGCTTGCTGGCGCTGGTTCTCGCCGTCCCCTTCCGCCCGCAGCTCCGTGGCGCGGTTTGGATTGGCGCCGCGCTCATCGAGATGTATGGTGTCCACACCGCCACCTACTCCTCCCGCTATCATTCCGAGGAGTTCAAATTTGCCCGCCGCCTCGAAGAAAACAAGGATATCGCCAACTTCCTTCACCAGGCCGACCTTCAATCCCCAGTCCGCATCAGCGTCCTAGAAGAGGACGTTCCTTTGAATTTTGGCGACTATCATGGCGTCGATGCCATCGGCGGTTACGCCGCAGGCATCCCGGAAAATCTTCTCCGCGCCGAGACCCATACCCTGCGCTCCCAGGCCCTCTTTTCCGTCACGCACCATCTGGGCAAGCAGCCCAGCCACCCCGGCCAAACCCTGCTCTTCGAAGGAGCGTCCGGCGTGAAGGTCTGGTCCAACCCCAACGTCCTGCCCCGCGCTTGGGCTGTCCACGAAGCCCTCGCCGTCCCCACGCTCGCTGCCCTCCGCACCGCCGTTCAGGACGGCCCGTTGGACCTTGCCCGCCAAACCGTCCTCCTCGGCGAAGCACCGCCGCTCGAGACCTGCCCGGGCGAATCCACCGTCCAGATCCGCAGCCGCGGCTCGAACCGAGTCCGCCTGCAGGCCACGCTCCCGTGCACCGGCATGGTCATCCTGGCTGACTCTTACTACCCAGGCTGGCAGGTCACTGTCGACGGCCAACCCGCCCGTCTCTGGGAGGCTTACGGCGTCCTCCGGGGCGTAGTTGTCCCCGCCGGTCACCACGCCATCGAGTTCCACTTCCGCCCGGCCAGCGTCTTCACTGGCCTCGCGCTTTTTGCCGCCGGCCTGCTGTTGACCATAATTCTGGTCGCCCGCCGCCGTTGATTCAGCGTAAACTGGCAGGAACCATGGTTCGCCGATCTTTCCTCGTCTCCGCCGCCGCCGCGGCTTCCCAATCCTGGGCCCAAGCTAACGACCGTCTCCGCGTCGCCATCGTCGGCGTCGGCTCCCGGGGCTCCGCCCATATCAAGGAGATGCTTCCGGTCAAGAACCTCGAAATCGCCGCCCTCGTCGAAGTTGATGGCGCCCGCGCGGAAGCCGCTTCCCAGACGGTCTTCGCCGCCACCGGCAAGCGCCCCCTGATTCACACGGACATGCGCCGCGCGTTTGAAGACAAGAACATTGACGCGGTCACCATCGCTACTACGAACCATTGGCACGCCCTCACCGCCATCTGGGCCATGCAGGCCGGCAAAGACGTCTATGTCGAAAAGCCGGTGTCTCATAACATCTTCGAAGGAATCAAATTAGTCGAGACCGCCCGGAAGTATAAGCGCATCGCCGCCGGCGGCACGCAACGCCGCTGGTGGGGCCGCTACCGCAAGGCCGTCGAGTTACTCCACGCCGGCGTCATCGGCGACATCTATCAGGGGAACTTCTTCTTCCCCGGCAGCCGCGATTCGCTCGGCTTTAAGCCCGTCACCCAGCCCCCTGCCAACCTCAATTGGGACCTCTGGGTCGGCCCCGCGCCCATGCAGGACTATCATGCCAACTTAGTGCCCTATAACTGGCACTGGTTCTGGGATTTCGGCAACGGGGAACTCGGCAACAACGGCATTCATATGATCGACGTCCTCCGCTGGGGGATGAACAAGACCTACCCGGTCAAGGTTCGGTCGACCGGCGGCCGCTTTGGGTACAAAGACCAGGGCCAAACGCCCAACACCCAGAACGTAACCTGGACCTACGCGGATGGCTCCGCCATTCTCGGCCAGCTCCGCGGCCTGTACACCACCGAACCCATGGCCTGGGATTTCTTCGGGTCAAAGGGCCATCTGCACCTCAAACAGAACGGGGAGTTCGTCATCACGCTTGGCCGCAATAAACAGCCCGAGCCGGCCGTGGAATCTCCCGCCAACCTCGGCCACTTCGCCAACTTCGCCGACGCCGTCCGCGCCCGCAATCCGAAGCTCCTGCATGCCGAGATCGAAGAAACGGCCATCTCCACCGCGCTCTGCCACCTCGGCAACATCTCCCACCGTCTTGATCGCGAGCTTAAATTCGATCCGGCCCAGATGCAGTTCGTCGGGGATCCCGCGGCCAACGCGATGTTGACCCGGAATTACCGCGCTCCGTATGTCGTTCCGGACAAGGTCTAGAACGCTATCGGGCCTTTGGGCCCGCCGGCTTTCTGCTACGTTAGCCCTGGGCTTAACGGCCTTGGGCATCGCGCAGGGACTTCCTCTGCTTCCATTCTGCTGGCAGGGCGAAGCAGCCATGGCTAGGGTCGTCAGCGTGCATCCGCGGTCGGCGAACGCCTATCGGGTCACGCTCGAGTTCTTTCTTCCCGGCGATTCCAGCCCCACTCACGCCACTCGGGAACTCCCTGCCAGCATCCTCTATCGCCCGGCCAATCCCGGATTTGTGCTGATCCTCAGCTACCCGGGCGCGGATTGGCTTCCGCCCGCCGTTCTATTTGCTTTCGCGTCGCTTTTCGCCTTGGTGTGGCGAATAACTCGCGCAAGTTCACGTTAATCGCCGCCAGCTCAAACTTTTCGGGATCGAAATCTGCCCCGGCCCATTCCCGCATGTCGTCGTGTTCTTCGTGTTCGGGGTCCTGGATCATCTCGAGAAAGTCCGCGTAGCCGAACGGACCACCCACATCCTCCGGCGGGCACGCCCGTTTGCCCGCGACGCACACCGGTAACTCAAGCGCTCCTGAAGTTGGCAGAATCTTTTCCGCCGTCACCCCGTGCCTCCAATCGTCGCCGAAATCGTAGACGTAAACCATCGACGACTTCTCCGCCGGCAGTACATGCGCCACGGTCGCCTTTGACGCCCTCTGCGTGCCTGAATCCCCAAAGAGGTCGGCCTCCGGTAGGCCCCACGAGAGTTGGTCCACCGCAAATTCATATAGGTGGCAATTGGACCATCCCATCGCGATCTGAATTGCCTCGTGCAGATGGTCTAACTGCATGGACCCCGGAACGAGAATACGCCGCCAAATTGGCGGCGTAATGTCCCGGAGGGTTACTTTCAGTTGATAGACTTCGCTGGCCATGTACGCATTATGCAGTACTTACAGCGTAATCCGCGCCGACCCGGCGAACTCCCGTCCCGATGGCCCCGTCGTGAGCCAGGCTTCTACTTTGTACACCCCATCCTTCCACGGCCGCGGCAACTGCAACGCCAAGGGGATGTCGACGCTGTACCGTAGTCCGGCGTCGGTCACCTCCACCTCGCGCTGCACCTGAATGAACGCCTGGCCTTCGCTCCAGCGCCACACCAGTTCGCCATCCGGGTCCCGGAGTTCGACGTCGTAGGTCTGCCCGGTGGGGAACACCACCCGGAAGGGCGCCGGCCCGGCGTTCAGCCGCATCGTCACCGTCAAGGTCGCCGCATCCTTCCGCGCCAACTGCACCTGGAACAGCGATCCGTCCTGCCCGCCCAGCGTCCACTGGCCCACCTTGGCGGCTATCAGCTTCATGGTCTTCGGCCCCGCAATGCTCTGTTCGGTACGTTCCACCATGCCGATATTGGCCTGGTAGACCTCCCGCTCCAAACCCGCATCGGCGCACGAGCTTCGATAGCTGATCACGCCGTCTCGCTCTGGTTTGCCGGTGGCCGTGCAATTCCGGAACTCGGCCGTGAACTCGCTGCTGAAATTCGTCAGCAGCCGGTCCTGCCCGGACTCCTCGTCGTAGAAATACAGATTGCTATCCTGGCCGGCCCGTACCCAAAGCGGTTGGGCGGTATAGCCAATCACCCGGTGAAACAGGCGTCCGTCTTGCGTTGCGAGTGGCGTGGTACCAACGCGAATCGTCGTTGTCGTTCCTCCCGTTTCGCTCCGATAGGTCCACTCATTCCCGGGCTGCAACGGGAAATATTCGGCGCCGCATAACGTGGCGGCGCCCAGCATGATGGAAAAAAGGGTCCTCATAACCAGGTAAGCGAACCCAGGCCACCGAAGTGGCTCATCGGCCTTGCGATTTTACCGGCGTATCCCGGTCGCCAAATAGCCGTCGATCCAACCCGTTCGCTCCCCCGCTCCTTGCCACACCATCGGAAAGTAGCTCTCGTCGAGGGCCGCCTCGCCTGTGCGCTGGTACCGCCGGTAAATGTAGCCGCCCGGCCGGTCGCTAAACTGCACCGTGCCGGGCAGGTAGTGCACCCCGATACTCCGCCGCATCCGGTCCCCTGTCGTGTTGGGTCCCGACCCGTGCCAGATCTCGCCGGCATGAAAGACGCAACTGCCGGCCGGTACCTCCACATAGGCAATCTCGGGCTCCGCCGCTCCGGCCGCCGCCCGCATCGGCGCCCGGTAGTCCTCGGTGGCGTGAAACTCCTTTGGAATCGGCGTCACGGACCAGCGGTGCGAACCCACCGCATACTCCAACGTTCCGGCCTCCCGGTAGGTATCGTCCAGCGCCACCCAGCATGTGGTCGTCTGCGTTGGCTCGAGAAACTCCATGAACGAGGTGTCCTGGTGATAGCCGATCGACTTCGTCTGCGGGGGCTTCCACCAGATCGTGTCCTGTCCCAGCTTGACGCTGTCCCATCCGCTCAACTGCCCTGCCGCGCGCGCCAACTCCTCGGCCAGCACGAGCCGCGCCACCGTCAGGTCCGCCTTCCAGGCGTTCGCCATGTGCCTGGTGGCCTCCGGCCGGCTCATCTCCTCTCGCCAATACCACTCGTCCGGGTACACTCCTGTATCGAACTCGCCTTTGAACAGCCGGGGAAAACGATCGCGGAGCTCCTCAACGAAAGCCGCGCCCAGGACTTGGGGCTTCACGACAAATCCGCGCTCTTCGAACTCCTTCCGGTCGGCCTCTGTGATCGCAATCGTTACCATCCCCTCATCATCGCCGAAGAAACTCTTCGCCGCCATCGAATACACTTCAGAAATATGTCCTCCACTGCACCGCTTGACCGAATCTCCTTCGAGCTTTTGGCGCTCTTGACGAACGACGCTCGGCTCTCCAACAAGCAACTCGCCGCCGCCGTTGGCCTCGCCCCGTCCTCGTGCCACGAACGCCTGAAGGCGCTCCGCGATTCCGGCCTGCTGCGCGGCGCCCACGCCGAAGTCGACCTGAAAAAACTGGGTCTCGGCATGGAGGCTCTGGTCCACGTCGAACTCGCCCGTCATCAGCGCGACGCCGTCGATATGTTCGTCGCCCGGCTCAACCAGATCGCCGAAGTCCGCCAGGTCTTCTTACTCGCCGGCCGCTTCGACCTGCTGGCCCACGTCGCCATCCGGGACATGGAGCATCTCAAGAACCTCGCCTACGATCACTTCACCAGCGATCAGGGTGTTGTCCGCATTGAAACCTCGGTCGTGTTCCAATCCTGGGCCCAGCGCCACCGTCTGCCCCTCGCCCCGCCGCAAAAATAGTTTTGCCGCCCCGAATCCTTTCGCCTTCTCGCGGCTCTTCCCCAGCGAAAGGAGTCCATTCCATGAACCTGCTTACTGCCAACGTCGGCGGCCTCGACCGCGCCCTCCGCATCCTCATCGGCCTCGCTGGCCTCGCCCTAACCCAATGGGGACCCGCCACCCCTTGGGGATACGCCGGCCTCGTGCCTCTGCTTACCGGCGCCCTCGGCACCTGCCCCCTCTACATTCTGCTAGGATTCCGTACGTGTCCGCTTCAGAACGCACCGAAACACTAGCCGATCTCGATCAGTTCCGGCCCGCGCTGCTGCACTGGGCCCGCTACCTCGCGCAGGATCCCACCGTGGCCGAAGACCTTGTGCAAGCGACCATGTTGAGCGCCATTGAGCACTTCGGCCAGTGGCAGGGCCGCGGACCATTGAAGCACTGGCTCATCCGTATCCTTACCAACCAGCACCGTCGCCAGGGCCGCCAGCGCGAGGCCACCGTCGACGAGGCCACCTGGGAACATCTCGCCACCCATGCCGGCTGGGCAGCCGACTTCTCGCTCGACCGCCAGGAGCGCATCGAAACTGTGCAGCAAGCCTTGTTGTCACTCCCGGAAGCGGACCGCGAGGTCCTGCTCCTCCGTGACATCGAAGGCATTGAGGGCGCAGAAGCCGCCGATATGCTCGGGCTCTCTCTCCCCGCCCTGAAAAGCAAGCTCCATCGGGCGCGTCTCCGGATGCTCGCCGCTATCCAGCAAGGGCCCGGCCATCCGTTGCCTCACCACCCCGCCACGGTCATGAGTTGTATGGAGGTGCTCCAATGCCTTGGAGACTATGTCGACGGAGCTCTCTCGCCCCCCGTCGTGGCCGCCATCGACGCCCATCTGGCCGACTGCGGCCGCTGCCGGCTTTTCAGCCGCCGCTACGCCCACTTACTTGACCAATTGGCGGCTTTCTAAGGTTCCCGCGCCGGCCGGAACCCGACCATCCGCCAAGCCTGCAAAGACGGCCATCCCCCGCTCCGCGCCGAAACCCGCTGGTCCCCCGCTTCAAAGAAAAACGAACCGCCCCGCAGAACACGGTAGGCACCGCTGGCCGGGCCCTTCGGATTCTTCTTCGGCGACCCCTTGTAATAGTCGCGCTGATACCAATCCTGGCACCACTCCCTCACGTTGCCCCCCATATCGAGCGCCCCGTACGGCGACGCCCCCTTCGGAAAGGAACCCACCTCCATCCCGGTATCGAAACGCTGCTTGCCGACATAATTGGCGAAGTCGTGGCTGATCTCGTTGCCCCACGGGAACTTCCGCTTGTCTGTCCCCCGGGCGGCTTTCTCCCACTCGGCCTCGGTCGGCAGCCGGTACTTCTTCCCGGTCTTGGCCGACAACCAGTTACAGTAAGCCGTGGCCGCGTCCCAATTCACTCCCAGTACGGGATAGTTGTCGCTGCCCGGGGTGCCGCCGCCGTGGTTATTGGCCTGATTCCAATAGTGGCTCTGATCCTTCGGCACCACCCATCCATTGGGCCAGAACTTCTTATCGTTATAGCCCGGATCGGTTTGAAACTTCTTCCAATCCGCGTTGGTCACTTCCAGCTTTCCGATGTAATAAGCGTCGAGCGTTACCGCGTGCACTGGCCGTTCCCGGTCCAGCCCTTCGCCGGTCGTATCCCCCATGGTGAAGGCCCCGGCCGGCACCAGCAGAAACTCGCCGTATCCATCGTTTACCGTCTTCGGTAACTGCTGCGCGGCCGCGATCCCGGCGGCCAAGAATAGGATTCCGAACCTCACTTACTGCTTCCCCCCGAAGAACTGGTTCAAGTTTAAAAAGTGTTTCAACTGATCCATCCATGGCCCGTACTCCGGGCTGGTCGTCGCGGCGCCGAAGCCGTGGCGCCCGCGTTGGTACAGGTGCAACTCCACGACGGTTCCGGCCTTGTTCATGTCGAGAAACAACTGCGCCGAGCTGTTGGCCGCTCCGCGGTCGTGGGCCGCCGCCAGCAGAAACACGGGAGGAAACTCCGCTAGCTTCTCGCCCGGCATCGCCCGGCCGGCGCTATAAACCATCACGAGCGAATGCGCCTTCGACGATAGCTTTTCCACCGGATCCGCCGCATTGGGGTCGCCCGCGGTCGCCGTCGCCGCTACGTTCCGCGCCATGCTCGAACCGGCCGAGAACCCGGCAAACGAGATCCGTTCCGGGTCAAGGCCGAACTCCTTGGCTCGCGACCGGACAATCCGCATCGCCCGGTTTCCGTCTAACGCCCGCGCCGCTTCGTTGTACCGCGGACTCAACCGGTAGGTCAGCACGAATGCCGTGGTCCCCCAGTCGTTGAAGCGCTCCGCGATATCGATCCCTTCGAGGTTGTACATCAACATGATGTTCGATCCGCCCGGAGCGATTACCACCGCCGACCCATTCGACTTACCGGTCGGCTTAAACACGGTCAGAAACGGTGCGTCCAGCGGACCATCGCCCAGCGCCATCGGTACCTTGCCGGGCTCCCACAACGGGATATTGAAGTGCGGATCAGCCGCAAAAAGAGCGGGCAGGGCTGCTGCTATCAGGACAAAATTTCGGAGGAACATCGATCCGGAGCATATCATAAAGAGTTCATGCGCTCTCTCTACGTTCAGGTCCTCGTGGCGATCGCCATCGGGTGCGTTCTCGGCTCCCTCGCTCCAGAGACCGGGGCCGCCATGAAGCCCCTCGGCGACGGCTTCATCAAGCTTATTAAGATGATCATCGCCCCGATCATCTTCACGACAGTGGTTCTCGGAATCGCTGGCAGCGAAGACCTGAAACGGGTTGGCCGCACCGGCGGCCTGGCGCTGCTCTACTTCGAAGTCGTGTCTACGTTCGCGCTCATCGTCGGGCTGATTGTCGTCAATACCGTACAACCTGGCGCGGGCATGAACGTCGACGTGGCCACGCTCAACGGCGCTTCGGTGGCCGAGTACGCCAAGCCCGGCAAGATGGGCTCGACCCAGGACTTCCTCCTCCACATCATCCCCACCACCTTCATTGACGCCTTTGCCAAGGGGGAAATTCTTCAGGTTCTCTTCCTGGCCCTGCTCTCCGGCATTGCCCTTCAACGCATTGGCGGCCGCAATAGCGTCGTCTTTCAGGTGATTGAACAGGCCAGCGAACTCTTCTTCAACATTGTGAAAATCATCATGTACGCCGCGCCCATCGGGGCGTTTGGCGCGATGGCCTTCACCGTCGGGGCCTACGGCTTGGGCAGCCTGCTTTCACTCGCCAAGCTCATGGCTACCTTTTATCTCACCTGCGTCGTCTTTATCTTCGGCGTCCTCGGGCTAATCGCCCGCCTTCACGGGTTCAACATCTTCCGCTTCCTGCGCTACATCCGCGAGGAGCTGCTGATCGTGCTCGGCACCTCCTCATCGGAGGCCGCGCTCCCCCGCATGATGGCCAAGCTCGAAGCCCTCGGGGCGGGGAAGTCCACCGTCGGCCTGGTCATCCCCACCGGCTATTCCTTCAACCTCGACGGTACCTCCATCTACCTCACCATGGCCGCGGTCTTCCTCGCGCAAGCCACCAACACCCCGATGACCCTCACCCAGCAGTTGACCCTGCTGGCCGTTCTGCTCCTCACTTCGAAAGGCGCCGCCGGGGTTACCGGCTCCGGCTTCGTCGTCCTCGCGGCCACTCTCTCCGCCGTCGGCAACGTGCCTGTCGCCGCTCTGGCGCTGATCCTCGGCATCGACCGCTTTATGTCCGAAGCTCGCGCCATCACCAACGTCATCGGCAACGGCGTTGCCGCCGTGGTGGTCGCCCGCTGGACCGGCGATCTCGATCGTCAGACTCTTCACGACGAACTCCACCGCTAACGCAGCGGCTGCGTGCTCCACAGCGAGAAGAGTAACGTATGATTGTCCTCCCGGACCCGCCCGTTCCGCTGCGTCACCGACTGCAGCATATAGCCTGTCTCCAGCCGCCAATACGGGTTCAGCGTCCGTCCCCAAAGCACCATCGCCCGATTGTTGTCGAGCGGCTTGGGAAAGGTTTCCGGCGGCGTGGGAATAAATACCTCATTCGCGAGAATCAACCAGTTTTTCCCCTTCAGCGGAATCATCCCGCGCCCCGGCAGCCAACGGTTCTCCGACCGGAACCGATGCAGCACTTTGACTTTTCCCCAATCGTGCCGGACCCGCAACTCCTGATAAATCCGGTTTTCCTGCAGAGTTCGCGCCACGGGATAACTGCCATAGCGGTAGGTTTCGACAAACGCATAGCCCCCGCTGAGCTCGAAGGTCTTGTTGATCTTGAAATTGATCGCGGGCCGCAGCAACAGATTCTGCCCGCGCAACAGCACATCGTGCCGCCGCCATTGCCCCTCCAGATGAAGCCCCCACCGGCTGTTCCCGATCGGATGATCTCCGAAGTATTGGTACCAGCCATGCGAGTTTCGGTCCACCTGCCCTGCGGCCAAACCGGCGGAGAATAGCCCAACCCAGATAAATTTCATCCTCCGTTAGTGTATCCGGCGATAGAATTCACTCTATGCTGCCATTCTCCCGGCGCGAGTTCCTCGCCGCCGCGCTTGCCCAGTCCGTCTCCCGCCCGCCGAATTTCATCGTCCTCTTCGCCGACGACATGGGTTACGGCGACCTCGCCTGCTACGGCCATCCCACCCTCCGCACCCCGAATATTGACCGCCTCGCCGCCGAAGGCATCCGCTTCACCTCCTTCTACGCCGCGGCCTCCGTCTGCACCCCGTCCCGAGTCGGGCTGCTCACCGGCCGCCACCCCGTTCGCGCCGGCCAACCGGGCAACACGGGCCCTGACACCGTCGGCGGACTCCCGCTGTCGGAACTCCTTCTGCCCCAACTTCTCAAGGCGCGCGATTACAGGACGATGGCCATCGGCAAATGGCACCTCGGCTTTCGGCCGGCCACGCAACTCCCCACCAAGCGCGGCTTCGACGGCTGGCTCGGCTTGCCTTACTCGAACGACATGATCCCGCCGTGGGTCAAGACCGACCGTCCTTTGCATCTATACAAGAACGAGGATTCCATCGAGCAGGTCACCGACCAGTCCAATCTGACGCCCCGATACACCGACGAAGCCGTCCGGTTCATCAGAGCTAACAAAACGAACCCATTCTTTCTGTACCTCCCCTACGCCATGCCCCATCTCCCGGTCAGCGCCCCGGAGAAGATGCGCGGCCGTTCCCGCGCCGGGCACTATGGCGATGTCATTGAGACGCTCGATTGGTCCGTCGGCGAGATCACCCGGACGCTGCGCGAACTGAACCTCGACCGGAACACGTTAATCATCTTCACGAGCGATAACGGCCCCTGGCACGACCTCCCGCCTCGCATGTTAGCCGGCGGCGTGGAAGCTTGGCACACCGGGTCGAAGGGTCTGCTCCGCGGCGCCAAGGGCACGACGTATGAAGGTGGTTTCCGCGTCCCCGGCATCTTCCGTTGGCCCGGGGTAATCCGTCCCGGCCAGGTCTCGATGGATATGGCCTCCACGCTCGATATCCTCCCAACCCTTCTC
>LNFE01000152.1 GCA_001464575.1 Acidobacteria bacterium Ga0077553 | reverse complement strand
CCCTGTTCCATGATGGCGCGGTGATGGAAGATCTCACGGCTGGTCAGTTTGTCATCGTGTTTCCATTCGGACAGGTCTTTGAGAAAATCCCGCAGGCGTGCTTCCCACTCGGGCTTCCGGCGTTCGGCCTCGGGCAGGGTCTCTTTCGCGCCGCCGAAGCGAAGGGCACGGTAGTCGGCGAGGATTCGCTTGGAAACGGGTACGGAGAAGAAATCTCTCTGCTCTGGAGTTTCGTCCGTCCCGGAGGGCTTGAAGTCCTTGAGGTCCATGGGCGTATCACTCAGGGTGTTGTACAGTTCGATCGCCATCCGCAGCTCGTGGACCTCCCGCGGACTGGAGCAGCGGCGGCCATTCATATGGTTCGTGAACCAGGTGCGCCACGCGGGAACCAACGAGGGATGGGAGCGGGCCTCGGTAATCATGGTGAACGAAAAGGGGGCGAAGCTGCGCCAGGAGTCGTGGATCTCGGGTAGGGCGCCGGCGAGGAAGACGGTGAGTTCGTCGGCGTTGGGCAATCTACCGAGCACGCTGATGGCAGGGGCCACTTGAGAGGACCTGCTGATGCGACGGAAGGCATCGGGGGCGGCATCGGGAAAGCGCCAGAGACTCTCGTAGTAGATGTCGGGCCGGTAGACGAACAGGTCGGTGCAGGTTTGGGGCGGGGGCGTTGGGTCGATCTCCCGGAAGAGTTCGGCGGACTTCAGCACGACGGCTACGCGGACCTGGATGGAGAGGCGGTCGAGTTGATGATCTCCCGCCGCGTGAATTGCGCCCGTGATGCTGTCAGTCCACGGGGGCAATCCAGCGCCGGTGCGGGGCCGGACCGGGTACTTCACTTGGTTGGCGAGGAGGAAGATGCGTTCGAGGAGTTCGGCGGGTTCTTCTACGTCGAGCTTGCCGGCTTCGGCGAGGCGGAGGACCACGTCGGCGTAGAGTTCGGGCGGCAGGGTGGCGGCGCGGTCGAGGAGTTCGGGCTGCGCGAGCAGGGGCAGAGCAAGAAGACTACTTGCGAGCAAGGATCGCATCAAGGGGTGCTCCAGTGCGGCGGGCTTGGACGTCGACGAAGCCGATGGCTTCGAGCAGGGCCTGGTATTCCGGCACGGAGCGTTCGCGGCCTTCGGTGCAGGTGAGCATGTTCAGGGACTGGAAGACGGCGTGGCGGGGGCCGGTGTGGTCGTCGTCGAGGATCGCCTCGGCGAGGAGGAGGCCGCCGCCGTCGGGGAGGGCGGCGTAGATCTTCTTGAGCAGAGTCTCGACCTTCGGCGTCGACCAGTCGTGGACGATGCGGCCCAGAGCGTAGAGATCGGCGGGGGGAAGCGGGTCAGCAAAGAAGTCTCCGGCGATGCCCTGGACGCCGGAAACGGGGTACGCCTCGATAACAGCCGGCAGATCGAAGACGCTGGCCGCAAGGTTGGGCCAATGGGCGCGAGCCGCGGCGGCGAGATGGCCGGTACCGCCGCCGAGGTCGCAGAGGTGGTGGAAGCCGCTCAGGTCGAAGGCCGCGACGACCTTGGGCGAAGAGAGGAGGCCGAAGCCGTGCATCCCTTGCTGGAAGGTCTGAAGCGACTCGGGGGTACGGAAGAAGTGGCGAAAGATGTCGGCGCTTGAATCGAGCGCGAACGTTTGGGGCCAACGGTGGGAGCCTTCGCGGATGGCGTCCGGGAGGTTGGCCCAGAGATGCCAGAGGACGTCGCGGGAGTAGAGCATGTAGCCGGCTAGCGTCTCGGGGCTCGAGCGGGTGCAGAAGCGTTCGGCGTCGGCGGTGTTCCGGTATCGACCATCAGCCTTGGTGAGCAGGCCGAGGCTGACGCAAGCATCCAAGAGAAGCTCGGTGGCCCGAAGGTCGGCGGCCAGGCGGTTGGCGATGGCCGGGGCGGTGTGTCCGGTCGAGAGCAGATCAAAGACGCCGAGGTGTACGGCCGTGAAGAGGACCTGCGAGCGGCGGAAGGCTTCAATGAGATCAAGAACGGGGTTCATGGTAGTGGTCCCAACCTAACGAGGGTAGCGGCTTGCCTTCAAAGAATACTTCGCCGGGATTGGCCTTGGCGATGCGGCCGATGGATAAAGCTTGCGGGATCGGTTTGCGGGAGGTGAACAGCAGGGCGTAGTCTTCACCGCCGTGAAGGGCCTGGTGGAGGCTGGCGCCGCGAGCGCGGGGGACCGCTTCGAGATGAGCCGAGACGCCGCTGGCTGCACATAGGCGGCGAAGGTCGATGGACAGGCCATCGGAGAGATCCATAGCGCAGCGGACACCTTGCGCGTAAAGCATTCGGCCGAGGGCCAACTGGGGAACCGGAAGGCGGGTACGGCCGCGTTCGAGCGCGAGGGCGGCGGCGCCAAGCAGGCCGGAGACGTAGATGGTGTCGCCAGGCTTGGCCTTCGACCGAAGCAGAGCCTGGCCGCGGGGGACGGCGCCGCAGACCATGACGTCGCAGGAGGGCGTCGGCGTCGACGAGAGGTCGCCGCCGGCGAGGATAACGCGGTGCTTCTCGGCGAGGGCGAGGAAGCCGGCGTAGAACTGGTCGATCCAGGCGGGGTCGTCCGAGGCGAGGGCGACGATGGCGAACAGGGGGCGGCCGCCCATGGCGGCGATGTCCGAGAGCGAGCGGGCGAGCGCGGTGTGGCCGACGTGGCGCGCCGGGGTGGCGGCGGTGAAGTGGCGGTCCTGATGCATCTGGTCGGTGGTGAAGAGCAGGTCGTCGCCCGAGCGGGGCCGGAAGACGGCGCAATCGTCGCCGATGCCGGTGAGGATGCCGTTGCCGGTGGCGAGGCCGCGGCGGACCAGCGTTCTCTCGATGCGGGCTATGAGCTCGGCTTCGTCCACAGGCCTATTGTAAGTTGGTAGAACGATGCGATTGGCTCTGGTTTTGATTTTCGGCGTAGGACTAATGTGGGGACAGCGGCGGGACCAGCCGCGGGGGGAGGCGGGCAAGTTCGACTTCTACGTGCTAAGCCTGTCGTGGTCGCCGCAGCACTGCTCGACGCCGGCCGGGGAGCGGGACCGGATGCAATGCGGGGGGACGCGCCAATACGACTTCATTCTGCACGGGCTTTGGCCGCAGTATGAGCGGAGCTGGCCGCAGTTCTGCGAGACCAATGAGCAGCTTTCAAAGCCGGTGATTGACGGGGTGATGGACATCATGCCCAGCGCCGGGCTGATCCGGCACGAGTGGCGGAAGCACGGGGTCTGTTCCGGCGACAACGCGGCGCGCTACTTTGACCGGGCCCGGCGAGCGTTTCAAAACGTGAAGATTCCCGCCGCGCTGCGGAGCCCGAAGCGGGCGCGGACGGTGGCGCCGGCCGTGATTCAGAAAGAGTTTCTGGCGGCGAATCCCGGGTTGCCGGCCGAAGCGGTAACGGTGAACTGCAGCGGCCGCTTCCTGCAGGAAGTGCGGGTCTGTTTAACGAGGGACCTAAAAGCAAGAGCCTGCTCCGCCGAGGTGGCGAGGCAGGCTTGCCGTTTGCCCGAGATTATCGTGCAGCCGCTGCGGTAGCGGCTACCAGTAGATCTTCAGACCCACCTGCATCTGGCGCGGGTCGTTGCCCTGGTTGGCGACGACGCCGAAGGTGCCAGCGTTGAGGTTGGTGCTGCCAGTGCCGAAGATGACGCGGTTGAAGATGTTGAAGGCTTCGCCGCGGAGGTCGATGCGGAGGCGCTCGCCGATGTTGAAGGTCTTGGCGAGGCTGACGTTTTCCGACTGATTCCAGAACCCGCGGACCTTCGGGTTGAAGCGGGTGGCGTTACCGAAGGCGGCCACGGGTTGGGCCGGGAACTGGTTAGCGGGTTTCAGGAAGCGGTCGACGGCGGGGTCGAACTCGCTGCCGACGAGAGGGGCGCGCCAGTTGTCGTAGCCGTCGACGACGGGGCGGGTTTGCCCGTTGAAGATCGGCAGCGGGTTGTTGCGCTGCAGCGCCACCGGCAAACCGCTGGCATAGCTTTGAATGGCCGCGATGCGCCAGCCGCCGATGACCTGATTCAGGAAGCCGCCGGTGGCCCACTTGCGGCCTTTGCCGAAGGGAAGTTCGTAGATGGTGGAGAACTTCAGGGAGTGGGTCTGGTCGTTCTGGCCGATGGACTTTTCAAGGCGGCGGTTGTAGTGGTCCTGAGCGCCGGCGCCGTTGGCGAAGTAGGTATCGGAGTCGGTGAGGATCTTCGAGAAGACATAATTCCAATTGAAGGTGAGGCCGCCGGACATCCGGCGGTCGGCCTTCAGGATAAAGGCGTGATAGCTGGAGTTGCCGGACTTGTCGCCGTTCTGGACGCCGGTGATGATGCCCTGGTACTGAGGATAGGGGCGGAGCGCCTGAGCCACGGTGCGGAGGCGCTGGGTGGCGAAGGCCGGATAAGGCAAGCCGATGGCGGCGCTGGCGGCAAGGGGCGAGTTGATATCGGCGCGCAGGATGTTATTCGCCTGGGCACCGCCGAAGCGATCGACCAAGCCATTGTAGATCTGCGTGGGCACCTGATTCATGACGAGCAAGCCAGTTTGCAGATGGGAGCCGGCGCTGCCGTTGTAGCCGATTTCGAGGACAAGGCTGGGCGAAACCTGCCGCTGGATGGTGAGCGTCCAGAAGGAGTTCTCCGGCGCACGGGTGGCTTCCTGGCCCTGCCAGTAGTCGACGTTCAGGCCGTTTGAGAAGGCCGGATCGAGCGAGGGGGGCAGGACGTAGGCGGGCAGGCCACGATCCATTTGGAACGTAGGCTGGAGGCCTTGGGAGTTGTTCTCAAACTGATACTGGCCGATGAAGCCGGCGAAGTGGCCGGAGCCCTGCACGGCGGTGACGCGGGAGAAGGAGCGGCCGTAGCCCGAGCGGATGGTGGTCTTCTGATCGAGGCTATAGGCGAGACCGATGCGGGGGCCGACGCCGCCGTACCAGCCGGGGACTAGGC
>LNFE01000151.1 GCA_001464575.1 Acidobacteria bacterium Ga0077553 | reverse complement strand
ACTCGCCGCGAACTGCTTCGGACGATCGCCCTCGCCACGCCCGCCTTCTCCCAAACCGCTCTCCCCAGCGGGATCACCCGGCCCTGGATCGGACCCGACTATTGGGCTAACCCGCTCCAGGATTGGCAGCTTCACGACGGCCGCATGGAGTGCATCGTCTCGGGCGGAGACCGGTCCGTTGCCCTGCTCACGCAAGAGATCCTGCCCACCCCGGGCACCCTCCTGGTCGAGGTGGAGATGGGTCCGCTCGAACCTGGCACCAAGATGGAAGAGGGCTGGGCCGGCCTGCGCATCGGCATGCGCGGCAACTTCGGCGACTACCGGGACGACGCTATCTTCGGCCGGGGAGTAAACTGCGGCGTCACCACCGACGGGCGGCTATTCATCGCCGACCTCTCCAACTCCACACCGTCCCTCGACCCGACTAAACCTCTTCGCCTCCGCCTCACCGCCGAACCCGGAGTCCTGACCCTCACCGCATTCGACCCCACCGGGCCTGTGCTCTCCGAATACAAACGGGAACGGGTGCCGGCGGATTGGATGCCCGGCCTCGTGGCCGTCGTCTGCTCCCACGGGCCCGTGCGGCGTTCCCCGGAGCGGTCGACCGCGGCCGATTTCGGCTTCGCGGCGCGGCCGTTTACCGAGCGGGGTGGCAATGTCCGCTTCTGGTTCCGGAACCTGAAAGTCTCCGGCACCCAAGTGGCCGCCAGGCCAGAGCGGGCCTGGGGACCGCTCCTGTTCAACCAGTTCACCATCTCAAACAAAGTCCTGAAGATGACCGTGCAACTGGCGCCGGTCGACGAGCCGAACGCGACCGTCGAGCTCTATGCCGGAACCCGGAAACTGGGCTCGGCAGCGGTGGACCGGGATTCGGCAACCGCTACGTTCCGGGTCGCTTGGGAGGCCACGGCCGACACTCCGTATGAAGTCCGCTACAGCGCCGCGCGGCTGACGGGCACCATTCCGCGGGATCCGAATGACAAAGCCAAGCTGACCATCGGCGCCCTGACCTGCCAGGGCGATTACGGCTACCCGCATACCCCGATCTTTGAAAACCTGAAGACCGTCCAGCCCGACATTCTCTTCTTCACCGGAGACCAGATCTACGAGCGCAACGGCGACTACGGCATTCAACGCACGCCCGCGCCGGCGGCGCGCCTCGACTATCTGCGCAAATGGTATCTGTTCGGCTGGGCCTGGGGCGAGTTGACGCGGAACACGCCGTGCGTTTGCCTGCCGGACGACCATGACGTCTTTCACGGCAACGTATGGGGCGCGGGCGGACGGAAAGCCGAGGGCCAGGGCCAACCCGGCCAGGACTCGGGCGGGTACACGATGCCCGCTCCGTGGGTGAATCTCGTCCAGCGGACCCAATCGAGCCATCTGCCGGACCCGCCGGAAAAGACACCGATTGAACAAAACATCGCGGTGCTTTACAGCCATCTCGTCTGGGGCGGAATTAGCTTTGCGCTGATTGAAGACCGGAAGTGGAAAACCGCGCCGAAGACGGTGCTGCCCGACGCTCGAATCGTCAATGGCTTTCCGCAGAATCCGGAGTGGAAGGGGCTCGATTCGCCTACGGCCGAACTGCTGGGGCCGCGACAGGAGCAGTTTTTGGCCGATTGGGCGATGGACTGGTCGAACGGCATCTGGATGAAATGCGCGGTGAGCGCAACCATCTTCTGTACCTTGGCCACGCTGCCTGCCCCGGCCTTGACCGACGCAGTGACCACGAAGCTGCCCGTTTTGAAGCCGGGAGAGTACGGCGAAGGCGAGATCCCGACCATGGACCACGATTCGAACGGCTGGCCCCAGCACGGGCGCAACAAGGCCCTGCGGCTGATCCGGCAAGCCAGCGCCTTCCACATCGCTGGCGACCAGCATCTGGGCAGCACCGTGCAGTACGGGATCGATGATTGGAACGACGGCCCATTTGCGCTGTGCACGCCGGCGATCTCGAACATCTTTCCCCGGCGGTGGTTTCCGCCCAAGCCGGGCCGCAATCCCCTGCCCCACAGCCCGCGCAACACGGGCGAGTTGACGGATGGATTCGGGAACAAGATCACGGTGCATGCGGTGGCGAACCCGATGCAGTTCGGGGTTCTGCCGACGGCGCTCAACAACCGGGCGCCGGGCTTCGGCGTCGTGGAGGTCACGCGGGCGGACCACAAGATTACCCTGACGAATTGGCCACGCTGGGCGAGTATCGCCAAAGGGGACAGGCCCTATCCGGGCTGGCCGATTACCGTTACCGACGTGCCGCGTTCGGCCTACCGCTTACCGGAGTTGACCGGGCGCACGCGTTGCGTGGCCGAAGTCCAGGACGCCGAGGGGCGCGTGCTCTACAGCCTGCGGCTGACGGGCAATAAGTTCGCCGCGCCGGTGCCCGGCCCCGGAGACTACACGGTCCGGTTCCACGATCCAACGACGCGGTATGAGGAGTTTCACCGGCGGCTGGAAGCGCAGCCGGTGTAAAAGAACGGCGCCCCCCCGTCCGGTGGGGCGGGAGGCGCCGAGGTTGACCGTCAGAACTGCAGCATGACGGTGATGTTCATCAGCGGTTGGCCGCCCAGGGATGCCGTCCGGGGATCGGACGACACCCGGCCGAACGTCCGCGGATTCTGGAAGTCCACGGCTGTGGGGGGCGGGTTGAAGTTATAGGTTTTCAGGGCGTTCTGGAAGTCCCAGCGCAGCTGCGCTTTGATGCGCTCGCGGATCTGGAAGTTCTTTTGTGCCGAGACCGGAGACCAGACCAGGGGCAGGCCGCTCATGATGTTGCGGCCGGCGTTCCCCACCACGAAACTGCAGGCGTTGAGCAGGTCCGTCCGGGCCTGGGTACCGGCGGCCGGGAGGGTCTGCGGACAACCGCCCGGCAGCGCGAAGTGGCTCATGTCAACGACCGGGTTGGTATTCTGCACGTTGAAGCGGTCGGCGCCGATGTCGCGCCAACCGTCCCGGATGCTGGGGGTGCTGACGACGTCGGGGCGCCGGTTGCCGGCGAAGCCGGGGTAGTAGTTATACGGCGAGTTCTGGAAGGTAAAGTTCAGCGGGTTACCGGATTCGAAGGTCTGGATCCAGGAGACTTCGAAGCCGCTCACCAGCCAGTTCAGCGTCCGGTTGGACGGGGAGAACCTTTTGTTCTTGCCCATGGGCAGCTCCCAGTTGATAGTGGAGATCCAGCGGTGATTGCGGTCGTAGCCGGCGCGGCCGTTCTCAAGGCCGCGGTTCTGAATGGGCGCTACGCCCGAGCCGGCGTTGTCGGTGTCCTGGCTGTTGATGGCCTTCGAGAACGTGTAGAACGTGCTGAAGAACATGCCGTTGGCGTAGCGGCGTTCGAGCTTGGCCGTGCCGGAGTGGAAGGTGGAGTGGCCGAAGTTGGACCGCATCAGGACATCGCCAAAGTGCGGAAACGGACGAAAGTTCTGCGAGGCGGCCAACACCTGACTCCGGAGGGCCAGATCGTTGCGCGCGAAGTCGATCGGGAAGGTGTTGATATTCCAGTTTTCCAGCAGGCCGATGCCGGCCGACCCCTGGTAGCTGACTTCGAGCAGGTAGTTCTGCGACAGCTCGCGCTGCACAGTGCCGTTCCAGTTCATGGAGTAGGCGTTGCGGAGGTTCGGATCCCAGTCGGCGAAGTTGCGGGCGCTGAAGTTCTGGCCGCGGAAGGGCGAGGTGCCGTTCGAGCGGATGTTGAATTCAATCGGGTCCGGACCGCGGCTCAAACCCCAAACGGGAGTCGGGTTGCCGGGCGCCGCTTGCTGATTCGTCTGAGCGACCCATTCGTCAAACTGGATGCGGGTGCCGGGGAACTTGGTGTCGGTGGTGTACATCCCAAAGCCGCCGCGGAGGACCCACTTATCGCGGAACTGCCACGCTGCACCGATGCGGGGATTGAAGTTATTGTTATCCCGCTGGCTCAAACCGGAGCCGAAGACCAGACCGCCGGGCCGCCCGGTGACATCGTCCGTCGCTGTCGGGCTGAAGTTGGAAGGGCCGCCATACTTGGCGCTGAAAGGCGATTCGTTCGAATACCGAAGGCCGACGTTCAGGGTCAGCCGGGAGGTCACCTTCCAGTCATCCTTCAGATAGAAGCTGTGGATGGAGGACCGGGGCAGCCAACTGGTCAGCTCCGAGAAGAACTCGGCGTTGGAGACCTGGCCGGTGAGGAACCCGGCGAAGTAGTTCCCGGTGTTGGGCTGCAGAGCCCCGCTGGTCAACACACCGGAGGTGACGCCGTCGAACGACAGCACCGCGGGCCGGGCCAGGTTGGCCGAGTTCAACCGGAAACGGAGGAGTTCGTAGCCGAACTTGACCGCGTGGCGGCCCCGGATCAACGTCGTGTCGTTGCGGAACGAGATCGTTTCGGTGAGCAGGCGGCTGGGGGTAGCGCCGGTGAGGCCGTAGAGAGCGCCGGGGGTATCGTGGCCGCCGGAACCGAACGCGGGCATCACAGCCCCATCCATGTTCGGAATACCCAATTGCTGCGCCCAATTGCCGCCAAAGCTGGGCACTTCCGTCTTGTTTTCGCGGCGATAGTAGCCAACACGGGCGTCGTTGACGATGGACGGGGAGATGATCCAGGTCTTGCCTAACGAATAGTTGGCATTGGCAAACGGAGCCCAGTTGCCCTGCTGATGGTCGAACTCGGCACGGTCCTCCCGGATGTTAATGGGCCGCTGGAAACCGGACTGGCCATTGTAGGTGTAGGATCCGTAGATTTTGAAGGCGGAGTTGAACTGATGATCCAGACGGAGATTGTAGTCGTTGAAGAAGACGCGCGCGAACTCGTCGGCCATCAGGTTCCCAACGGGGCCAAGGGCGTTGAAGGTACCAGCCTGGTTGGGTGCCACCCACGGATCGAATTCGAGAACTTTGCGCGCGACGGGATCGAAGCGGGCGAGAGGGATCCGATTGCCAGGGACGGGTCGCGTTGCCACTGCCCGTTGACGAGGCGCGTGGTGGCGGGATCGAAGATCTGGTTCGGGTTGGCGACGCCAGGGAAATTGAAGTCGCCCTGTTTCATGGCGAGGGTGGGCGTCGTGGCCTGGACCTGGGCGACCTTCTTTTCATGCAGGCGCTGGTAGCCAAAGAAGAAGAACGTCTTGTTGCGGCCGGCGTAAACCTTCGGAATGACGATGGGTCCGGAGAGCGTGGCGTCGGGCATCATGAAGAAGGCGGGAAAGCCATCGGGACGGCCGGGGCGGGCCTGGCTATCGCGGAGGCGATCAAAGTAAAGCCGGTGCTGCATCCGGCGAGTCCGGCCGAAGAAGGAACCCATGCCATGCAGTTCGTTCGTGCCGGAGCGTTTGACAACGCTGATGACGCCGCCAGCCGTGTGGCCGTACTCGGCGGGGGGCACCGTGGTGATCACCTTCACTTCGGCGATCGAATTCTGCAACGTTTTGACGTTGTTCGTTCCACCAAGTTGGTCGTTGCCGCTGACGCCGTCCTCAAAGAAGCCAGTGGTCGTGGCGCGCTGGCCGGCAATATTGTAATTTCCCAATGCGCCACCGTAGGCGAAGCCCCCGGTGGTCAGGCCAGGCACGATGTTCAGCGTGGAGTTCACGAAGCGCTGATAGAGCGGCAGTTCGTAGAGCACCGTACCGGCCACCACGGAACCCGTGGCCGACGTTTCCGTCTCCAGCAACTGGGACGTGCCGGTTACCTCGACGGTCTCGGCGACGTTGCCGACCCGCATCGGGACGTCGATCGCCAGGGTATCGCCGGTGCGCAGTTCGACGTTGTCCCGCACCGCTCGATTAACGCCTTGCCCTCGTAGGTGATCTTGTACGTTTCAGGCTGCAGGGAAAGGACGCGATAGATGCCCTCGGAGTTGGTTGTGGTGGTGGATGTGAAATTGGTTCCGGTTTGAACGACGGCCACCGAAACATTGGGCATCATGGCGCCCGACGGATCGATCACGGTTCCAGTTATGGTTGAAGTTCCGATCTGCGCCACGAGAGCGCTGACAGATAGAAACAGCGAAAGCAGAAATCCTGCAACGGTTCTATCGCTCATTTCGATCTCCCTTACGAGGTAGTTCAGCCTCAATACCGGAGGGGACCCTGCGGAACAGCGAGAAATCCCAATCGAGGCAGCCCCTCACGGATACGGGTGGACGCTATAAGAACTGATCCTCGGTGTCAAGGGAGGATCGGGTGGAAAACAACAGCACTAACCGGTTAGACCCGTGGCCGCCGCGCCTGCCCGGATGACCTTACTCGTGCTTGGCGCAGCGAGCACCCCGGCGTTGGTCCCAGGAATAACGGCCCCCGCCGGTCCAGACGAGACCGAGGAAGACGAAACCGTACGCGGCCGCTGGTTCGCCAACCCCGCCGGCAATGGCGTGGTAGCGCGCTGCCATCAACATCGTAAACGCCAGCGCGCCGGCGCACCAGCGCGTATAGACCCCCAGGGCCAGCAGGATCGCCGCCCCGAACTCGGCGGCTGTAGCGGCCAGCGCGAAGCCGGCGGGCCAGGGAAAGCCGAGCAGCACGACTTCAGGAAGCAGATCCCATTCGGCCCCGGTCCGGAAGTAGGCCCACGCTCCGGCCACCTTCTCCGCGCCATGGAGCAACGCCATGCCGAAACCGAAGCCTAACCGGAGCCAGAGTAAACCGATGTCGATCACTATTGTTTGAGTCTACTGAATCGGCGCGAGCCAGAACGCCTGGGTCCGCCGATTGTTGATGAGCGTTTGCGCGGGCAGGGCGGTTGGTCCGGCGAAAGAGGGTTCATTCGCGGGAATCATGACGACCTTTCCACCCGCAACCGTGAACCTATAGCTGCGCAGCGTCTTGCCTCCGGCGCGGAATTCGACCGAATAGGCGCCGGGGGTACCCGTCACATCCGCCCATTTCACGAAGCCGTAGCCCTGTGCTTTGTTGACCTGGAAGTCGCCCTTGAAAAAGGTCCAGTCACTCACGGTGGCGGTACCTTCAATCGAACCAATCTGCGCTCCGCCCCGGAGCAGATGGACGGAGAACGGCCCGTTTTTGCCAACCGTGTAGCCGGGGAGTTCGCGGGAGCTGACATACATGCCAATGCCCGCCAGGGGCACGTTGACATCCGTGAGGGCGGTGAGAAAAGCGGCCTTCGACCATGGCCCCGTGCGGACCATTTCGGTTTTTGGGTTGAACGCATCGCCGGAGCCTTCGGACTTCATGCTGAAGGAGTACGACGACACCTCTTTGCCGCCAATCTCCACCGCGACAACGTAGTCGCCGGCGGGGATAGGCCCCAGGGAGTCCTGATTGCCGGCGGTGCGGAGTTCGCCAAAAGCGCCGTGGGGCGCCCAGGGACGGATGACAATATCCTTCGTCACGACGGCGGCGCCACCGGCTCTTTTGATCAGCAGGCGGCCGGTGGATTCACCCGGCGGCGGAAAGAGCACGGGGATGGGGCTGTCCATCAGAAACGCCCCTTGGCCGGGGTAAAAGCGAATGCGGAGCAGGGCGTCCATGGCGACATGGGTCGGGAAAGACTGGGCGGCCAGGCACCCCGCAACGGACAACCAGAGCAGTAAACGGTTCAGCATGATCAAGAACTCGCAACCGGAGCCGACTGAAGTTCAAAAAATCTGCCCGGGGGGCGGAATGGCTGCGTGATATCGTTGAGAATTCATGCGTATTCTTCTTGGTTTTGCGGTGGCCACGCTGGCGTTTGCTCAGGATTACAAGACTTGGTCCGACTACGGCGGCGGCCCGGATTCGAGTCAGTATTCATCCCTGCGGCAGATCACGAAAGAGAACGTCGCCCAGCTCAAAGTGGCCTGGAGCTACCGGATCGGCGAAAACAAGAAGTACAACTTCAACCCGGTGATCGTGGATGATCTGATGTACGTCATGGGCGCGGGCAACACGATTGTGGCCCTGCAAGCGGCCACCGGAAAGCCGGCCTGGACCTGGACGCCCCCGGCCGATACCAAGGTGATCACCAACCGCGGCATCAACTATTGGGAAAGCAAGGACCGCAAGGACCGCCGGCTGCTCCTGGCGAGCAACCACGCGCTGCGGGCGATTGACGCCCTGACCGGGAAGAGTATTGCCGACTTCGGCACCGGCGGCAGCGTCGACCTCCGCGTGGGCCTGGACCGGGACCCAAAGCTGCTGACGGTGCTGCAGTCGATGTCTCCTGGACGGGTATTTGAGGATCTGATCATTCTCGGCTCGGCGACCAACCAGGGCTACGGCTCTGCGCCGGGAGATATTCGCGCCTACAATGTGCGGACGGGCAAACTGGTTTGGACCTTCCACACGATCCCCCGCCCCGGCGAGTTCGGCTACGACGGCTGGCAGAAGGACGCCTGGAAGACGGTGGGCGGCGCGAATGTCTGGTCCGAGATGTCGATTGACGAGAAGCGGGGCATCCTGTTCGCGCCGACGGCCAGCGCGAAGTACAACTTCTACGGTAAGGACCGGGCCGGGCACAACCTCTTCGCCGACTCGCTGCTCGCCCTCGACGCCCGGACCGGGAAGCGCATTTGGCACTACCAGATGGTGCACCATGACATCTGGGATTACGACGATTCGACCGCGCCCAAGCTGCTGACCGTGAAGCACGAGGGCAAGACGGTTGATGCCGTGGCGCAGGTGTCAAAGCAGGGGTTCGTCTGGGTCTTCGACCGGACCAACGGCAAGCCGCTGTGGCCGATTGAAGAGCGGCCGGTACCCAAGACCGACATGCCGGGGGAGACCACCTGGCCGACGCAGCCGTTTCCGACCAAGCCGGAACCGTTCGCCCGGCAGACGTTTACGGTGGATGATCTGAGCCCGTTTCTGAGCGCGGCCGACCGGGCGAAGTTCCGCGATCAGATTTTGAGCGCCCGGAACGAGGGGCTGTTTACGCCGCCGGCGGCGCGGGGCGCCATCCAGATGCCAGGAAACAATGGCGGGGCCAATTGGGGTGGGGCAGCGGTGGACCCCTTCAAAGGAACCTTGGTAGTGGTGAGCAAGGACCTCCCCTGTCTGCTGAAGCTCGATAAGAAAGTGGATGAGGTGCCGGGGATGACGGCGGAGGAGCGTTATGAGAGCCAGTTCGGCTTCATGATCGCCAGCGACGGACTGGCCGCCATCAAGCCTCCCTGGACTTCGCTCACGGTCTATGACCTCAACGATGGCTCGATTAAATGGAAGATCCCGCTCGGCGAGGTGCCGGAGTTGGCCGCCAAGGGAATCCGGAACACCGGGACGCACTACCCGAAGGTAGGGCCGGTGGTGACGGCCAGCGGACTGATCTTTACCGGGACGCGGGACCGCAAGGTCCGCGCGTTTGACATCGACAACGGCAAATTGCTGTTTGAGCAGGAGGTGCCAATGGCGATCGAAGGCATACCGTCGATCTACGAAGTGAATGGGAAGCAGTACATCGTCTTTTGCGCCTCGGCGCAGGTGGGGCTGATTCCGGCGACCCAGAAGCCGATTGATGGCGCCTACATCGCGTTGGCCCTGCCGTAGTTTAGGGCTGTTTCGCCATCCAGACGGCTGAAAGCCGGAACCAGGGGCGGTGCCGCCGGATGCGGACGCCCTGCATGCCGGCCTGGTCGAACAAGCTGGACAACTCGCCCGGCTGAAACCCGGCGGCGACGCTCACCGTGCCATCGTGAATCGTAATCGGGTGCCAGCCGAACAGCGGAGCGGTGAACGGCAGGAAACTCCAACCCAACCGGCTTCGTTCCAAATCGTTCACGACCACCGCGACCCGGGCCAGGCGGGAGAACTGGGCGAGGAGAGCAACGATCTCGGCGTCCTCAAAGTGGTGGAGAAACAGGTTGGCCATCACGATGTCGAACGAGCCGGGCGCGAAGGGCAGGGCGAAGGCGTCCGCCACCACCCGGTCGCCCGCGGCGCCTCGCAAGTGGTTCTCGGAGATATCGATGCTGACCACATGGGCTTGGGCCAGCGCGGCGGCGTGGTCGCCGGAGGCGCCGGAGCAGCGGGTAGAGGACAGATCGCAACGTCTGGCGCCCGCCGAAATACCGGTTCAGCCGGCGCAAGTCGCTCAGATTGGCCTCGGCCTCCTCAGGTGTCGCCTGGGCGAGCAACTCGGGCACAATGTTGCGGTGGGTCAGCGCGGGAGGCCATGGCATCATAAAGCGATATGGATATTTTTACCGGACACACCGGCTGGATTGAGGTGGTGTGCGGGCCGATGTTTTCGGGCAAGAGCGAAGAGTTAATCCGCCGGTTGCGGAGAGCGCGGATAGCGAGAAAACGGGTTCAGGTCTTTAAGCCCATAATCGACATCCGTTATTCGCATGAAGAGATAGTCTCTCACGCCGACCAACGCATGGCGTCGGAGGTGGTGGACGGAGCGCAAGATATTCTTGGGATCTTGGATTGGCGAACGCAGGTAGTGGGGATCGACGAAGCCAACTTCATGGGTCCCGCGCTGGTTGATTTGGCCGAGCAGTTAGCCGACAGCGGCAAGCAGGTGATCATCGCCGGCCTGGATACGGACTACCTGGGGCGCCCGTTCCCCCCGATTCCCGACCTGCTGGCACGCGCCGAGTCGATCACCAAAACGCTCGCGATCTGCATGCGCTGCGGAAATCCTGCCAAGCACACGCAACGTTTAGTGGAGAGCGAAGATCTGATTGTGGTCGGCGCCACCGGGATGTACGAGGCCCGCTGCCGCCGCTGTTTCGAACCCGGAATCTCTAAGCAAGAGCGGTTCGAGTTTGCCACGGCCAAGCCGCTCCGCGTCGAATCGTGAAACCCGCCCCGCACCTGTCGCATATAGTTGTCAAGACGAATGTTATTCTAAATTCGACTGCCAGGAGGCTGACCCGCAAATGAATCCCAACCCGAACCCCATGTATATGCCACCCCCACCCCCGCCCCCTTCCGGCGGTGGTATCAAGATCCCGATTCTTTTCGGATCCGTCCTCGCCCTCTTGGGAGCCAACGTCTATCTGTTTTTGCAACTGGACAAGACGAAGACTGAAGTCGCCGGCTTGAAAGAGGCCATGACCCGCGAGATCTCCAGCGTCAAAGAGACGACCACGGTGACCACGGCCACGAGCAAGCGGTACATCAGCGAACTGAAGGATGAGTTGGAAGCGGCCCGCCGTCAGTCCGCCATGGCCGCGGGCCAGGCCAAGGTGGATGCCGAGAAGAAGGCCGTCGAACTGACGGCGAAGCTCGAACGCGAAACCAAAGCGGCGCAGCAACAGATGGCGAGCCAAATCACCGAAGTGAAGCAGGAAGCGAGCTCCGCCAATACCAAGATCGCGGCAGTCTCCACCGAGGTTGGCTCCGTGAAGACCGAAGTGGCGAACACGAAGACCGAGCTCGACAAGACCATCGCCGACCTGAAACGGACCCGCGGCGACCTCGGCGAACAGAGCGGACTGATCGCCACCAACTATAAAGAGTTCCAGGCGCTGAAGGCTCTCGGCGACCGCAACTACTTTGAATTCACCCTGCCGAAGGAAAAGACGGCGCGGCGTGTCGGCGACATCATGCTGCAGTTGAAGAAAGCGGACGCGAAGAAGAACCGCTTCACGGTCGACTTAACCTTCGACGACAAGAAGATGGAAAAGAAGGACAAGACGCTGAACGAACCCCTGCAGTTCTACACCTCGAAGGCGAGACAACCGTACGAACTTGTCATCAACTCCATCGGCAAGGACACGATCAGCGGCTATCTGGCAACGCCCAAAGTGCAAAACGCCCGGTAACGTCGTGGTGGCGGCGGGACGTCTGAACGCCTCGCCGCTCTTCTATCAAGCGCCCTTTTTCGGTGTATCCACCGCCAGTTTTACCTTCGTCCCTGTATCTAACCGCGGTAACTGGCTGGTGGCGACTCGTTCCCCCTCCGCCAACCCCTCAAGGATCTCCACATCCTGATCGATGCGATCACCCAGCCGCACATCGCGGGCATCGATCACTCCGTTAGACCGCCCGCTGCGGCACCACCACAATCCGTTCGTTCTTGCTGGTCGGCACCCGGGCCTTGGCATAGGAACCCGGCTTCAACTCCCCAGCCTTATTGTCAATCAGCGCCTCGGCCACGAAGGTCCGCTTGCTCTGGTCGACCGTCGGTGAGATGCGCCAGATTCTCCCCTGAAACTTTCGCCCCTCAAACGCTTCCAGCGAAATCTCGGCCTGCTGGTTCACCTTGATCCAAGGCGCCATCCGCTCGGGAATCTCGATGCGCAGCCGAATCGGATCGATCTTAACCAGGACGAAGAGGGGAGTGTTCGGACCGACAAACTGTCCGAGGCTCGCCTGCCGTTCCTTTACAATCGCGCGGAACGGCGCCTTCACCGTCGTGTCCCGCAGTTTTTTCCGCTCAATTTCCAGATTCGCGCGGAAACGTTCCACTTCCTGCACCAGGTTGCGGGTCTGGTTGATCGTGGCATCGTAAGCCGCCTGCGCCGCCTGATACCGGGAACTCGCCTGATCGAGCTCGGATTTGGCGCCAATGTTCTGGTCCACCAATTGGCGCGTCCGCTTAAACCGCTGTTCGGCCTCCGTCAGGTCCGCTTTGGCCCGGCGTACGTCCGGGGTCTCCCGGATATCGGCAACTTTCTCGTTTTCCGCCTTCAGACCCAGACGCTCCATCGACTGACGCAGCTGCGCTTCGCTCTGCTGCACTTGATACCGTTGCTCTTCATCGTTGATCCGGACAAGAACCTGCCCCTTTTCAACGATATCGCCCAGATCGAAACGAACCTCCTCCGCCTTTCCCCCAATTTCGGCGCTGATCACCGCCTCTTCAAACGGGAACAAGGTGCCGGTTGTCTCCACAACGCGGGTGATGTCCCGCACCTTCACGTCGGACATCCGAACCGCTAGCGGACCGGAGTCCTGCTTGGCCTGCACAGGGGCTGCCTGCTTGTTACAGCCAACCAGGAAGGTGAACAGAAGGGGAAGAGTTAAAAAGACGACGCTAGAGTTCATGGGTTAACCTAGGGATGGCGTGTAGAGAGGATTAATGGTTACGAGAGAAAAGGGATGGGTGCAACAGACACACTAGCTGAACAAAGCTACACCTTTAAGGCTAGCCCATGGAGCAGCCATTCCCAAATTCTTGCGCTGATTCCTCAGAACGGCGCCGGCAAAGCGTTGCTGGATGTAGGTTGCTGGGATGGCGCTATGGCGGCTCGGTTCGCCGATCGTGGATTTCAGGTCACCGGGGTTGAGCGGCAATCCTGGCCCCCGGGCCACTTCCCGGCCAATGTGAAACTGGTCGTCGCCGACCTGCATCATGGCATGCCGGAGCTGTCCGAACGGTTCGACTACATTCTCTGTGCCGACGTCATCGAGCATCTGCTTGAAAACGCAAAGGTGCTCGTCCAGTTGCGATCGCTTTTAAAACCCGGCGGACAAGTGATCGTCTCCGTGCCCAACAGCGGCAATCTCTATTTCCGGGCCATCGTGCTGTCCGGCCGGTTCCCGCAGGATGAGAAAGGGCTGTTTGACCGGACCCACATCCATTTTCGAGTCTGGTCGGGGTGGCGGGAACTGTTCCTCCAGTCCGGCTATAATGTAGCGTCAGTGCTGTTGACGCCGGTCCCTTTCAGCGTGTTCCTCAACTCGCAAAACGGGGTCGCGCGAGGTCTCGAATGGTTCTTTTGGAAGTTGGCGTGCTTGTGGAAAACTCTTTTCGCCTACCAGTTTATTGTGATTTTGGAACGTTCCCATGATTGAAACCAAGCCGAAAGTCGTCGTCGTCATGCCGGCCTACAACGCGGCCAAGACCCTTCGGATGACCTATCAGGAGCTTCCACATGATGTGGTCGATCTCGTGATTCTGGTCGACGATGGCAGCAAGGATGAGACGATTCAGATCGCACGCGAACTGGGCCTCGAGATCTTCGTCCATAACCGGAACTACGGCTATGGCGCCAACCAGAAAACCTGCTATCGCGAAGCGCTGCGTGCCGGGGCCGACATCATCGTGATGGTGCATCCCGACTACCAGTACGACCCAACACTCCTGCCCCAGATCATCGCCCCCATCGAGTCCGGAACCGCCGACGTCGTGTTGGGCTCGCGCCTGCTGGGCGGCGACGTCATGAAGCAGGGCATGCCGTGGTGGAAGTTCATCGCCAACCGCTTTTTGACCGAAATGGAGAATTCCGTTTTTGGCCTGAAGCTGGCCGAGTACCATACCGGCTACCGCGCCTACCGGCGTTCGGCGCTCGAGACCGTGAACGTCGACATGAACTCGGACAACTTCGTGTTCGACCAGGAGATCATGGCCCAGTTCGTTGAGGCCCGCCTCCGCATCGCCGAAGTGCCCGTCCCCACGCGGTATTTCCCCCAGGCCTCCTCGGCTTCGTTCGTGCAGAGCACGCGCTATGGTCTATCAATCCTCTGGGTGCTTAGCCGTTATCTGCTGCATCGCAGCGGACTGCGCCGGTCGCTCCAATTCGATAGCATCCTGGGCCGGTATCAAAACACCCCGCCCAAGGCACAGGACCGCCGGATTTGAAATCTCGTCTCTCGGCGCCGGCGCTCCAGTTCGTTTTCGTTTTGGTTGTGGCCATGGTGCTGATCTGGCCTCTGTTCAAGACGAAGTACCTGGAGAACTGGACCTCGATTGACGCCACGTTTATCGCCGACGCCCGGTACCTATCCGAAAATTGGCCGCATCCCGGCTGGCAGCCGCTCTGGTACGGCGGCACCCGCTTCGACTACATTTATCCGCCCGCGTTGCGCTACGGTTCGGCGGCGCTCGCGAAGTACGCCGGGCTGACGCCGGCCCGCGGCTATCACCTCTATACGGCCATTCTGTATGTGCTCGGAATCGCCGGGGTCTGGCTCTTCGTCTGGGTAGCCACGCAATCCCGCGCCCGGGCCTGGCTGGCCACCGCTGGGGTGGCCCTGCTCTCGCCGAGTTTCCTGTTCATGGCCCATATCCGCGGCGACGCCATTCCGTATATGCCGCAGCGGTTCAACGTCTTGATCCGTTACGGCGAGGGCCCGCACATGTCGGCCCTGGCCGTGCTTCCCTTCGCTTTCGCGGCCGCCTGGTGGGGTCTCCGGAAGGGATACCCGGCGCAGTTGGCCCTTGCCAGCCTGGCCGCGGCGCTGGTGGTTTCGAACAATTTTTACGGAGCGACGGCGCTGGCGATCTTCTTCCCGGTGCTCACCTGGGCGATTTTCGTGGTCACTCGAGACTGGCTGGTGTGGGCGCGCGCCGCCGCGGTAGCCGCGCTGGCCTATGGCTTCACCGCGTTCTGGCTCACCCCGTCTTACATCGCCATCACGAACCGGAATCTGGCCATCGTTTCGCAGCCGGGCAATCTTTGGTCACTAGGCTTGGCGATCCTGCTGGCCGTTACCGTGGCCGTCATCAGTTGGCGAAAAGCCGCGGGCGCCCCGGCCCATGCCTGGTCGATCTTCGTCTGGGGCGGGGCGGCTCTCATCAGTCTGAACGTGCTGGGCCATCACTTCACCAGCCGCGCTTTCCGGGTGGCCGGGGAGCCGGAACGCCTGGTTCCGGAGCTGGATATGTTTCTGGTTTTCGCCGGCGCCGAACTCATCCGCCGGGTCTGGCAGCGCGAACGGCTCGTGGCCGCGCTGCTGGTCTTGGCCTGCTTCATTCCCGCCTGGGGCTACCTGACCTACCCTTGGCGCCATATTCACCGCACCCCCGCGTGGACCGACCGGATCGAGTATCAAACCGCGGAATGGGTGGCGAAGAATCGGCCCGGGGAGCGGTCGTTCGTGACGGGCACCGTACGCTTCTGGTGGAACGGCTGGTTCAACGAGGCGCAGATTGGGGGCGGCAGCGAGCAGGGACTCATCAACTTCGACCTGATGAACCTTTATTGGTCCATCCTGTTGGGTGACGATCCGGAACCCGCCGTTCTCTGGCTCCAGGCGACGGGCAACGATCTGATCGTGATGAACGATTCGACCTCGGCTCTGCCCCTTCAGGACTACCAGTTTCCGAACCGATTCCGGAAACGGTTGCCGATCGTGTTCGACGACGGGAAAGGCAATTGGATTCATGAAATCCCCCGGCGATGGCGGTCCTTGGCGCGAGTCGTCCGTCTCGCCGACGTCGAAGCGCTGCAACCCGCCCGCAATGGTGAAGACGTCGAACGGCTCGCTCCGTACGTCAAGGCGCTCGAAGAAGGCCCGGACTCTCCGGCCCCCACCCGCTGGTTGAACCCGCGAACCTTGCAGATCGACGCCAAGGTCGAACCGGGCCAGGCGCTGGCCGTCCTTGTGACTTACGACACCGCGTGGCGGGCCAAGTCCGGGAACACCGAGTTCCCCGTGGTTCGCGATGCCTTCGGCCAAACCCGGATTCTCGCGCCCCCCGGCGCCCATCGCATTGAGCTCTATTGGGAGACCCCGCGCGAAAACCAGATTGGCCGCGGCTTGTTTGCAGTCGCCGTACTGCTCTTCGCCGGTCTGCTGTGGAGAGGCCGCCGCCCGTGATCCGCGCAAATGCGCCGTGGGCGTTCTTGCTCCTCGTCCTGAACCTCATCCTGAATTGGCGAATCTTTTTGCCCGGCGTCACCCCGTACCGGGGCTCCATCGAACGCGGCTACGCCTATATGGCCAATTGGGTGGCGCAGCATCCCGACCCGTGGGGCTGGAATCCCGTCCAATACTGCGGACTGCCCACCCATTTCGTCTATCTCCCGCTGCTGCCTTACTGGAACGCGCTCTGGATCCGGACGATTGCTGGCGTGGACCCTACGCAGGTCCATCGCGTCACCTGCGCCGCTGCCCTGTGCCTAGGGGTCGTTTCGGTTTACCTGTTCGCTCGCTACTTCGGAACCTCGCGGCGGCTGGCCTTCTGTGCCGGCTTGGCGGTTACGTTCTGCAGCCCGCTCTACCTCTTGATCAACACGATCAAGAACGACCAAGGGCTGTTTCGGGTTCCCTGGCGAGTTCAGGTGCTGCTCAAGTACGGAGAAGGGCCGCACACGGTGGGGCTTGCGCTTATGCCCCTTGCCTTGATTGCCGTTCACCGGTGCGCCGTGCGGCGCTCGTTCGGCTCGCTCTGGCTGGCCGCGGCCGCGCTGGCCGCCGTCGTGCTGACGAACTGGGTGGCGGGGCTGGCCCTGGCCCTTTTGGTGGTGATCCTTCTGCTGACCTATTTCGGCGAGTCCGGATTTTCCGTGCGGCGCGTTCTGGCTGCCGGCGTACTGGGCTATCTACTGGCGGCATTTTGGCTGACCCCGTCATTTGTCCTGCGCATGGTCGGCAATTGGCCCCAGGACGCCTTCGGTTACCAGTTGCAGGGGCAAGAGC
Organism: Acidobacteria bacterium Ga0077553; assembly: GCA_001464575.1. GTDB lineage: Bacteria > Acidobacteriota > Terriglobia > Bryobacterales > Bryobacteraceae. The sequence continues at coordinate 44,550 of LNFE01000151.1, read as the reverse complement.
GCATGGCGCTGATGCTCTGGATCGGCGGCCTCGTCCTCCTTTTCCTCTTGTGCCGGTGGCGGTTTCGCGCGTACCGCTACTTCTCCCTACTCGTCCTGGCCACGTACTGCTTCGGATTCTTGGTCACCTGCTTCTACGCCTATGGATTAAACGCCCTGCCCGAATCCCGCCGGTATGCGCTCGAGTACGAACTGTTTCTCCTGCTGCTGGTAGTCGAATCCATCCGCCTTCTCATGACCCGCCGGCCATGGCTGGCCCGGGCCGTTCTCCTCGCCTTTCTGCTGCAGTCCACACCGTTGTTTACCCGGTTCGTCTCGCATGGCTACCAAGCATGGGTTCCCGTTCCCCGCGAACAAACTCCCGAGTTTCGGGTGGCGTCCACTTTGGCCGCGCGGCAACCCACCGGACGGCTTCTGCTTTCGGGTGGCAGCCGCTTCCGCTTCAACTCCTGGTTTCTTCATCCCCAGATCGGCGGAGTCTTCGAGACCGGCCTGCGCAATCGGATTCCGGTCGACATCGCTTATCAGGTGCGCTCGGACCTCGGATCAAAACGCGGTGAAGAGGCCGCCAATTCGATGCTGCAACTGCGGGCGCTGGGGGTTGAATATATCGTTGTCCACGGTCCCAACTCGGAAGAGTATTACCGCGATATGAAGTACCCCGATAAGTTTGAGGGCGTTCTCGAAAAGGTGTGGAGCGAGGGCGACGATCGGATCTACCGCCTGGAACCCGTCCGCTATGCGCATCTGGTGACCGCCGGCGAACTCCCCGCCTATCCGCCCAAAGGCGGGTACTTTCAGGTGATCGCTCCGTATGTCGCGGCGATGAGCGATCCCGCCCGCCCCACGCTCGCCTTCAATTGGCAAGGACCATCCGCGGCCACCATCTCCGGCTCCGTGCCCGCCGGCCATCGGGTAGCCGTGAGCATCAGTTACGAGGACGGGTGGGAGGCGTGGCAGGACGGAGCGGCCATTCCGCTAGAACGGGATGAGCTCGGATTCTTCTCGGTCGCCCCCCGCCCGGCCGCCCAAACCGAGATCCAACTGCGGTATCGGGCACCCATCGAAACCCGCTTGGCCGCCGGGGTCAGCGCGATATGCTGGTTGGGTTGCCTGCTGTTCTGGCTTCGTTCCCGGCGAACCCATGCGTGAGTTTTTGCTTCTCCTCCGTCGCGCCTTCTTCAACGCGATGATGGACGGTTGTTTTGGAATCGCGAAGGCCGCCGCCTACTCCGGCCTCCTGAGCCTGTTCCCCTTTCTCTCTTCGCTCGCGGCGATTCTGGTGCAGGCAAACGCCGAAGCGGTCAGCGAGTACCTCGCCCGCTTTCTCCTGCAGGTGGTTCCCCCCGGTACCGCGGACATGGTGCAGTATCAATTCACCGCCCGCGGCCAACGGCCGTTTTGGCTCATCATCGGCGCCACATTGCTATCGGTCTGGGCGGCGGCTTCGCTGATGGAGTCGCTCATGGAGGGCTTCCGCGCCGCCTATCGCCTCCCCACTGGCCGGGGCATCGTGAAGGATCGTCTGGTCGCCATGATTCTGGTCTTCGTCGCGGCCGTGCCCGCCGTGGCGGCTTCCGTCCTGCTGCTTTCCGGCAGCCGGCTGCAAAACTATCTCTTCCCGGCCAGCGGGTGGATCCAAGTCATTGCGCAGAGTCTGACGTTTGCCGTTTCCTTCTTAACGGTAGTGCTGGTTGTCGCCCTCCTCTACTTCATTGCGCCGAATCGGCCGATGCGTTGGCGCGACGTCTGGCCGGGAGCGTGGATCGCCTCGATCCTGTGGTTCATTGTGACGTTGATCTTCAGTTGGTATGTGCAGAATTTGGCCGACTACAATGTGATGTACGGTACCGTCGGCGGCGTGATCGCGATGCTCGTCTGGATGTACCTGTTAGCCGCCATCGCGCTCTTTGGCTGCGAGTACAACGCCGAACGGGAACGTCTCCTCCGGGCCCGTTAAACTGCTTACCCGATAGACTGGTGAGATGTCCTTCCACGTCTCGGTTCCGTATACCCCCAAGGGCGATCAGCAACAAGCGATCGATGCTCTCTCCCGCGGCGTACTCGAAGGCGTCCGGCATCAGGTGCTGCTCGGGGTTACCGGGTCCGGCAAAACCTACACGATGGCCAAGGTGATCGAGCGGTGCAACCGGCCCGCGCTGGTCCTGGCCCACAACAAGACTCTGGCCGCCCAGCTTTACCACGAGTTCAAAACCTTTTTCCCGGAACACGCGGTGGAGTACTTCGTCAGTTACTACGACTACTACCAGCCAGAAGCGTACATCCCGGCCGGGGACACGTATATCGAGAAAGAGGCCACGGTCAACGATGAGTTGGACCGGCTGCGGCTGGCCGCCACGCGGTCGTTGTTTGAGCGCCGGGATGTTGTCATCATCGCGAGCGTCAGTTGCATCTACGGCATCGGCTCGCCGGAGGCCTACTATGGCATGCTGCTGCTGCTCGAAAAGGGCCAGCAGATCGCACGCAAAGAGCTGCTCGGGAAGCTTGTGGAGTTGCTCTATGAACGCAATGACCATGAGTTCAGCCGCGGCAAGTTCCGCGTCCGCGGCGATGTGGTCGAAGTCTTTCCCTCCTACGACGAATTCGCCTACCGCATCGAGCTGTGGGGCGACGAGATTGACGGCCTCTTCCAAATCGACCCGTTGACCGGCCAAGTGCATCAGACGCTTTCCCGCCTGCCGATCTATCCCAAGACGCACTATGTCATGAGCGTCGACATGAAAGAGCGGGCCATGGCGACGATTCAGGAAGAGCTCGATTGGTGGAAGGTGGAGCTCGAAAAACAGGGCAAGCTGATCGAGGCGCAGCGCCTGTGGCAGCGGACGAAGTTCGACTTGGAAATGATGAAAACCATCGGCTACTGCCATGGGGTCGAGAACTACTCCCGTCACTTCTCCGGCCGCCTGCCGGGCGAAGCTCCGCCCACCCTGCTCGACTATCTCCCGGCCGACCACCTGATCTTTGCCGACGAAAGCCACCAGACGATGCCCCAACTCCGGGGCATGTGGGGAGGAGACCGGTCCCGCAAAGAGACCCTGGTGAACTTCGGTTTCCGGCTCCCGAGCGCCCTCGACAACCGGCCCCTCACCTTCGAAGAGTTCGAGAACCGGGTGAACCAGGTGATCTACGTCAGCGCCACGCCGGGGCCGTATGAACTCGAAAAAACGCAAGGCGAATTCGTCGAGCAGATCATTCGGCCCACCGGGCTCATCGACCCACCGGTCGAAATCCGCCCCATCAAGGGCCAGGTGGACGACCTGCTCAACGAGATCCGGAAGCGTACGGCGAGCAACGAGCGCACCTTGGTCACCACGTTGACCAAGCGCATGGCCGAAGATCTCTCGGGCTACTACGCCGAGGTCGGGGTGAAGTGCGCGTGGCTGCACTCGGAGGTCACCACCCTGGACCGCATCAAGATCCTGCGCGATCTCCGGCGCGGGGAGTACGACGTGCTGATCGGGGTCAACCTGCTCCGGGAAGGTCTCGACCTGCCGGAAGTGTCTCTGGTCGCAATCCTCGACGCCGACAAGGAAGGCTTCCTCCGCTCGGCCGGATCGTTGATCCAGACCATCGGCCGCGCCGCCCGCAACCTGAACGGCCGGGCCATTCTCTATGCCGACGTCCTTACCGACTCGATGAAGACCGCGATTGACGAGACCACCCGCCGCCGCCGGATTCAGCAGGACTACAACTTAGCCAACGGCATTACCCCCCAAAGCATCTCGAAACCCATCGACATGACCCTCGTTCGCATCGCGGCTGCCGACTACGTGGATATTCCGATCGAACCCGAAGACCCCGCCGAGAACTTCACGCCCGAGCAAAAACTGCAGCTGATTGCCAGCCTCGAAGAGAAAATGAAGGAAGCCGCCCGCCATTTCGAGTTCGAAAAAGCGGCGCAGTATCGAGATCGCATCAAAGCGCTAAAATCACCAGAAGCATGAAATTCCCGCTCTGGGTCGGCCTGATCGCGGCTGGTCCAATTTGTCCGGCGCTGGCTCGTTTGCCAGGCCTGCATACGCAGCTCGGCCCTGTTACGGCCGCCAGCCTTCGCGTTGCCAGCCGGATCGCGAATCAACTCAAGGCCGGCCAAGCGGCACGGATCAATGAGATGGGAGCCGCGTCGCTGCTCCTGGTCTCGGGGCCGGACGCCGCCATCCCCTCCTTGCTCGATCTGGCTCGCACTTCCGAGCTGGACTGGCAGAAGCGGGCGCTCGTCTTGCTCGACACCCGGCTCGACAGCAACGACCTCGCGGAGTTCGCCGCGCGGGGCGCCGAGGTGGCCACTCTTGACCCCGTGGAAGGCTTTGGCGATGTGCGGTTTTGCGCCGAAGGAGATCTCGCGGCCCTGCGCAAGCTGAAGAAGTTTCTCGCCGCCGTCCGGACCCCCTGCTTCACCATTGAAAAAGGGAAGAAGCAGGTCTTCTCCGCGGGCTTGGCTTTTACCGGCACCTTGGCGACCCCGCTGCTGGCCGCCGCGGTCGACTGCTTCCGTAAGGCGGGACTCGACGCCAAGGAGGCCGCCGCGCTGGCCGAAAGAACGCTGCTCCACACGATCCGCGCCTGGCAGAAGGCCGGCCGCCAGGGATGGACGGGGGTGCTGCCGCAGCGCGACCTGGAGTCCGTCCGACGGCAATTGGCCGCTCTCGAAGAGGAAAACACCATTTTGGGAGCCTATTTCGCCGAGACGGCCCATATGGCGCTCGAGCTGTTCGGCCACGACGCCGATTGGCTCCAGGCCCTTGAAGACGAGGCGCTGGACGACCCAGCCTCAGCGCCCAAAACCCGGGCGGCTACGGCCGCTTCTGGCGACTCTTGAGGGTGAGCAGCGCCGCCATACTCCACGCTTGCGCCGGGGCGCCGCGCCGGAAGTGCGGGGCGTCGCCGTCATAAATCTCGGCCACGGAGTCCAGGCACCCCTCTCGCAACTCCTGCTCGAGCGCCGGAAACGGAAAGGGCTCGCCGAACTCCCGCTCCCAGGCGATCGAAAAGGGCGCCGCGAGCCACGGCCAAACTGTACCCTGATGGTAGGCCGCATCCCGTTCGGCTGGTCCACCCACATACCGCCCGCGGTAAGCCGGATCCTGCGGAGACAGGGTCCGCAAGCCAAACGGCGTAACCAAGTGTTGCCGCACCGTCCGTAGTAGGGCCTGACGCCGGGCCGCGTCGAGCAGCGGATGGCTGAGCGCCGCCACGAAGATCTGATTAGGCCGGATTTCGGCGCAGCCAAGCAGGTCGTAGAGGCAATCGGCGTCGGCATTCCAATACGCTGCCGCGAAACTCCGCCCGGCCCAATCGGCTAGCGCGGCATACTTCATCTGCCGGGACTCCTCACCCCGCAGGCCCGCCCACTTGGCCATCAGCCGGAGCGCGTTGTACCAGAGCGCGTTCACTTCAACGGGCTTCCCGTGGCGCGGCGTCACCGGCTTACCGTCGCTGCGGGCATCCATCCAGGTCAACTGCGTATTCTCATCGCCACAGCGGAGCAACCCATCGGCGGCGTCCATCCCAATAGCGAACATCGTTCCGCGCTCGTGCCACCCGAGGATCTCGACGCCGGCGGGGTAAAACTCCGACAGCACCCAGCCCAACTGCCCGGCCTCCGCCAAGCGGCTGGCCGCTTCAAACGCCCACAGGGTCCCGTCGACGGTGTTGTACTCCGGCTCTGCGCCTTCATCCGGGAATCGGTTGGGAAGCAGGCCCTCCCGAAGGTGGAGCAGGAATCCGGAGAAGATCTCTTTGGCCTCCTCCACGCGACCCGCATCGATCAGCAGCCCCGGCATCGCAATGAACGTATCGCGGCCCCAATCGGTAAACCAAGGGTAGCCGGCCAGCACTGTCAGCCGCCCGTCTCTGCGGCAAAGAAAGACGTCCGCCCCGGTCCGCGTCTGCAACTGCCCCGGCTCGCCAACCGAGGCGGTAAACTCGGCGCTCGAAGTTCCCTGAAACACCCCGGCGCACCAAAGATCCTCGCGAAATGGGAATCCGCGGTCTAATTCCTCGAGATACTCGATATTGCGGTACCACCCAGAACGCGGCTCCCAAGCCGCTCCCGTCATGGCGAACTGCAAAGGAGATTCGGCTGCCGTGCCGAGCGCGTGATAGCTGCGGGTGGCAGTGAAAACGCGGACGCGAAACGGGCACTCCACGCTCGAGGAATAAGTCAACTTCACCCCGGCGGGCTGGTGCAACAACTGCAACCGCCGCGTGATCCGCACCCCGGCCACCTCCCAGGTCCAAACGGGTTCGGGTGCGGCCACAAAATCAACCAGATATTCAAAGCCGCGCGGGGTTACTACTCCTGGATACTGACAAGCGCCCAACTCCACCCAATGGCCGTTGACTAAGATCTCTTCCTCCACCCGCGGGAGTAAGACGTGGCGCTCACCGCCCGGCCCCCAGGGAGCCACCAGCAGGCCATGATAGCGCCGCGTGTTGGATCCCGCTACGGCGCCCATCGCATAAGCGCCTTCTCCATTGGAAACCAGCCATTCCAACCGGGAAGATTTCGGGTAATCCCGCAGCGACTCAGGACCCAATTGGCTATTGGACATACTCTGCTTGTAGTATAGGTCCAATGGGCGCCACCGTATCCACGGAACATCAGGAAAAGCTGCTGCTGCTTGGGCTGCAGACCGCACATTTAGTTCACGACTGGAACAATACTCTCACGCTACTCCAAGCCCAGTGCGCTGAACTGCCCCCCAGTGAAGCGGCCCGTACCCTGGCCGCCTCACTGGCCGAGGCGGCGGCGCTGCCCCGGCAGTTACTGGGCTATCTTCGCCAAACGCCTGGCGCCGTCGAGCGGGTTCTGCTGGACGAATGGCTTCGTTTCGTCACCAGCGAACTGCGTCAACTGCTCGGCGCCCGCATTCGCTTCCTGTTGTATGACTCGGCTCCCGGTGCCGCCATCGCCGTCGATCCCGGCCAACTCCGCAACGCGCTCATCAATCTCATCCTCAACGCCCGCGCCGCGGTGGGCGAGTCCGGCCGAATCGTGCTTGAGACTTCCGCGGACGCGGCAACCGTGGCATTGCAGGTTCGCGACAACGGCCGGGGCATTGACGAATCAGTCCGCAGCCGCCTGTTCGAGCCCTTTTTCTCTACCGGCGCCGATTCCCACGGCACAGGCCTGGGACTCTCGAGCGTAAAGACGTTTGTCGAGGCGCATCAGGGAAGTATTGCAGTGGAGCCGGGTGTCGATAGCGGAACTACCTTCACCCTTCGCTTTCCCATCGCGACTTAGTGCAGCTCCAGCGGAAACACTTGGCCGTTCAGTTTGGTTTCCCGGTCTTCGTTGGTCAGGTCCACCACCAGCTTCCCTTCGCGCTGCGTGCGCCCTTTGCCAATCCAGATGCCCTCTGCCGTCTCCACCTCAACGCCGTCGAGGTCGAGTAGTAACTTGCCAGACTCCGCCCGAAGGCCGAACTTCGTTCGAAACCGCCGGGCAGTCAGATCGCCCGCCTGCGCCTGTTCCCCCGCGGCCTCGCCACGGACTCGTGCGTTCCGCGCAATTTCCATCCCGATGCCCTGAGATTCCGCTTTCCACTGCACCCCCACCCTGCCGCCTTGCCACGAAATTCCCGTGGCCCGGCCGTTCGCCGTGTAGATCGGTTTGGCCCGCTGCAGATCGATGCCCAGTTGGCCCTCCAGTTCCGCCTCGGCCCAGCCAAACCGCAGCTTTGTCAAGGTCACCCGCGAGGCGTCCCATTGCACCGCAGCCTCTAGATCGCGCAGAGCCTCTGGCCCCACTTCCATCCGGCCGATGGATAACGTTCCTTCCGCTCGCCGTGAGGCCAACCACTCCGGCACCGAACCTTCTCCGATCCCCAGCGTTCGCGCCAAAAATCCGCGCTCTCGCACGAGGGCGGGGGCCAGTAGCCGTTCGAGTTCCGCCGCGGCCACCTGCTGCACGCGAGCGTTGAACCGGTGCGGGCGCCGCTGACTCGGGTCGTACTGATAATCGCCGGTCCATTCCACCTTGCCCGCGCGAGCCTCAATCCCTCGCGCGGCCAGCCGGTCGCCCCGTAACTCGACCGACGTCTGGTTGATCTCTACGGGCTCCGCGAACTCCGGCACGGCCACCAGAGAGTCGCTCAATTGGAACATGCCGCTCCACTCCGGAGGCGCTTCGCCCAAGCGGCGAACCCGGATCTGCCCCCGAATCTGCCCGCGCTTCAACTCACTAAGCAACGGTGGCTTTTCGACCGCCAACGCCGCCAACTGCTGCAGCTGCTCGACGCTGACCGTCTTTGCCTGCAACGAAGTCAAGGCTTCCCGCCCGGCCCAGTTCCATTCATACTCAAGAGAAGCAGCCCCTCGCGGCCCCATCTCAATCGAAGGCGCCTGCAATCGCAGCTTGCCTCCGCCAATTTCGATCGCTAGATTCGTGGCCTTGAGAAACTCGGTCCCCTTGTCGGCCAGGGAAAGGCCTTCCACTTCCAGCCGCCCTTCCGACGCCCGGTCCTGGGACACGCCCACCTTGCCGGAAAGGAAGCCGTCCACGCGCAGGTCGACGAAATGCTCGCCGCCGGGCCGCAGCCACCCAACTGCTAGAGCCAATGGCATCCGCCGCGGTTCCAGTTCCACATGCCAACGGGGAGAGGAAAGATAAGACTGGAGTTGCACCGAGCCTCGCAAAGGCAGCGGGCTTTCCGCGTCATCGTCGGTGGCCAGACGAAACTCCTGGTTCCGCAAGTTCCACAGGCCCTTATACCCCAGCCGTAGCTTGCCCGGCCGCGGCGGCTGGTTCCAGTAGTGCAGATCGCTCAATTCCAACTGCCCTGCCAGCTCCATCGCCGACACGGGCCCTGTCAATCGCCCACGGGACTCCACCATCCCATGCAGGCCCACATCGCGGCTTGCCAGCAGCGTGGTCAACTCCTCGACGGCCGACGGCTCCAGCCGGTAGTCCATCTCCAGTCTGGGCTCGCCCGATTCGGGGCGCAGCCAGCGGCCCCGGCCCGTCACCTGTCCAAAGCCCTGCGCCGGGCGATCCGTTCGCGCCGGCTCTCCCCGAAACCAGATTTCGAACGACTGCCCCCCGGTCTGGGCCGAAAAGTCGAGGTCGGTGCTGGTGAAGTAGTAAACCGACTTGGTTCCATCGATCTTGACGTTCAATCGCCCGCCCCGCACTTCGAGGTCGGGCAAATCCCCGCCGGTCGTCTGTGAGGAGTTCCGCAACAGCGCCTGGACGTTCCACAAGCCATTGCCGGTCTGCATTAGATTCACGGATGGTTCTTCGAGGCGGAGCGCCGAAAACTCGATGGCGCCCCGCAGCAGGGCCCCGATGCGAAGGCGCACCACGAGCGACGTAACATAGGCCAACGGCTCGGCCGAAATCGAGGGATCCTCATGGATCACCACGTCGCTCAGCGTAAAGCCCGGCCCGGTCAGCAGGTGCAGCCGGACCGATCCCACTTCCACCTTGCGCTGCAAAGCCCGCTCCAAACTCGCGGCCAAGGCCGGTGAAAACCGGTCTGCCTTCCAGAAGGGGGCCGCCACCAAGACGAGCAAGAGCAACAGCACACCCAGCCACACTCGGCGTTTCGTCATAGTTCAGCCACCACTTGGCGGTAAGCCTCCGGATCGTCGACATCCCGCAGCACTCCCGGATCGTCGCAGTCGAACCAAGCCGGCGGCAGGGTCCGCAGCAGATCCTTTGGGTTGCCCGTAGGCGGCATCGCTAACAGTCCCTGCGCGGTCTCCTGGCTGATGATCGTCGGGTGGCCCCGGCGGCCCGCAAAGCGCGGGTTAAACACCGGCTGCCCCTGATAGGCGGCCACCAGCCCGTGAACGGTCTCCTCGCGCACGTGGCCAAAATCAACCGGTGTGAAGATCACCGGCCCGGGCGAATTCGCCATCCCCAGTTGTAAGGAGCTCAGCATGCCCCGCTCCGGATCGGGATTCACGACCACCTGCGCTCCCGCTACCGGGGCCTCCTGCCGGAGAACGACGACGACTCGCGAGCAACCGCCCAATAGCCGGACGAGCCGCGCCAGATACGTTTCCCCTTTCCAAAGCAACTGCGTCTTGGGAAAACCCATGCGCCGGGACGCCCCGGCCGCAAGCACCACTCCTGTCAGGTTCACTGGGCTAACTCTTGAACCTTGTGATGCCCCGCGACGGTCTTGGAAAGCGCCTTCCAACCAGTCTCCGGATTGCGCCGCACGGCGATCATCTCGGCGACCACCGAAATGGCGATCTCTTCGGGCGTAATCGCCCCGATATCGAAGCCCATGGGAGCATACAAGCGTTCCAAGGCGCCCGCGGGAAAGCCCTCTTTCGCCAACTCCTCCACCACGCCAATCACTTTACGCTTGCTGCCGATCATCGCCAGGTACCGCGCATTGGTTTGCGCCGCCCACTCGAGCACCCGCATGTCGTCGCGGTGGCCGCGGGTCACGATGATGAGATAGGTTGTGTCGGTCACCGCCAGCGTGGGGAATACCTCTTCGTATTCGGCGGCGATCACCTCTTCCACGTCGGGGAACCGCTCGCGGTTGGCATAGGTTTCGCGGTTGTCGACTACCGTCACGGCAAAGCCGGCCATGCCCGCCGCTTTGGCGAGGCTTTTCGAGATGTGCCCCGCGCCGAAGACGTACGCCTTCGGTTGGGGGACGATTGCCTCGACGAAAACTTCCAGTTGGCCGCCGCAGATCAAGCCGTTATCGTACGCTGCGTCCTGACCGAGCGAGAACTTCATTTGGCGGGGCTTCTCGGTGGCGATCACCTCGCGGGCGGCATTCCAAACTTCGGCTTCCACGCAGCCGCCGCCGATCGTGCCGGCCATCGATCCGTCTTCGCGGACCAGCAGTTTGGCGCTCTCGTAGCTCGGAATCGAGCCATTCACCTGCACGATCGTCGCCAAGGCGCACTTCTGCCCCAGCTTGCGCAACCTTACGATCTCGTCAAATAAGTCCACGATTCGAATTTTAACACTCTAAAGCTTTTTCCCTATATAGCCGATCTTCCACAACATGGGAGACTCACAGCTGTCAACTCCAGAGACCGCCAGCTACGAACTGGCGCTCGCGAACCGTAAATTGGTCACTGTGGTGATGGGCATGACTTTGTTGATGGGCCTGGTCGCGTGCCTGGCCTATCTGGCTGGCCGGTCCGTCACGGGTATCCGGGCCGAACAGGCCTCCCCGGCGGTCCTCCCGCCTCCGGTAATCGTGGAACGGGCGGCCGCCCCACCCTCCCAGGCACCGGCACCCGTCGCCGTGGAACCTTCGGCTCCGATGGCGGCTCCGAGGGCGGCTCCGGTAGCGCTTCCGGCACCCGCGCCGATCGGCCCACGACTCTATCTCCAGGTCGCCGCGGGGGAAGTTGCGGATTTTCAACCTCTGCGTTCCCAATTGGAGAAAGCTGGTCTCCCGCTTGAGGTGGTGTTGCTCGAAGACAAGCATCGACTGCTGGTCGGCCCGGTACGGGACCAGGCGCAAAAACAAGAGTTCGAAACACGCCTGACCGCTGCGGGCCATCCGTTCTTCGCTCGACGTCTCTAAAGCTTTGGGCCGCCTAGTTCGGTAAAGCCGCCGAAACTACGGGAAACGACGAAAAAATGAAGCGTCGCGTAGCCTGAATCGCGCCTTCTACATCGTTGTTGATCACGGGCGCAATCACCTTAACCAAGGAGGTATCGGTGCGATTACTGGTGATTGCGTCAGCCATGACATATGCTTTTGCCTTGTACTCGCTCGCGACCACCCTGCCGTGCGACTGGTACCAATAAACCACGACGTTCTTGATGTCACCTTTCTGCACAATGTACTGGTTGACCTCAATTCCGTCAGCCGAAGCCGGAGCAGGCACCCGGACGATCTCGCTCCGCTCGGGCACCCAACCGTTTCCGGGCAGGCAGTTCTTCGGGGAGTGCGGGGCAACGCCACTGCGTTGACTCTTGAAGAACGCAATAAAGAGGCTGACACCATAGGGCGACGCGGAATCCTGATAGATCCTGCTCAGGGTATCCGTAGCCCGCAACACGTCCTGGACCTCTTTCTCGATGGGGTATTCACCCACCATGTTCCAAGTGCCGAATTGGCGAGCCATTCCCGTAAGAGGCGGAAGATTCGGCTGGTACTCGACTCGATTCGTAAGGAAAAACGCGCCTAAGCCTTGGAGACCAATGAAAACAGAAAACAGAACAATAAGAGTCTTCGAGCTTATCTTCAAGCGGCTACCTTCCGAGAGGAGAGTGATGGAGCAAGGCGAACGAGTAAACGGTGGAAACCAACCAAGAGCACTAACGCAAAAACGAAGATCACCCAGCCTTCGAGACTATGGAAGAATCCCTGGGCGAGTTCCGGGTTGTACTCGCTGATGATGCCGGTGAGAGAAACACGGAAGGAATTCGCCGCGATGGCGATCGGTATGGTTGATAAAAACAACAGCCACCGGGTGAGGGTGCGATTCTCCTCGAAGAAATAGCCGTAGACGAGCGACAGAAAGGAAAGCGACAGCAGCGAACGAATGCCGCTGCAAGCCTCAACTACCGACAGCTTCTGGCTGGCTAGTTCGAGAACATTTCCATCCCGAAGCACCGGAATGCCAATCGTCGTAAGCGCGATTTCCGCTACGCGGCTCGCCAGTAACTGCAGCGGGAACGTGATTTGGTTGTAGATCACCGCCGGGATGGGAACCATGAAGACCAGCATGCAGAGCGGAAACCGTAAAGCCCGCAGCAGCGGCCAACCACCGAGAAAAACGATTGAACCAACCAGAGAGATCAGGAACGCAGTCCGTTGCAGGAACAGCTCGGCGCCCAGCATCCCAACCGCCATTTGCAAGGCGCCCCACACGAGCAGCACTGCCCCAAACCAGCTGGGTTGCGGCACGATGGCGAGTAAGGACTCTCGCATCTGCCAAACCACGTAGATCGCCACCAGGGGCACGAAAAACCCATGGCCCATGTCATCATCATTGTTCCATTGGTCCACCATGCGGGCCAGGATGGGGAGGTATGTGATGATGAGAAGAGTCGCGCACCAACCCAGCAGAAGCCAAGGGATGGTGGATGGCGAAGCCGCTGATTGCGTTTCAGTACTTTTCTCGGCTGGCAGCGGCATATTCTAATTCTTAGTTAACCATAGTCCTTGTGCCTCTGGCGCGGTCGAAAAGACCCAACTAGTCCTATGCCCGGATCTCTCCGACCCGGTGCAAAATCATCATGTTGGTCGTACCGGAACGCCACATCGGCTGCCCTGCCACCAGGATTACCGTGTCGCGCGCCTTCAGATAGCCTCGGTCCAGCAAGGTTCGGTCCATCACAGCGAGCATCTGCTCCGTCGACGGTTCCGTGGGCGTCACGAGCACGCGAACCCCATAAATCAAGGCCAGTTGACGAGCCACGATATCTGAATTGGTAAAGGCATAGATCGGAACCGGCGGCCGGTAACGCGCAATCAGCCGTGCGGTTGATCCGGAAGTGGTCATCACCACGATGGCGGCAACATTGGCGGATCTCGCCGAATGATACGCCGCGTCGGCCAGAATTTCGGCAATCGTTGGATTAGTACGGGGCGGGAGGTCCTGGTACCCGCGCGGCCGGATGGACGACTCCGCCTCGACGGCGATCCGAGCCATGGTGGAGGCCGACTCGACCGGGTACTTGCCAGCCGACGTCTCGGCGGACAGCATCACCGCGTCGGTTCCGTCAAAGATCGCATTGGCCACGTCGCTGACCTCGGCGCGCGTCGGCACCGGGCTTTCAATCATCGACTCGAGCATCTGCGTTGCGGTGATCACGAACTTGCCCGTCTGCCGGGCGCGCTCAATAATCGACTTCTGAATGAACGGAACCTTTTCGAACGCCATCTCGACGCCCAGATCACCCCGGGCGACCATCACGCCATCGGACTCCGCCAGAATTTCGTTCAACTGCTCCCAGGCTTCCGGCTTCTCAATCTTCGCGATGATGGGGAGCATATGCTCCTTCTCTTCGAGGTAAAGACGGAGCCGGATGACGTCCGTGGGCTTGCGTACAAAGGAAAGCGCCACATAATCGACGCGGTTCTCGATCCCCCACTGCAGATCGGCCATATCCTTGCGCGTCAGCGACGGCGTGGAGACGTTGACGCCGGGTAAATTAATGCCCTTCTTGTCGCCGATCCAGCCGCCCGCGTGAACCACACAGCGAGCCGACACGCCATCGGTGGAAAGCACGCGCAGCTCCACCGTACCATCAGCGATCAGGACCCGATCCCCGGGGCTGACATCCCGGGCGAAGTTCTGGTAAACGGTCGAAGCCCGTTCCTTCGTGCCCAGGCACTCCTCGGTCGTAATCTCGAACTCCGCCCCGTTTTCGAGTAGAACCTTGCCACCGTCAAACAGGCCAAGGCGAATCTTCGGACCCTGTAAGTCGAGCAGAACCCCAACGGGGACGTTGAGTTCCTGACTCAGTTCCCGCACATGGCGCAGACGGCGGGCGTGATCCTCATGAACTCCATGGGAGGCGTTGAGTCGAAACACGTCGACTCCAGCCGCAAACAACTTCGCAATCATCTCTTTGCTGTCGCTCGCTGGCCCGAGCGTCGCTACGATCTTGGTTGTTCTCATGCTTGGTGTTTTTGGTTGAAAAGGGGGATCTACGCTACTCTGATCTAACCATTATGCCGATTTACCAAGCGCTCGTCCTGGCGATCCTGCAGGGACTGACAGAGTTTCTACCCGTATCCAGTTCCGCCCACCTCGCCATGGCGCCATGGCTGCTGGGGTGGAAGGACCAAGGGCTCGAGTTCGACGTCGCGCTTCACATTGGCACCCTTTTCTCGGTCATCGTTTACTTCTTTAAGGACTGGATGCAGATTCTGGCGCAGGCGGCGGGGCTGAAGGTCGGCAACGACGTTCAATTGAACAAGAACCCCCAACTGCTCTGGTATCTCGTCGCGGGGAGCGTCCCGGTAGCCGTGGCGGGCCTGCTCTTTAAGGATGTGGTGGAAACCACGCTGCGAAGCCCCTACGTGGTCGGGGTCATGGCCATCGTCATTGGCCTGGTGATGTATGCCGCGGAACGGTATTCGAGCGCAAAGCGGGACCTGGGCGAAGTGACGTTGACCGACTGCGTCCTGATCGGTACGGCGCAGGCGCTCGCGATTGTCCCCGGCACGATCTAGACCGGGCGGCGGCGGCGCGCTTCAGCTTCCTCTTGTCGACGCCGGCCGTGGGCGCAGCGGCCGTGAAAGCCGTGTTGGACCTGCGCAAACATGGGATGGCGGAAGATATGCAAGCCCCCATGCTGATCGGAATCGCCGTGAGCGCCATCACCGGCCTGGCCGTCATCGCCTTCTTCCTGCGATTCCTCCGGACGAACTCCATCCGTCCTTTTGTCATTTACCGGATTGCGTTTGGCGCCCTGGTGATCGCGCTGGCGATGTCGCGCCAATAGGTCAGTTCTGCGATACTAAAGGGGCTCTGGCATTGACGCGGCCATAACGCGCATGGACATCTTAAAACCTTCGGCCAACAATCGGCTGAACGAAGTCACCGGCGTGGTCTTCCTCGCGGCAGGGGTGTTTCTCCTGCTGAGCTTGGTCACCTATCATCCGGGAGACCCCTCGTGGAACACGGCGACGGGTCTCGAGCGGGCAGGTAACTGGACCGGGCGTTTCGGCTCCACGCTAGCCGACCTCATCTATAGCGCCCTCGGTCTCGCCGCTCTGAGCTTGCCGATTCTTGTGGTAGCCGCGGGTGTCCAACGCCTGCGCCATCGTCCCATCGGCGCGCCCGCAGTGCGAATGGCCGGGGCGATCCTGCTCGTCGGTGGGATCTGCACGCTGCTTTCTCTCTTTCCGATGTGGCGCCCGTTCGAAGGCACGGTACCAGTGGGCGGCGTTACCGGCTTGGCGCTCGCCAACTATCTGATTGCGAATTTCAACGTGGCGGGTGCGGCGATGATCAGCATCACCACGGTGTTCCTGTCGTTGTATCTCGTCTCCCGCTTCTCGATGGAACTGGTCTATGGCTGGTTGGAGGGACCGGCGGCTTGGTGGCAGGCGCGCGTCGATGCGTGGCGCGAGTGGCAGGAGAATCGCCGACGGCGGCGCGCGGCGGAAGCGAAATCCGCCAAAGTCCGGCCCGAACGGCCGGTGGCTGAAAAGCGAAGTGCCGTCGCCGAGGTAGGGGGCATCCCCGTTGTGCCGCTGCACGATGAGGCGCCACCATGGACGGCGAAACGCGCCGCGGTGGAGACCGAAGAGTTGGTGGAGGAGCCGGAAGAGGTCGAGGAGGAGAACGAAGAGATTCCGATCCGGGCGCTCGAGGAGCCGCCTTGGGAGAAGCCGCTCGCGCCCAAGCCGGTGCAGGAGCAGGAGCCTGGACGCCGTCGCAAAGAGCGCTCCGGCCGCGCCTACATCATGCCGGCGACGGCGTTGCTGAACGAAGTGCCGCCGCGGAACCCATACGACGAACAGGAACTGAAGGAAACCGCGGCCAAGATCAAGTCGAAGTTTGAGGAGTTCAACGTCCTCGGGTCGGTCGTGCAGATCAATCCCGGCCCAGTGGTGACCACCTTTGAATACAAGCCCGACGCGGGCATCAAATACAACAAGATCACGAATCTGGCGGAGGACCTCTGCCTGGGACTGCAGTGCGAAAGCGTCCTGATCGAGCGGATCCCCGGCAAGCCCACGGTTGGCATTGAGGTCCCAAACAAGCGGCGCGAACTGATCAGCCTGCGGCAGGTGCTCGAGAGCGAGGAGTTCCAAAGTTCGGCCTCCAAACTCACCATCACCATGGGGAAAGACATCAGCGGCCGCATCAAGGTAGCGACCCTCGAAACCATGCCGCACGTGCTGATTGCCGGCTCAACAGGCGCCGGCAAGAGCGTGATGCTGAATACCCTCATCATGTCCCTGCTGTACAAGGCAACGCCAGAAGAGGTCCGGCTGATCATGGTGGATCCCAAGCGGGTGGAACTCGGGATCTATGAGGGAATCCCGCACCTGCTGACGCCCGTCATCACCGAACCCAAAAAGGCCACCTACGCCCTGCGCAACGCTGTGCTCGAGATGGAGCGGCGACTGAAGCTGCTGGCGGCCCAAAGCGTTCGCAACATCGAACAGTACAACAAGAAGGTGCGCCAACTGATGGCCACGCCCCGGAGTCTGTTCGATCAGGAAGAGGTGAATCCGGAACTCGAAGAGCTGCGCCCCCTTCCCTTCCTCGTCATCATCATCGACGAGTTAGCCGACCTGATGATGCTCGAGCGGGCAGGAGTCGAGGAGAGCGTAACCCGCTTGGCGCAGATGGCCCGCGCGGTAGGCATTCACCTTGTCCTGGCCACTCAGCGCCCCAGCGTGGATGTCATTACGGGCCTCATCAAGGCGAACTTCCCCACCCGAATCAGCTTCCGCGTTGCCACTCGCGTCGACTCGCGAACGATTCTCGACAACATGGGGGCGCACTCCCTGCTCGGCAAAGGCGACATGCTGTTTCTGCCGCCCGGCACAGCGCGCCTGATCCGCGTCCACGGGGCCTACGTCAGTGAGACGGAAACCTCCACCGTGGTCGATTATTGGAAACAACAAGCCGAGCCGGACTACGACCAGAGCTTCCTGATGGCCCCTCCGAGTGAGGACGGCGAATCGGATGGCGGCGAGGAGATCGTCGACGGCAGCGAAGACCCCCAATACCGGGAAGCAGTCCGCGTGGTCTGCGAACTCGGTAAAGCCTCGACCTCCGTGCTGCAGCGCCGGCTTCGCCTGGGTTACGGCCGGGCCGCCCGAATTCTGGACATGATGTATCGCGACGGCATCATCGGCCCGCCAGACGGCAGCCGTCCCCGCGAAGTCCTCAAGAGCCCGGCCTGGCTCGACGAAGTCGACGACCAACTCCGGTAGAATTCGGTATGCGTTCCTTTCCCATTTTTTTTCTGGTCGCCAGCAGCATGCTGGGAGCCGATCCCATCATGTCCGCTTTCAAGAGTCGATACGAGACGGCCAAGCTAAACTTCATCCAGTCGGCCGAGGCGATGCCAGCCGAGTCGATGGACTATAAACTCACACCCGTTCAGCGCACTTTCGGCGATTGGATCAGCCATACCGCCGGGATGAACTACAACACCTGCGCCGGAATGGCCGGAAAGCCGGCGCCAGCCCACGAGGCGGCAAAAGCGACCACCAAGCCGGCGATCGAAAAAGTAATCCGGGAGTCGTTCGCCTATTGCGATTCCGTCATCGAGACAATGACGGATGCCCAGGCTCTAACCGAAGTCACCATCGGGAACCGGAAAGTCATGCCGGTGGACGCGATGATCGGGTACATTGCGAATCTCAATGCTCACTACGGCAACATGGTTGGCTACATGCGGATGAAGGGCGTGGTTCCGCCCTCCACCGCACGCACTGCCAAGAAGAAGTAAGCTCAGGCCTCGAGCACCTCAGTTCCCTTGCGCCGGATGTCTGATGACGGTGAGATTCCGGACAACCACATTGGCCCCGGCGCCCGTCGAATTCAGCCATCCGGAAACCAGCAGCGATAAGCCAGCCTGATACGGATCACTCGCCGGGACAATGCTGGTCAGCGTTGCCCCGGTGCCGTTGAAGTGCTGCGTCGACAACGTTGTTCCTCCGGTATGGAGAGTGGCTTGCCCTCGCACCGCCAGGCTGGTGTCACCCGCGCCCAGCGTGCGCTGCATCAACTCCGTCGACCCCCACTGCACGCGGAGGTTCCACGGCACCAAGGCTCCCACCTGCTGGGCGTCGACCATCACTTCGATCCGGTCCCCCGCCTGCAGAAATCCGGGCGGCAGCGCACAAGCCGCAATCACCTGCGCCGAAGTGGTGCTATTGGTCAACCCCTCCTCCGCGCAAATCACCTGCGACGAAGTATGGGTCTGCCCGGCCTGATGGGTCTTTCTCGCCTTGGCGGCCGAGTTGTACCAGCTATCTCCGTCCACGCGCGAAGTGGGATCTACCGAGAGTCCCGAATCCCGCCACGGCGCCCGAGCCACGGTTGGACTCACCTGCAGCGCCAAACCGGTCATAGTCCCATCGGCCTGCACCGTCGCCAGGTCAACGCCCGACGGATTCTGCCAGCGGCTCAACGGCGCACTCCCCTGGGCCGTCCCGGCTCGCACGAGCAGCCCCGTCGTGCCGGCCTGATCATGGATGTTCGCCGTTGCATCGGCCAAGCTCGAACCAATGGAGAGCCGGCGATTGGCGCCGTCCCAACCAAGCTGGAAGATGTTCTCGCTCAGCATCCCGCTGGCGTTGATAAAGGGTATGGCGCCCGGCTGAAATCCCGTGTAGAGACAGGTATTCCAGATCGCATCTACCCCGTTTGAAGTCAGGCACCGCCCGGCGCTACCGAGTCCGAGCTTCGTCCAGCTGGCCGATGGGCCCTGACCAACGATCAGGTCGCCCCGTGCCACCGTCGCGGCCGTCGTGTCACTGTGATGAACGCTCAGCAAGGGGTGCGCCAGCGGCGTTCGCGCATCGCTCAGCCGGCCATCGCTCGTCGTGACGTACTTATTCGCCGCCGAAGGCACTCCCGCCGTTCCCGAAAGCGCCGCCTTCTCTCCCGCGTTCGGATCGTTGGCACTCGTATGGGTTGGAAAGTTGAGCGACAGCTTACTTTCCACAATGCCAGCCACCGAGGAGATGTTCGCGTTGGAGATCACTCCCGCCGCGATCTGCGGATTCGGATAGTTCCCGGTGAGCGCCCCGCCCGCCGCAGACGTCGGATTCCCCGCCGCCGCCGTTCGATATCTCGCCGTCAGGATATCCCCGGAAACCGGTGTCGCCCCGGCCAACATCGTAATCGAGTTGGCGCTCAAACTGTAATCGACTCCCTGCGTGAGATAAACACCGTTCCGATAGAGCTCCAAACTCAAGGCCGGCGACGGCTGACTGCTCAGCGAGAAAACCGTGTTGGCCCCGTTGACTAAGCCCGCCGGCGTTTCGCCATCCACGAAGCCCGGCCCCGTATAGGACCCGCCGCCGCTCTCGCACGGCGCACTGGTTCCATCCACCCGCACGCAGTCCGTCAGATTCCCACTCACCGCTTCGAGGGCTCCCGTGGTGCCCGTGCGAATCGCGCGATTTGCGGCATAGCCCAAACCCCGCACCGGACGCGCCGCCAGCTCCTCGGTCAAGCCGGGAATCTCGCCGATCGTCACCGACGCCGGAGCCAGCACCCCACCGCCGTTCTGCTGAGCGGCTGCCGCCCGCACGGTCGATAGATTGATGGACGCCGAACTCGGCGGTACGGCCCACATCTCCGAGAATTGAATCCTCCCGTCGCTGTGGTAACGGACGTAGTAGTAGCCACCGGTGGAGCTATTCGTGGTAGGCACAAGCCGGACTTTCAAGTTTCCGTCGACGATGGCGATCGTCAAGCTTTGTGTTGCAATCGGAACTTGGTTCGGGGTCTCGAACGACTTCCATTCGATATAGGCAACGCCGTTAAAGCGGGTGCCGTCAGCTTTGTAAATAACATCTTGAATTGTGGTCAGCGGCGGACCGGCAAGTGCACGCTCCGCGATCAAACCAAATAGCATGAAGTGGAACACGCAAGTCCACAGCTTCCAACCTCGCATTGTCAGGGCCTCCCAGAAAAGAAAAGCCCGCCAGCGGAGTTTTATCCGGGCAGGCCGCAAACGTTACGTTCGCTGACTTAAACCTATCTAGTCTGGTCAAGAGTTCCGGCCTGAAGAAACTCGGCCGACCCAGCTAAGCCTCTTCTATCCAATCGGTTACAGTGGATTCGAAAAAGTGGAATTGGTCGTGAACGCCGTCTTCGCCGTCCTAGCCGCGCGTCACAGAGGGAGCTGTCGGGTATCCTAAAGGGCGACATGCGCGACCCGAGACTTGAGCCTGAACCCGGAGAACTCGTCGTCCTCCTTGATAAAAACCACAGTCAGTCGGAGTTGAGGCAAGTCCCCTATGATCCGGCGCTGCATCGAGAGGGCCTATGGAAAGGCGACATCGCGCGGTGGATCGACAAGATCACCGACGAACAGTGGCGGATCTTTCAGGAAGAAGCGGAGCCTGAGGTATCCTGAAAGTACGTGCTGGTTACCATCGAACCCAAGGTTGAACGGCCCAAGTGGCTCCGCGCTCCCGCCCCGGTCGGCGAAAACTACCGCGACCTGAAGCAGTTGGTAACGGACCTCAAACTCCACACGGTTTGCGAATCGGCGGCCTGCCCCAACATCGGCGATTGCTGGAACCGCCGCACCGCCACGTTCATGATCCTGGGCAACGTCTGCACCCGCCGCTGTGGCTTCTGTGCCGTGCAGAAAGGCGCACCCCTCGAAGTGGACATGGACGAACCGCGCCGCGTCGCCGAAGCCGTTGCCCTCATGGGTCTTCGCTACGCCGTCGTTACCAGCGTCAATCGCGACGACCGCAAAGACGGCGGGGCGCTACTCTTCAAAATGACCATCGAGGCCATCCGTGAGCGAGTACCCGGTTGCCAGGTGGAAGTGCTCGTACCCGATTTCCAGGGCAAGCACGAAGCTATGGAGATCGTGATGGACGCGGCCCCCGACGTCCTCAACCACAATACCGAGACCGTGCCCCGGCTCTACCGCATGGTGCGCCTCGGCGCCCGCTACGAACGGTCCCTCGATATGCTGTCCTATGCCAAACAGCTCCGGCCCCAAACGCCCACCAAGTCCGGTGTGATGCTCGGTCTGGGCGAAACCCCAGAAGAGGTCATTCAGGTGATGAAGGACCTGCGGGCGCACCACGTGGATATTCTGACGCTGGGTCAGTACCTCCGGCCGTCACCCAAGCACCTGCCCATTCTGCGCTACATCCCAGTCGAAGAGTTCAACGAGTACCGGAAACTTGGCTACGAGATGGGCTATGCCCACGTCGAAGCCGGGCCACTGGTGCGCAGCAGCTATCACGCCGATGAGGGCGTCTCGAGCGCTTTTAAAATGGCTGAGACGAAATCGTTGACCACCGCGTGATCAGAGTTCGCTAAAACCACGATCGTCAGTTTCGATTCCGGGTAGAGCACAAGCAGCGTCCGTGCTCCCTGCTGCGAGCCGCTATGAGAGAGTGCCGGGCGCCCGGCGAGCGGCATCACGTTCCAACCCAGGCCGTAGCCGGTTAATTGGCCGTCGAGCAGCCGTTGCCGCTGCGTCATCATCCGCATGGTGGGACGCTTCAGCAGCAAGCCGGATTCATAAGCGTTCGCAAAGGCGACGAGATCAAACACGGTGGCAGCCAGGCCTCCGCCGGGGATCTTGTTGCTCGTATCGGCTAAGCCGGTATTGATGATCCGCCCTTCTTTGCTCTTTGCGTAGCCGCGCGAACGGTGGCGAATGACCTCCGCCTGATGATCAGCCCGGATGGTCACCATGCCAGCGGGCTTGAAGATGTTCTCGCGGACGTATTGCAGAAACGGGACGCCGGCGGCCGCTTCGACAGCGGCGCCGATCAGGTTGTATCCGTAGGTGGTGTACAGGTACTTTGAACGCGGCTGATGGAGCAGCGGATCTTCGGCAAAAATCCGGAGCGGGTCGGTCAGGTTCGTATAGTGCGTCGTCGAGGCCAGTTCCCCGCCCCGGTAGTGGCGCACCCCGGCCAAGTGGCCCAGCAGATCGCGGACCGAGACGCCCCATTGCTTCTGCGGAAAGCTGGGCACGTAGTTCTGCACCGGCGCGTCCAGATTGAGCTTGCCCCGCTCATAGAGCTGAAGCGCGGCGACCGCGGTAATGGGCTTTGAAATCGATGCCAACCGATAGACCGTGTCGGGGGTGGCCACGACATCGTGCTCCAGATCGGCTTTGCCAAAGCCATCGGCAAAGCGCAGCAGACCGTTTTCGGCGATCGCCACACTGAGACCAACCACCTGCTGCCGTTGCCGTTCGGCCTCAATCGCCTGTTCAACGCGCCGCGCCTTGTCCGCCGACCACTCTTCGGCGTGGAGCCATGCGGCCAACAATAAAATTAGGGACCACCGCATAGCTACTGAGTTTAGCCGAACTTTAGGCTGGTAAACTGCGTATTTCCAGTCGAAGGGGGTATTTTCATGCTCAAGTTTCTGCTGTGGTGCATCCTGCTGATCCTGTGCTGGCCGCTGGCCGTCCTGGCGGTGGTGCTCTACCCGGTGATTTGGCTGGTTTTGCTGCCGTTCCGCCTGGTTGGCGTGGCTGTGTCGGGCGTGCTGGAGTTAATCTGGTCGCTCTTCAGTCTCCCCGCGCGCCTGGTCAGGAAGATTGCTTAGCGTCTATCTCCTGCTCAGTATGGCGGTGGGCGCGGCGATCGGGCTGCTGTGGCCGGAGTTCGGGCAAGCATTGGCGCCCGTCGGCCGCATGTTCCTCAAGCTGATCCAATCAGTGATCGCCCCGGTGCTCTTCGGGTCGCTTGTGGCGGGGTGTGCGCGCGGGTCGGGGATCGGAAGATTGGGTGGCCGGGCGGTTGTGCTGTTCGAGATCGCAACGTCGATCGCCCTGCTCCTGGGATGGGGCATGGTCTGGTGGCTTGAGCCCGGAGTAGGAGTAACTCTTCAGGCGCAACCGGTTGCCGCCGCGGTGCCGGTGACCTTCGGCCAAGTGCTGGTGAACCTGTTTCCGGTCAGCATCTTCGACGCGATGGCGAAGGGTAATGTGCTGCAGATAGTTATCTTTAGCGTGATGATCGGGGTGGCCGCGCAAGCGCAGGAGCGGTTCGTCCGGTTCGCGGAATCCGTGGCGGCAGTTTCCTACGAATACATCCGCTACGTGATGCTGCTGGCGCCCCTTGGCGTAGCCGCGTCGATGGCGGCCACGGTGGGAGCGGGCGGATTCTCGGTGATTCAGGGCCTGAGTTTCTTTGCACTCGTAGCCTGGGCAGCACAAGGCATCTTCGTGGGGGTGATCGCGCTGGGACTTTGGTGGGCCCGGGTACCGTTGGGAAAATTCGCCGTGGCGGTGCGAGAACCGTTTCTGATTGCCCTCGGCACCACTTCAAGCGCGGCGGCGTTGCCAAAGGCGATGGAGGCCATGGAGAGCTTCGGCGTCAGGCGGGAGGTGGTGAGTCTGACACTGCCGCTCGGGTTGAGCTTTAACCTTTGCGGCAGTACCATCCACCTGGCGATGGCGACCCTGTTCGTCGCGCAGGCGGCAGGCATCGACTTGAGCTTCGGGCAGCAAGTGATGATCCTGGCCACGCTGAAGCTGACGAGCAAGGGCGTGGCCGGAATCCCGCGGGCGAACTTCGTGATTCTATCCAGTCTCTTCAGCGGGTTCGGACTGCCGCTGGAGGGGCTGGCCATGCTGCTAGGCGTCGACGCCGTCATCGACATGATTCGAACCGGCGTCAATGTCCTCGGCAACTGCGCGGCGACGGCCATGCTGGGAGACGATCAGAACGCGCGCAAATACTGATTCGGCGTACGTGGCGTGGCGCGGAGCGCCTTCGCGGCGTGTAGCGCCCAGTTGGGGTTGCGCAGCAGTTCGCGGGCGAGCAGCACGATGTCGGCCTGGCCGGTGCGAATGATCGTGTCCGCCTGCTCGGGAGAGGTGATCATGCCAACCGCGCCCGTCGCCAATCCAGACTCCCGCCGGACCCGTTCGGCAAACGCCACCTGGTAGCCGGGGCCAAGGACGATCTTTTGCAGCGGGCTATTGCCGCCGGAGGAGCAATCGAGCAGATCAATGCCGTGCTCCTTCACCACCGTAGCCAAGGCGACGGTGTCTTCGATGCTCCAGCCGCCTTCCACCCAGTCGCTGGCCGAGACACGGAGAAACAAAGGACCGGACCACTCCGAACGAACGGCGGCGATGACTTCCAGCAACAGAACGCGGCCATCTGCATACCGGTCCGTCCGGCGATTCGACAGCGGCGAGAGGAACGAGTTGAGCAGATAGCCATGCGCGGCGTGGATCTCGACGAAACCGAAGCCAGCTGCTTTCACCCGGCGCGTCGCGGCCGCATAGGAGTCGACTAGGCCGGCGATCTCATCGGTCGAAAGCTCGTGCGGAGTGTCAGAGCCTTCGTCAAACGGAATAGCGCTGGGGGCGACGATGGGCCAGGCGCCTTCCGTCAACGGGGCGCCGCCCAACCAGGGGACCGACGTTGCGGCCTTGCGCCCGGCGTGTGCGATCTGAATACCCGGCACGGCTCCTTGCCCGTGAATAAACTCCGTGATGCGCGCCCACGGCGCAATCTGCGCATCGGACCAGATGCCTGTGCAGCCGGGAGTAATGCGGCCTTCCGGGCGGACGGCGGTAGCTTCCGCGATCACTGCGCCTACACCCAGCGAACGGGCGCCGAGGTGCACCAAATGCCAATCGTTAGGGACGCCCTCGACGGCCGAATACTGGCACATGGGGGAAACAAAGATTCGATTCGGGAACGTCACGCCGCGAACGGCAAGGGGGGAGAAGAGGGAGGGGCTCACTCTTGATAGATGCTCGCCAGCGCGGCAACGATCCAAGGCTCCCGTTCCGCTTCCACCTTGTCGCCCTCTTCCACTCCCAGGCTCAGATTGATAATCTCCTGCCGGAGCCGGTACTCAATCCATTCGGCGCTCGCGAACCACTCGGAGATCCCAGGCTGAATCTTGTTCTGACTGAGCCAGGAGCGGAACCGATCGAGCAGCGGCTTGGGAAGTTGCCAGCCCGGCGCAATGGCCGGGCGCTCCGCGCGAAGATACTCCGTGCCAAACGCGGCATACGCGCCCGTGGCGTCGAGCACCATTTCGAGGCGCTTATACGGCGGCGGGGTAACGCCCTGATCGGGATCAATGCCGCCGCCTCCCCGGACAGTGCGCCCGGCGTCGGTCTTGTACTCCTGGCGAGGCGCCGCCGTGACGTGTTCGAGCTGCATATCGAGCAGCGGCTTCTGGATGCTCCGGCCGCTCGGCGTGTAGTAGAACGCCATGGTCAGCGCTAGTCCCGTCGACTGCGCGATCGGCAGCACGTTCTGGACCAGCCCTTTGCCGAACGTCGGCTCCCCGAGAATTGTGGCCCGGTCATGGTCCTGCAAAGCCCCGGCGACGATCTCGGAAGCGCTGGCGCTCTTGGCGTTCACGAGCACCGCCAGGCGGAACCGGTATGGTTTGGCCGTAGCGGGCACCTTCTCCTCTCCGTTCATCCGCCGGCCCTTGGCGCTGAGGATGGTCTGGCCGGGCTGCAGGAACAGCGAGGCCGTATCGATGGCGCTGGCTACCACGCCGCCGGGGTTATTGCGAAGATCGAGAACCAAGCCCTTCAGATTGTGGCCGCCAATCCTCTCAATGCCGGCCTGAATGTCCTTCGCCGTCTTATCGTCAAAGCTGGTGACCCGAAGATAACCATAGCCGGGCTTCAGCAGAAACGCCCGCTCGACGGAGCTCGACTGCATCTCCTCCGGGATGAGTGTGAACTGAATGGGCCGGGCATTGCCGGGCTTGCGGACATGCACGACGGCCGGTGCCTGACGTGCCTGGCTCAGCACCTGCGTTAACTGCTCGGTGGTCAACGGCCCCAGAGCGATGTTGTTGATCGCCAGGATCTCATCGCCCGCCGAAATCCCGGCCTTCGCCAGCGGCGCCCCGGGAATGGCCTGGAGCACCTGAACCCGTCCGGGCAGTATGCTCACCACACTGCCGAATCCCTTCGACTCACTCCGCTGCATCCGCTTCAACTGGTCGAACTGGCCCGGATCGAGAAAAACCGAATGCGGGTCCAACTTCCGGAGTAATCCAGGGATGATCCCTTCGTAAAAAAGCTTGGTCGAGTCGGTAGGATCGGCGTGGTTCTCTCTAGCGATCGCATAGACATCGAGAATCTTTTTGACCGAGGCCTCCAACTCATCCGGCTCTTGGGCCGGCAGGAAGAGGCTCGTGGCGAACAGGGCCAGAATGCAGCGAGACGTCATCGGGTAAACTGCGTTGCCTTTTTGCGCTCATGGCGGGCGAGGGCGAGTTGAATCAGTTCTTCGACCAGCGCGTTGAGCGAAACGCCGCTATGCTCCCACATCTTCGGGTACATGCTGATCGAGGTAAAGCCGGGGATGGTATTGATCTCGTTCAGGTAGAGACGCCCCGTGGAAGCCTCCATCAGGAAGTCCACGCGGCTCATCCCTTCGCAGTTGCAAGCGAGATAGGCTTCGACGGCCAGCCGTTGCAACTCGGCGGTCGTGACCGCGTCGAGATCGGCGGGCAGTTCCGTCTTCGCCGCATCCAGCAGATACTTGTCCTCGTAGTCGTAGAACTCGCGGGAGGGAAGAATCTCGCAGGGCGCCGACGCCCGGGCGCTATCGTAGTTTCCCAGTACGGCGCATTCCAGCTCGCGGCCGACAATCGTTCGTTCAATCAGGATCTTCCAGTCGTACCGCGCGGCGAACTCGAGCGCGGCCACCAGCTCCGGATGGTTATGCGCCTTCGAGATCCCCACGGAGCTGCCCAGATTGGCCGGTTTCACGAACACCGGATAAGCGAACACCGCTTCGACCGCATAGGGGTCGAGCGCGCCGCGGTACTGCGTCAGATACTCCGTCACCGGCAGGCCCCGCTCGGCGCAGACGCGTTTGAGAAGCTCCTTATCCATCGCCAGCGAAGACGCCATCACCCCCGGCCCGACGTAGGGCAGATCGGCCAGTTCCAGCAGGCCCTGCACGGTGCCGTCCTCGCCAAACGTGCCATGCAGCACGGGAAAGACGACATCAATCCCCGGGTTGGCGCCGGGCTCGGGCAGCAGCGGAGCCGGGCTCCACTTGCCTTCGAGCGAGATCCGGTACGGGACCACCTCATAGCCATTGGCCTCGAGCGCCGCCGTGACGGACTTGGCGGAGCGCAGCGAAATCTCATGTTCGCCGCTCCGGCCGCCTTGAAGAACTGCAACACGCATTTTCACAGAATTTTCTTTCCTAAGGCCGAGGTCACTACTTCGACGGCCAGGTCCGCCGTTCGGTTAGCAACATCGAGCACGGGATTCACCTCGACGACCTCAAGGCTCACCAGTTGGCCGGAGTCCGCGAGGATCTCCATGGCCAAATGGGTTTCGCGATAGCTAAGTCCGCCCCGCACCGGCGTCCCCACGCCGGGCGCTTCGTCGGGGTCAATCGAGTCCATGTCAAAACTGAGATGGATGCCGGCCGTACCGGCGCTAGCGAGCGCAATCGCTTCCTGCATTACCGCCGGCATGCCGCGTTCGTCAATGTCCCGCATCGTGAACGCCCGCACTCCGGTGGCCTTCACATGCTGGGCCTCTAGCGAATCGACGTCGCGCAGGCCGATCAGCGCCACGTTGCGCGGATCCACCTTCGGCGCAAAGCCGCACAGGTTCACCAGTTCGCCGGGTCCCTCACCAATCAAGGACGCGAGCGGCATCCCGTGGACGTTCCCGCTCGGAGTGGTGGCCGGGGTATTCATATCCGCATGGGCATCCACCCAGATGATCCCAATGGCTTCGTTTCGTCGCTGATAGTATGTGGCCACCCCGCTCACGGAGCCGGCCGAGATCGAATGGTCGCCGCCCAGGATGAGCGGCAGCTTGCCCTGCTCGAGCGTCGCCGTCACGAGTTCGGCGATGCGGGCGCAGGTCTCGGCGATCTCCGGCAGATGATGCGAATTAGAGGGTCCGGCCGGAATCGCCTCGGCTTGCTCCACAGCGACATTGCCGCGATCCTCAATCGTGTACCCCAGGGCGGCCAGCCGCTTGCCCAGGCCGGCGACACGGATCGCCGAAGGGCCCATGTCAACTCCGCGCCGCCCCGCGCCCAGGTCCATCGGCGCCCCGATAATAGCGATGGTGGATTTCGAATGCACTAGGGCCTCGTACGGTAAAGCATGCGCGGATAGGCGATCGTTTCGCGAATGTGTTCGAGGCCACACATCCAAGCCACACACCGTTCAATGCCCATGCCAAAGCCGGCATGCGGGACACTGCCGTAGCGGCGTAGATCGAGGTACCACTCAAACGCCTCTTTCGGCAAATGATGCTCTTCAATTCGCTTCAGCAGCAACTCGTAATCGTGAATCCGCTGGCCGCCGCCAATAATCTCCCCGTACCCTTCCGGCGCCAGCATATCGACCCCTAGGGCGAGTTCGGGCCGCTCCGCATCGGGCTGGAAGTAGAACGCTTTCACCTGCGCCGGGTACTTTTCAACGAGCACCGGCTTGTCGAACTCCTCCGCCAGCAGGGTCTCGTCCGTGCCGCCAAAGTCGCTACCCCATTGAATCTCGCTGCCCTTGCGCTGCAGAATGACGACGGCTTCATCGTAGCTGATGCGCGGGAACGGGCCGGTGATCGCTTCGAGCTTCGTCACATCGCGTTCGAGGATAGCCAGCTCCGCGCGGCGGTTGGCCAGCACCCGCTGCGCGATAAAGCAGACCAGCCCTTCGGCCAACGTTTTGACGTCCTCGAGCGTGGCATAAGCCATCTCCGGCTCTACCATCCAGAACTCCGTCAGATGGCGGCGGGTCTTTGACTTTTCCGCCCGGAAAGTCGGGCCAAAGCAGTAAACGTTGCCGAACGCCATGGCGTTGGCTTCGTTATACAGCTGCCCCGACTGCGTGAGATACACCTTCTCGTCTTCGAAGTAATCGACCTCGAACAGGGTCGTCGTCCCCTCGCAGGCCGCCGGGGTGAAGATCGGGCAATCGACCAGTGTGAAGCCGTTTGAATCAAAATAGTCGCGAGTCGCCTTGATCACTTCGTGACGAACCTTGCCAATGGCGAACTGGCGGCGCGACCGCAGCCAAAGGTGCCGATGGTCCATCAGGAAGTCGATGCCATGATCCTTGGGCGTAATAGGATACGGCACATCTTCCGGCACCCGCTGAATAACCTCGCAGGACTCGACGTCCAACTCGAAGCCGCCCGTGGCGCGCTGCTCCGCGCGGACCTTGCCCGTAATCTTCACCGAGCTTTCCTGCGTCAGGTTCTTCAGCGCCTCAAAGGTCTCTTCGGGAAGATTGGCCTTTACCGCGACGCACTGAATGATGCCGGAACCATCCCGCAAAATCGGGAAGCAGATCTTGCCGCTCTTGCGCAAGTTATAGAGCCAGCCCGCAAGGGTCACGGTTTGACCGTCGTGCTGGGCGATGTCCGCAATCCGGACGTGGGCGAGGGACATTTACAATTTCTCCAGGTTTTCAAAAATGCGTTGAATGGCTTCGAGCGGTTGCGGGAAGTCGGGGCTCTCTTTGAGCTCGAGCAGCAAAGGGTATTGATGCTCGCGGGAGCGGAGCAGGCCCATGGTCTCCGTCCAGTTCACGGTGCCGCCTTCGGCCAGGGTCGGGAACAGGTGCTTATCGTCCTTGCCGTTGTTGTCGTGGACGTGCGTGGATTTGATCCGGCCCTTCATCAGTTCGAATGTCGGAGCCACCCCATCCATAAGATTGGCGTGGCCCACGTCAAGACAATAGCCCAGGTTGAGATGGGTAATCCCGAGGAAGTAGTTCAGCTTCTCTGCCGAACTCAGCCCGTTCGGGATGTTTTCAAGCAACACCTCGACGCCGCGGTGGCGGGCGAATAGGCTGATCTCCTCAAGCGAACTGAAGGCGACATCCAATTTTGCTTCGTCAAAATCATCGACCGGCGCCCCGAGGTGCTGCACGAGATAGCGGCACGGGATACGGTCGGCGATCTCCAACGCCCGCTTGATTTCGTCTACGGCGGCGATGCGCCGGGCCTTGTTGAGATCGGCGATGTTGATGATCGACGAAGGGCCGGTCCTGCCCCAGACCTCGTCATTGAACATCGGCGAGTGCAGCGAATGCAGTTTCAACGGCGCGTCGGAAAACCAATGCGCCAGCTCATTGATCTGGGCCTTATTGTGCCAATCCAGATGCTGCTTAGCGCAGAAGATTTCGACCGCGGGAATGCCAGCTTCATAGATCTTGTCGAGCCAGACGTTGTTCAACCGGTGGTTGACGAAGAAGTGAGTGGAGACGGCGTGATTCATTGGGTTAATATCCGGCGGCCTTGCCTTCCACGCGGGGGTCCGCCGCGCCGGCGAGCCAGCCGCTGGCTTCGACCTGGATGGCCGAGATCTCGCAAATGTTCGCTGCGGTTTCAAGCGTATGGCCTTTCTGTTCAAGCAGGCGACGAGTGTCCGGTGAAAAGCCGGGTTCGAGGTACAGCTTGTCGGGCCGCCATTGATGGTGGAACCGGGGGAAGTTAACGGCGTTCTGAATCGGCATCTGGAAGTCAATCACGTTCTGAATCACTTGCATCACGCTCGTCAGAATCCGCGTGCCGCCCGGAGTGCCAACCACAAGGGCCAGTTTGTCGTCTTTCAATACAATGCTTGGGCTCATCGAACTGAGCGGACGTTTGCCCGGCTGAATCGCGTTCGCTTCGCCGCCAATCGCGCCGTACATATTCGGCGCCCCGGGTTTGACCGAGAAGTCGTCCATTTCATTGTTCAGCAGGAACCCTAAGCCGGGCGCGGTGGCGCCGGATCCGTAACCGCCGTTCAAGGTGTAGGTGACGGCGACGGCATTGCCGGCTGTATCAACAATCGAATAATGGGTAGTTTCGGTGGACTCGTATGGAGCCAGGTTCCCGGGCTTTATCTGATCGGAGTTCGTCGCCGCATTCGGATCAATCGAGTCACGAAGCCGGGTCAAATACCGCGGGTCGAGGAGCTGCTTGGCCGGCACCTTGAAAAAGTCCGGGTCGCCGAGATGCTCCGACCGATCGGCGTAGTAGCGCCGCATCGCTTCCGCTGTGTAGTGGATCGCTTGCGCCGAGCCGGCGCCGGATGCGGCGTAGTTGGTCTGCTCTAAAACCCCGAGCATCTGTAGGATGCCGATGCCGCCCGAACTGGGCGGGGGAGCGGTCAGAATCTCATAACCCCGGTATTTGCCCACGAGCGGCGTACGTTCCACCGCCGCGTAGTTCTTGAGGTCGTTGAGAGTGAACAGCCCTCCCATCTTCTCCATGCCCGCCACCAGCTTGCGCGCGGTCTGGCCCTCATAAAAATCTTTCGGGCCGATCTTCTGAATCCGCTCAAGAACCGCCCCCAGTTCGGCTTGCACCAGGCGCTCACCCGGTTCGTAGAAGTTACCGTCGCGTTGAAAGATGCGCCTGGAATCGGCGAACTGCGGCAGGTTCTTCGAGTTCTTGAGCGTATTCGCGAGGCCGTAACTCACCGGGAACCCTTGCTTGGCCAGCTTGACAGCGGGAGCCACCAGGTCAGCCCACTTCGCCTTACCGTACTTCTTGTGTGCCAGTTCGAAGCCGCGGACCGTGCCAGGAATCCCGGCGGCGCGCCAACCGAGCAGCGAGTCCCGCGTGGGCTTGCCGTCCTTGTCGAGATACATATCGCGCGTCGCCTTCTCCGGGGCGCGCTCCCGAAAGTCAATGAAGGTAGTGCGGCCATCGGCGAACCGGACCAGCATGAAGCCGCCGCCGCCCAGGTTGCCAGCCGAAGGGTGCGTCACCGCCAACGCCAGGCCCACCGCGATCGCCGCGTCGACGGCGTTGCCGCCGGCTTGCAGAATAGAAACACCAGCGTCCGTGGCATGGGCCTCCCGAGAGACCACCATCGCCTTACGGGCGCGAACCGGAACCGCAGCTTCAAGAGGGGCGAGTAGAGTAACTACCGCGAGGGACAGCGCAAGGAGTTGGCGCATTCCTTCTATGGTATCGCTCTACCGGCTGGTTGCAGCACGGCGCCGCCATTCAAACAGAGCGATGCCGGTCGCGACACTTACATTCAGCGATCCGATCTTGCCGTACATCGGAATGTTCACGAGCACATCGCAATTCTTCGCCACCAGGTCATGCAGGCCCGCGCCCTCGGCCCCCACGACAATTACGGTGGGCACATGAAAGGCCACCTTGTCGTAAGTCTCCGTGCCGCGCTCGGTGAGGCCGTAAATCCAATACCCCTGCTGCTTGAGCTTTTCGAGCGTCTGCGCGACGTTGCCGATGCGGACAATCGGCATATGCGCCAGCGCCCCGGCGGCGGCCTTTGCGGCAACTTCGGTGACGGGGGCGGCGCGGCGGTCCGGCAGCAGCACGGCGTCGGCCCCGGCGGCATGGGCCGAACGGATAATCGCGCCGAGATTGTGCGGATCTTCCACCCCGTCGAGCAGAACCAGCAGCTGTGCCTTTTCAGGAATCTCGGCGAACTGCGCATAGCGCTGGCCGGTGGTGAAGGCGACCACGCCTTGATGCGTCGCCGCCTTGCTCGAGCGATCGAGGGCCTCGCGGGGCTCGTACCGGAGCGGCACCTTGGCCTTCTTGGCGAGGTCGATGATCAGTTGGAGCTTGGGACCGCCGGCGCCTTTGGCAATCAGAATACGCTCGATGGGTTGACCGGCGCGGAGGGCTTCCGTGACGGGGTGGATTCCGGAGAGAACTTGCATGGACACCCTATGGTAGCGCCCGCGCCGCCCCCGGGTGCATACTATCCACAAGGTGTCTGCGCGCAACCGGCCAGAATCGATTCCCGAAGGCGAGATCCTTCCGGAGACCCAGGAAATCCCCAACAAGCTCTACTTCCGCATCGGCGATGTAAGTAAGCTGGCGGGGGTGAAGCCCTACGTTTTGCGCTACTGGGAAAGCGAATTCTCTCAGTTACGGCCCAAAAAGAGCGGCACGAACCAGCGGCTCTATCCCCGGAAGGAAGTGGAGCTCATCCTCGAAATCAAGAGGTTGCTCTACGATAAACGGTTTACGATCGAAGGTGCCCGAAAAGCGCTTGAGCAGCGCGGAAAAGCCGTGCCCCCCCCGAAACCGGCCGTAAAACCGCGGAAACAGCAGGCCGCGCTATTTGCCATGGAAGAGGGCATCCCGCGCGAAAGTTGGAGCGAAGTCCAAGCCGAGTTGCGAGCCATCCTGAAGCTGATGAAATAGCCTCAAGAATCCATTGAGCGGGCCGAAAAGCAAGACGAGGCCCCAACTCAAATGATTGCTTTGACCCGCATCAACGGTTTGCCGATGGTGCTCAACGATGACTTGATTGAGCAGATCGAATCGATGCCGGACACGATCGTTCGCCTGACCAACGGGCAGAAAGTGGTCGTGCGCGAAACGCCAACGGAGGTGATCGACCGGGTTGTTGCCTTCCGCCAGCGCGTCAATCAGACTGTTCCGCCGTTGACGGTCGCCCATGGCAGGTAAGGGAAATTTCCGGCCCGATCTGGCGACCCTCGGCGGCTTGCTGCTCGCGTTTCTGGCCATTGTGGGGGGCCTGCTGCTCGAGGGCGGTTCGTTGCATGATGTGGCGCAGCATACCGCGCTCCTCATCGTGCTCGGCGGCACCATGGGCGCCGTGATGGTCCACTATCCGCTACGGACGCTGCGCGGCGGCATTCTGCGGCTGCGCGATGTGCTATTCGAATCACCGCGCTCGAAGCCGGACATCGTCGAGGAGATCGTCAGTCTGGCGACCCGGGCCCGGCGCATGGGGCTGATCTCGCTCGAAGACGAATTCGATACGATCGAGGATCCGTTCCTCCTCAAGGCCCTGAAACTGGCCGTCGACGGGGTCGATACCAACGAACTGCGCCGGATGATGGAGCTCGAAATCATGGTCCGCGAGGCGCGGGCCGAGCAGGAAGCCAGGATCTGGGAGAGCGCCGGCAGCTACTCACCGACCGTAGGGATTATCGGCGCCGTCATGGGCCTGATCCAGGTCATGAAAAACCTCGCCGACATCGACCGGGTGGGCCACGGCATCGCCGTCTCGTTCGTGGCAACGGTCTACGGCGTTGCCTTGGCGAACCTGCTCTTCTTGCCGGCCGGCAACAAGATCAAGGCACGGGCACGCCTCGAAAGCGAGGCTCGCGAAATGATGATTGAAGGGGTGCTAGCCATTGTGGACGGTCTCAACCCGAAACTGATCAAGGATAAGTTGGAGACGTATCTGGACGTTGAACCAGTGGCGGCTACGCGAAATTCGCGGCAGAGGGTGGCATGAGAAGCGGACGCCGGCGGCCGGAAGAACCCGAGAATCACGAGCGCTGGCTGGTCTCCTACGCCGACTTCATCACGCTCCTGTTTGCCTTCTTCGTGGTCCTCTTTGCCAGTTCCCAGGCGGACAAGGGCCGGCAGCAACTGATGTCGGATTCGGTGAAGCGGGCGCTTGAGAATGACCGGCTCGTGGCTAAAATCGCGGGCATTCTCGGCGGCACCGTCGACGACAAGGGAAAGGGCAACGCCCAGTGGCGCGGCCCGGGCGGGAGCCAGCCTGACCTGAAACCAACCCTCGAAAAGCTGCTCACCGAACTCAAGAAGGAAGTGAGCGACGGGTCGATGCAGGTGCAGATGACCCAGCGCGGTTTGGTCGTCAGCCTCCGGCAGGCCGGTTTCTTCCCCTCGGGCGACGACGGCGTCTACGAGACCGCGTTGCCGAGCATCGAGAAGGTGGCGAAGAGCCTGCAGAAACTCTCCAACCCGATCCGCCTGGAGGGCCATACCGACGCCCGCCCGATTCAGACGGCGCGCTTCCGCAGCAACTGGGATCTCTCGGCGGCTCGGGCGATTTCGGTGATGGCGTTGTTTGAAGAACGGTATGGGATTGACCGGGGCCGGATGGCGGTGATGGGTTACGGGGATACGGTGCCACTAGCGGATAACGAAAGCGAGGAAGGAAGAGCGAAGAACCGGCGGGTCGACATCGTGATTCTCAACGCGACCGCCGCGCAACTCGAGCCGAAAAAGTAGAACGGCCGCTCTAGTGAGCGGCCGCCGGTTTTGCTGGTTCTTTTTTGGCATGCTCATCTTTCGCATGCTCGTCTTTCCCATGCTCTTCCTTGGCATGCCCGTCCTTCGCCGGTTCCGCCCCATGCCCGTCCCCGCCCTTCTTGTCCGCTTTCAGCGGCGCCGGCGGACCATCGAGATACTTGATAATGATCGAGATCCGCCGGTTGGAT
Organism: Acidobacteria bacterium Ga0077553; assembly: GCA_001464575.1. Taxonomy (GTDB): domain Bacteria; phylum Acidobacteriota; class Terriglobia; order Bryobacterales; family Bryobacteraceae. The sequence continues at coordinate 8,773 of LNFE01000151.1, read as the reverse complement.
GGGTCCGTCGGATTGTCCGCCACCCGCAGCGCTTGATCGGAAAAGCCACGCACCTGCGCCACCTGATCGGCGCGAACGCCGTACATCTGCATCACCCGCCGGGCCGTGTTAGCCCGGTCCGCCGACAGCTCCCAGTTCGTATAATCGCCGGTAAAGGGCTTCGAATCGGTATGCCCCTCAATAAACACCTTGTTGGGAAGCTTGCCAATCTCCTGCGCTAACGTGCCCAATAGCACCGTCGCGCGTTCTGTCGGTGCCGGACTGCCGGATTCGAAAAACGTGCCGACATCGCTCTCGAGCAGCTCCACCCGAAGACCTTCGCCCGTTACGATCATCTTCACCTGGTCCTTGATCTTCTGGAACTGCGGCGTATCGCGCATCGCCTCTTCCAGCTTGTCCTTGAGCTTCTCCATGTCGTTCGCCGCCAGACTGATCGACTCCCCGCCCGCGCCGGCCTGCTGCGTGCCAACCTGTTTCCCGTTGCCTTCGGGGTCGGAGAAGTATCCGCCCACCGCCTTCTGCACCTCCTCAGACGAGCTTAGCAACCACAGCACCATGAAGAACGCCATCATGGCCGTCACGAAGTCGGCATAGGCCACCTTCCACGCGCCGCCATGATGGCCGCCGCCCTTCACAATCTTCTTGATGATATAAATCGGCTGCTCTTCGGCCATCTTTATGCGCCTCCCTTAACGGCTTTTTCCATCTCTTTGAACGACGGACGGAAGTGAGCCGGAATCGACCGGCGAGCGAACTCGGTGGCGAGAATCGGCGCCGAGCCCTTGATGAAGCTAATCAGTCCAACCCGCAGGAAGTTGTAGTACTCCTTCTCTGCCGCTGCAATCTTACCCATATTCGCGGCGAGCGGCCCGAAGAAGCCGTAGCACATCAGAATGCCGAGGAACGTACCGACCAGCGCCGCCGCAACCCATAGTGATCACGATGCCCAATACCGCCGCCACGATGCCCAGCCCCGGCAACGCGTCCGACATCGTATTCAGCGCATGCACCGGCTCCTCGGCCTCATGGTGGTGCACTTCCATGTCGAGCTCCATCATCTGATCGATTTCGAAGTGGCCCACGCCGCCGCTGATGGACATCCGCAGCGTGTCGCACACAAAGTGAAGGGCGTGATGGTTGCTGATCAGAGTCTTGTACTTGCTGAAGAGCTGGCTCTTGTCCGGCTCCTCGACGTCCGCTTCGAGCTTCACCAGGCCATTCTTGCGCGCGTACGTGAAGACGTCGTTCAACATCTTCAACTGCTCCGTGTAGAAGGCTTTGTTGTAGGGGCTCCCCTTCAGGGTGCCCAGCGCAGCCTTCACGATGCCAATCACCACCGAAAGCGGATTACCGATCAGCAACGTGCCGATGGCCGCTCCCAAGATGATCAACAGCTCGAAAGGCTGAAAGAGAATCGGCAGTTTCCCGTGGGAGAGCAAATAGCCTCCCAACACTGAGCCAATAACGACAAGCGCACCAATAATTACAAACATAACTACGGGCGTTATCGGCCAGAAGCCCCAGGATTTTAGCCGCTCAACTGGGCAAGCAGCAGTTCTGCGGCACGCTGACTGGCTTCCTTCTTCGAAATGCCCTCGGCCGCGGCGTTAAACGCCTTCCCCACCCGTACCTCGACCGTGAAGGTCTTGGCGTGCTCGGGGCCGCGCTCCGCAATCGTGACGTACTTCGGCGGGGGGTACTTCAACGCCTGGGCCTTCTCCTGCAGCAGTGACTTATGGTCGGTCACCCCGACGGGCACCCCGGCCTCCAAATCGCCGGCGTCGCGCAGTACGCGGGCTTCCACAAACGCCCGGGCCGCCGGCATGCCGCCGTCCAGGTACAACGCCGCCAGAATCGCCTCCACCGCATTGGCCAACAGCGCCCGCTTGCCGCGGCCGCCGCTCATCTCTTCTCCTCGGCCTAGCCGGAGGTACTCCCCAAGGCTTAGGGATTCGGCGATGGCCAGCAGATGCGCGGAGGAGACCAGCCACGCCTTCAACTTCGACAGCTTCCCTTCCGGATAGTGGGGGAATTGGGTAATCAGCGCCTCGCTGACCAGAAAACCCAAAATGGAATCGCCGAGAAATTCGAGCTGTTCGTTATCCCGGGTGGGATCAGCTGCGGACCTCTCGGCGATGCGGGACTTATGCGTAAGGGCGCGGACCAGGAGCTCCGGACGTTGAAATTGGTGGCCGATCTTTTCGGCCAAAGGCTCCCATGCCGCGCCCATCCGGTCTACTTGCCGGCCTTCGCCTTGGTCGCCCGTTCCTTTTCGGCGGCGGCAACCTGCTTGATCGCGGGATTCACATCGGGCACCGCCATCGCCTTATCAGCCGCCGCAATGGCGTTGTCGGGCTGGTTGGCCAGGTTGTACGCGCTCGCCAAACGGACCAGCGTCGCCGGATCCGGCTGCGGCGTCGTCTCCACCGCGGTCTTGAACGAGGCGATCGCCTCCGGGTACTTCTTCCGCACCATCGCCACCAAACCCAGCGCCTGATGCGCTTCGGCCGTGTAATCCTTCTTGATCAGCTCCCACTGGTCGTCCGGAATCTGCGGATTCGGCTTCGCCGCGGTCTTGATCGCTTCCATGGCGGAGTTCGCCATCTTCTCGGCGCGGCCGAGCTTGTCTTCCTTATCCAAGTCGAACTCGCGCGTCTTCTGCGCCAGGCCCGAGGCGATCATGTTCATACACATGAAGTTGGTTTTGTCCACCTCCAGGGTCTTCTCGGCCCACACAATCGTGTTCTCGACGTCCCCTTTCTGCTGGTACGACGAAGCCATCACGTAAAGCGCGAACGGCTTGAACTCCGTATCGGCAAACTTGGTGATCAGGGCCTGAGCGGCCTTGATGCGCGAGTCCGCATCCTGCGCGTTCTGCATCGCCATGATGGCATCGACTTCTTTCTGCGACTTGGGTTTGGGCTGGGCCAGCGCGACAGCGGCGGCGAGGCCCACACTGAATGCGAGGCGGACAAAACGGGACATGATCATTCCTTCTCCTTCGGGGTATTAGCTAACTTGGTGAGCGCCTGCTGAGCGGTCTGACGAGCCGCGGCGGTAGCGCCGGGAACGGCCAGGGCTGCTTCGAACTGCGCCACCGCCTGCTGCGGCTCCTGCGCCCGCTCAGCAAGATTGCCGAGGTAGACGTGGGTCCAGGCTTTGGTCTGCGGATCGGGGGAAAGCTCCAGCACTTTAGTGAACAACTTCTCTGCCAACTCCAGATTGGCCTGACGAGCGGCGACACGGCCCAAACCATAATATGCCTTCGCGTGCAATGGTTGGTCAGCAGCCTCCTGCAGCGACCGGAGGAATAGTTCGCGGGCGGGTTCCAGCTTGGCGGCGCGATAGAGATTCTCAGCGTCCTCGAGCGTCTTAAACACCCCGCTCAGCTCCACCTTCTCTTCCTTCGGAGCCACCTTCACCGCCTTCACCGGGCGGTCCTTCAAAAAGTCAACCGCCGCCAGCCGCTTGTCCTCTTTCTTTAGGTCGATCGCGTCGATCATCTCTGGATAGTAGAGGCGCATGGACACCTCCTGCGTTTCATACTTGGCCAACGCCTCGGTGAAGTACGGCGTCAGAATGAAACCCTCGCGCAGCGCCTGCTCCGGGTCCTTCCGCTTGTCGAGGCGGGCCTCAATCGCGCGAATCAGGCTCGCCGTGGCCAACAACGAAAAGTCAGCTTTATAGTGCTCTTCGAGTGCTGGCGCCGCCTGGGCCAAGTCAATCAGCGGCTTTTTCTTCTCGAGCTTCGCCGCGAATTTGAATGTCAGTGGGTCGAGCAGGTATTGCAGATAAGCGTAGCGGATATAGTCGGTCTGAATCTCCGGCGACGGCGTCAGAACCAAATAATAGTCGTCCTTGTAAGCCCGTGTCTGAATGTGGTTCGGCGGTCCGAGCAGTTCCAAAATGACGTAGAAACGGCGGCCCACGTACCCGCTCGTCGGGTTCCGCAGGTAGCCGTTCACCTGCCCAAGCGTATTCACGACCGGCGTCTGATAGCTCTCGAGCATCTTCTCGATGGCCGGCTGGGCCTGCTTATAGAGCTCTTCCACATTCGCCTCAGCGTAGAAGCGGCTCACCAGCCGTTCGAACCCAGCCAGCGGCACCACGTCCGGCGGCATCTCGTGCGATTGAAACTTGTAGTTAAAGTTCGGCGGACCGTCCACGGAAAGCGCGAAAGAGATGAACCGGTTCAGGTCCAAACGCTTCGGCCCCAGCTTGCGATTCTCGAGCCACTCTCGCAACTCGCCGGCGGTCTTCAAGTCGCGGTTCGCCAGATTTTTCACCGCGGCCGCCCGAATCGGGTGGTTGTTCGGCGAATCCATTTCGGCGTCGTACCCCGCCGCGTGCAAGGCGCACATGACCGTAAACAAGGACAGATTCGCATCCAACTGTCCCGGTTCGGCGGCGCGAACCACGGAGAGGCTCCCTAGCAGGGCAAAGGTGCGGAGGTGTCGTAGCAAAACGGTGTCCTTCGATAGTTTATCGCGGCCGGTAGAGTACGAGTTCGAGGCCGCCAATAAAACTCCGGCCCGGCATACGGACTCCAATCAGCTCTTCATACCGAGTGGACGTGATATTGGCCAGTTGCAGGTACGGACGCACCCGCCCTTTTTGATAGGCCAGAAACGTATCCCACACCGCATACGGCGACCGGCCAAACCGCTCAATGGCCCCCAACCGCGTCCGCGCCATCATGCCGTTATTCCACGCCGCCTGCCACGTCGCCACGCCCGCGTGCCGCGGATAGTTGAACACGTATTTCGATTGCAGCCCGGTCAACACCGTCTGCGCGCCATTCAATCCCGTGTAGGAGAACTCAATCCGATGCTTCCGCGCCGCGACCATCGTCAATTGCGATTCGAACCCAGTGAAATTCAGCGCCTGAAAATTGGTCGCCCGCCAGATGTCGGCCGCCGAACGCCGCACAAAGTCGATGCCGTCCTTCTCGCGGCGCTGGAACACCGTCACCGCCACCTTCGCCTCCCGGGGCAGCGATAGATCCAAACCGCCTTCAAACGTCCACGCCCTCTCCGGGCGCAGCAGCGGATCGCCCACGTTGGCCGGATCGCGGTAGTAGAGATCGGTATAGGTCGGAAGCCGGAACGCCCGGCTTGCCGAAGCGCGCAACTTGGCCCGCGAGTTGAGCCAGTAGCCCACCCCCGCCGACGGGTTCCACTGATGCTCGAAGTTCCGATAGATCTCATCGCGCAGACCAATCGTCAACGAGAAGCGCTGCAGCGCCCGGATGTCGTAGGCCGCGTAGACGGCCGACCGCGCCCGGGAATGCCGTCCCAGATTGTTCGACTCGATTCGGTCGCCCAGAAACTCTGCGCCATAGTGCAGCCGCCCATTCCTCGGCAGGTTCTCCGCCCGCCGCACGCTCGCCTGCCACGTCTCCACGGCATGGCGATTCGTAAACACCTGCGGCCGGTCCCGGTACAGCACAAACAAGTCGGTGTTCCGGCGATAGGCAAACAGCACATCGGTCTTCTGCCCAATTCCCTGCCGAATGCCCGCGAACCAACTCTTCGTCCGCTCCCACGAATTGAAGTTCCCGTAGAACTGCTCCGCGCCATACGGCCGATCGTTCATCGCCAGCGTCACTTCCGTCTGCCGGAACTGCGTCTGCGAAGCGACAGACAAATTCCGATAATCCCGGTTCTCCATGAAGCCGCGGGAAAAATCACGCGCCATCGTGAAGTGCTGCGCCAACCCCTTGCCGACGTAGGCCACCGAAGCGTGCTGCTGCTGCGTACCCCAGTTGCCAAACCCGCTCCGGAATCGAACCTCGCTCAGCGCCGGCGGCCGGGAGATCACATTCATCACCCCCGCCGTCGCATCGGAACCGTACAGCGTCGACCCGGACCCTTTCAGAATCTCCACTTGCGCCATCGACTCCAGCGGAATCGGCAGATCCATGCTCAGATTCGACGTATGCGCGCTGTTCAGCCGCAGCCCGTTCCACAAGATCAGCGATTGCCCGAAGCTCCCGCCACGGATCGAAAGCCCGCTATTGACCGCTCCCGGCGCACGTTCGCGGAGGTCCACGGAAGCATCCAGATTCAGCAAATCACTCACTGACCCCGCCAACGGCGTTAATTCCCGCGCCGGAATCGCCTTCACCGAACGGTCAGCCTCTTCAAGCGGAATAGGCTGATAAGAGCCCGTCACAACGATCGTTTTCTTTTCTGGATCCTGGGCCAACAAGGCGCAGCAACTAAGCGCAACAACAACAAGACGCATGGAATCCTCTAGGATAACTGGGATGCGCTCTCTTCTGCTGGCAATCCTTCTACCCCTCGCCGCCCCCGCGCAGGAGTCGCTCGCCGCCCGCGCCGAACGGTACCTCGTCGATCTCCTCCGCCTCGACACCTCCAACCTGCCCGGCAACGAGACCCTCGTCGCCCAGTACATAGCCCGCGAAATGCAGCAGCACGGCATCCCCTGCGAACTCCTCGGCGGCGACCCCCAACGGCTAAACGTCGTCTGCCGCCTCGCCGGGAGCAAGGAAAAACGCCCCCTCCTGATCATGGCCCACAGCGACGTCGTGCCCATCGAGCCGAAGCTCTGGCAAGGACGGGTTCCTCTACGGCCGAGGCGCGGTCGACACCAAGAATCTTCTCGCCGCCCAGATGGCCATCCTCGTCGACCTGAAACGCTCCAGCGCCAAGCTGAACCGCGACATCATCCTGCTCAGCGAAGCCGACGAGGAGGCCGGCTCCACCGGTATCCAATGGCTCATCCGCCACGCCTGGGACAAGATCGATGCCGAATACGCCCTCAATGAGGGCGGTGCCCAGATGGCCACCGCCGACGGCACCCGCGTCTACCAGGTCCAAACTTCCGAAAAGATCCCCACCCGCATGATCCTCACTGCCCGCGGCGCCGCCGGCCACGGCTCCCTGCCCCGCAAGGACAACGCCGTCGCGCATCTCGCCGACGCTATCTCCAAGCTCGTCCGCGCCTACCAGCCGGTCAGCCTGAACACCACCACCCGCCGCTACTTCCGCGAAATGGCCAAACTCAGCGAGTACGCCTGGCTGCAACCCCACCTCGCCGCCCTCGAAGACCCCAAAACCCGCCAACAAACCGCCAACGGAATCGGCGACCGCGACATGGAACTCGACGCCGCCCTCCGCACCACCGTCTCCCCCACCATGCTCCGCGCCGGCATGAAGGTCAACGTCATCCCCAACCAAGCCGAAGCGCAAATCGACGTCCGCCGTCTTCCCAACGAAACGAAGGAAGAGGTCTACGCCCGGTTCCGCCAAATCATTAACGACCCCGCCATCGAAGTGCTCCCTGACCCCGGCCAGGAGATGCCGGCCACCGAACCGAGTTCCTTGACAACCGATCTCTACAAGGCCATGGAAAGCGTTTTCGCCCAACAACCCGGCAAGTCCGTCACCATTCCCTATATGTCCCGCGGCGCCACCGACGGAGCCTTCCTCCGCGCCAGAGGCATGGCCGTTTACGGCGTCCCCGTCTTCCTCCGAAACGGCAACGAAAGCCGCGCCCACGGCAACGATGAACGCATTCTGCTCACCACCCTGTACGAAGGCACGGCCCTTCTCAAAAAAGTCATCGAAGCGGTGGCCTTAACGCCGTAGCCTCTGCCCCACTAACTCCTGCAGCAACGGCGTCGTCGGGTACGGATGGTGCTTGTACTGCCGGAATCCTTCCGCATATTGAACCGATACCGACTGTCCTCGCGCCCGGGTCCACTCCTCCATCGACTTCAAATAATCGTCCATCCCGTGCTGCTTCTGCAGCCACTCCCGTTGGCTCGCATGGGCCGCCAGCATCTCCCGCTTCGTCGGGAACTCCGGCCCAATTTCGACGGCGAAGTCGGCGTGCACGGGCCGGCCATCCCGGTCGCGGCCTTCGATCGAATCCATGTAGTACAGGTGCGGAATCGCGGGCAACGGCGGCGCCTCGCCGCATTGGTAGTTCGGGCAGGAGACGGCAAAGCAAGCATCGCGCACCAAAATGCTGGTCGCCTCGTGGTCGCAATGGTAGTCGGTCGGCGAAGAGGTCAGAATGATGGTCGGCTGCAGCCGGCGGATCAGTTCCGTCACCCGGCGCCGGCTGGCGTCGTCGACGAAAATCGCCAAATCCCGAAACTCGGCGCACTCGTAGCGGGCGCCAATCAACGCGGCCGCGGCGGCCCCTTCGGCCCGGCGCTTGGCGGACGTCTCGTCCGGCCCCCATTCCATCGAGCCGCAGTCGCCTGGCGTCATCGAGACGATCGTCACCGCATGGCCCGCCCGCGCGAGCAGCGTCAGCGTCCCCGCGGCTAAAATTTCCGCGTCATCCGGATGAGCATGAATCGAGAGAATATGATGCTTCATGAGTTTGGAGTTTCGAGTTGTTCAAGCAGAGCCTTCGTTCGTTTCCGGCTGTGCTCGGTGGCCGTTTCGATGGCCGAAATCAACATGCTGCGAAGGCCGTGCCGCTCCAATTCGTGGATGGCGGCAATGGTCACGCCCCCCGGGGTGATCACCTGGTCCCGCAGAATCGCCGGATGCAGCCCGGAATCGCGCACGTGCTTCGCCGCGCCCAGCACGGTCTGCTCGGCCAGCCGCGTCGAAATGTCCCGCGAAAGGCCCATTTTCAGGCCCGCGGCGATCATCGCTTCAATGAAAATGTACACGTAGGCGGGACCGGATCCGGACAACGCCGTGACGGCATCCATCTGTTCGTCATCCACCCAGGCCACCACGCCCACCGCCCGAAAAAGGCTCTCGACAATGTCTCGTTGCTCGCGTGT